>CALMTT010000330.1 GCA_937872615.1 uncultured Verrucomicrobiaceae bacterium | reverse complement strand
GGTTCCTCGCGGAAGGGCTGGCACAGTGCCAAGGCGAGCAGCACCAGCCCAAGCAAGCGCAGCGCGAACGAGGCGATCTTCAAACCGGTTGGCCGGTCCACCAAAGAACGACGGTAAGCCCAGCCTGCGAGCAGCAGCAGGAGCAGCCAGAACAAGGGCGTGAAGGTGGTGAAGCTCATCCAACCTTCCTCCTGTGATAAAGGATGGACTCCGCCACGAGCACGATGAGAGCAAGGGCGAGCAGCCAGTAGCTCGGTGCCTGGCCGCTGGCGATGGGGCGTGCATTTTCGACGATGCTCACGGCTGGCGGCAGGCTCTCCGGGGGCGCGACGAGTGATGCGGCGAGCGTCCATTCGCCATCGGCATGCTTCACCTCATGAAAACCTGTCGTGAGCAGCGGGCCGTAAGGTGTGGTGTCCGCACGGCCCGGCACTTTGGCACTGCTGCCGGTGGGCAAAGTGGCCGTCGGCATGTCCTCGCGATGCGTGAGATGGGCCGCGGCATTGTGAATGAGCACCGGGAACCATGTGCTGAGATAAAACTGCGCCGCGAGCGGATCGAGGTTCACCACGCAGGTCGTGCGTGCGCCTTCGCGAGTCAGGTAAATGAGCGGCGGACCGCTTTCATCAGCCACGAGCACCACCGCGCCTGCTGGCGGCGTGATCTGGCGTGCGCCGATGTATTGAATGCTCTCCGCATCGAGAAAGCGCAGCAGCGGATGATCCTTGGCGATGATCTTCGGCACCGGCGCGGCGATTTCGGCCCCGATAGCACTCCAGGCCGCCGATTCGCCCGCAGGTTGAAAAACAACCGCGCTCGTCTCCGTCGGCGCCTTGCCTTTGGCGAGGATCAATCGTGCTTCTTTGGCATCGGTGGCCAGCTTGAGCATCTGATCGCTCCGCTCAAAGGCACCGACGGCGTTTTGCAGGAAGAACGGATCTTCCGCCATGATGCCGACGGGCACCGGCTGGCGTGGCGGGACATAAAAATGCGCGATGTTATCCGTGGTGAGCGCGTCCTTCAGGCTCAACTCTGCGGTCCAGCGGCCTGTGGGAGTATCGTCGAGGGTCAAAGTGATCGCGGGATTCAAACCGGGCTGCAAGGTCACCGGGATGAGCTTCACGATGCGTTTGGTATCCTCATGCGTGAGCGCGATATCGGTAGTCAGCGGTTTCTCAAACGATGATGCGGGCAGAATAAAGAGCCCCAGCCGTGCCGGGCCACCGGGAACAGCACGCAGGTCCGCACGGGCGATGCCGGCATTTTCCGCCTTGTCACTCACGCGGAGGATTTCGATGCCTTGAAGCTGCTCCGGCGCATCAAGACAGCCATCGGTGATCAGCAGCACGCGAGTATCCTTCATCCACTCATCGCCGGGTTGCAGCGCACGCAATGCGTCCACGCGTGAGGGCAGTTCCGTGGGCTGGATGCTCTCAACGGCTTCGAGCAGCGCTTTTCGATGCCGCGTGGGATGCGCGATCATGCGTGTCACTTCGGCGAAGGAAGCGACAGCGGCTCGTTGCGTGCCGTTGAGGCCGATGATGAGGTCTTTCGCACGTTGTTTGGCCCGATCGAGCCGCGAAGTGCCGTCCGTGGCTGACATCGACGCGGAATGATCCACCACGATGAGCAGGTCCTTGCGTTCATCTCCGGCGAAATCCGGCTCGGCGAGTGCGAAAGCGATCGCGGCAAAAGCCAGCGCCATCAGCAGCAGCGAGAGCACATCGCGCAGACGTTTGAAGAGTGCGGAGGCCTTCTTCTCGGTGAAGATGCGCTGCCATAGGAAGAAGGCCGTGACTGGCTTTTTACGCGGTTTGACCTTCAGAAAGTAAATCGCGGCCAGCGGCAGAATCGCCGCCAGCGTCCAAAGCATGGCTGGAGCCAGCAACGTCACGCCACGAGCCCTCCTCGACGCAGCAGGTCGGTGATCACGGTTTCAAAACTGACCTCCGGCGTGGCCTGCATGTAGCCGAGGCCGCGTTTGGCGCAGGTCTGGCGGAGTTGCGCATTCCACTCCGCCACGGCCGCTTCGTAGAGCTTGGCCTCTTGCGGCGAGACGGTGACTTTTTGTGTTTGGCCCGTCTCCACGCATTCGAGCGTCACATCGCCCTTCAGATCGCATTTGAGGTCGTTTTGATCCACGGTCTGCAAACAGAACACCTCATGCTTGTGCCATTGCAGACGGCTCAGGCCTTCATCGAAGCCTTTCGGCAGCAAGAAGTCCGAAATGACGCACACAAGACCTTTGCGGCGATGCCGCGCCTCGAATTCACGGGCACACACGCTCAAATCCGTGTCCACACCAAAGCACGGTGCAGCCTCCAAACTGCGCAAAAACGGAATAACCTGGTTTCGACCGCGACACGGCTCAAACAACGGCTTCAAGTGATCCGCGAGTCCATACACGCAGAGCCGGTCGAGCGTGTTCAGCGCGATGTAGCCGAGTGCTGCGGCGAGTTGCTGGGCGTAGCCCATTTTCCCCTTCATCGACGGGCTGCAATCGAGCAGCAGGTAGATCGTGGCATCCTCCTCGAGCTCGAAGAGCTTGATGAGCAGCGATTCAAACTTCGCGTAGATGCGCCAGTCGATGCTGCGGTAGTCATCACCCAACGTGTACTGCGCATAGTCTGCAAACGTGATGCCCGCGCCCTTCTTCGTGCTTCGACGATCCGACTGCAGCGAACCGCCGAGGATCTTCCTCGCGAGAAGATACAACGTGTCCAGACGCCGGATGAAGGATGGATCGGTCAGCGTCATCGACTAGGAGAGCGGGGGGATGCGGGGATGGTTGGATGACTGGATGGTTGGATGACTGGATTGATGGATGGATGGCTGGGTGCTGGGGAGCTTGGTTTGCCAGTGGGTGGCGGTTTCTTTGGCTTCGAGAGACTTGATGAGGTTGAGGAGTTTGTTTTCGACTTCGTAATGAAGGACATCGAAGGACTCGAACTGTGGCTCGTCGATCAGGCCAGTCCTGACGGCTCCGATGGCGCGGGTCAGGGTCTCGGCGAGCGAGCCTTTGGCGATGTAAAGATACTGGATGTACTCCGGCAGCGAACGTCGGCCATAGCCCTCGGCGATGTTGGATGAGATGCTCTGTGCCGCGTCAGCCAGCTGCGAGCGCAGTTTGAAGTCCGGAATCTGCTGAGCCAGCTCATACACGAGCACAAACAAATCCATCGCCCGCTGCCAGACTTCCAACGACATGAATCCACGGTTCAGATTCTTCCTCTGCGTCAGCGGCTTCGGAACCGTTCGTTCTATGTTCTTCGTTTTCATCTCGGCATCCAAATATCCATTCATCCAATAATCCACCCATCCCAAAATCCAGCCTTCCCCCCATCCATCAGTCTTTGACGGTGGAGATGACGTCCTGGATGACCTGGTCGGTTTTCACGCCTTCGGCTTCGCCTTCGAAGGAGAGAAGAACGCGGTGACGGAGGGCGGGAATGGCGGCGGCGGCGATGTCTTCGCGAGCAACATGGTAGCGACCATCGAGGAGGGCTCGCACCCGGGCGGCAGCGAGGATGGTCTGAGCGCCGCGGGGACTGCTGCCATGGCGCACATACTTCTTCACCTGCGGTGTGGCGTTGGAGTCGTTGGGATGTGTGGCACGCACCACACGCACGAGATAATCCTGCACGCTGCCCTCGACGGGCACCTCGCGCACGAGTGCGCCCATTTTGATGATGTCCTCGCCACTGGCGACGGCATTGATGTCGGGCGTGGTCTTGCCGCCGGTGCGGTTGAGGATCTCGACGAAGTCGGCATGGCTCGGCAGAGGCACGAAGAGCTTGAAGAAGAAGCGGTCGAGCTGGGCTTCCGGCAGCGGATAGGTGCCGTCCTGCTCGATGGGATTCTGTGTGGCGAGCACGAAGAAGGGCGCGGAGAGCTTGTGCGATGCTCCGGCGACGGTGACGGTCTTTTCCTGCATCGTCTCGAGCAGCGCGGACTGCGTCTTCGGCGTGGCGCGGTTGATTTCATCTGCGAGCAGCACATTGCAGAACACCGGGCCGGGCTGGAACTCGAACACCTTCTGCCCGCCACGCTCAACGAGGATCTGCGTGCCCACGATGTCCGCCGGCAGCAAGTCGGGCGTGAACTGGATGCGCTGGAACTTCAGGTGGAGCGCCTTGGCCAGCGTGTTGACCAACGCGGTCTTGCCGAGTCCCGGCACGCCCTCGAGCAGCACATGACCGCCACAAACGACGGCCGTGAGCACCTGCTCAATGATGTCCTGCTGACCGACGATGAACTTGGAGACTTCAGCACGGAGTTTCTCGAAGGTTTCTTTGAAGTGGGCGGTGTCGGGCATGGGAGTGCGGGGGCTGGATGAATGGGATCGATGGATGGTTGGATGGTGGATGGGCGGTGGGTGGGAGGTAGGTCGCTGTCCAACCATCCAGAAATCCAACCATCCACTCATCCAGCCATCCACGTCAGGGTTTTGCGGGACTGGCGGGCTCGGGCGTGACCTGCTGGATGCCTTTGAAGTATTCCTTCACGCCTTCTTTGACTTCGGCGGGCACGTCTTCGCGCTGAATGAAGCTTTCCATCTGGCGCTTGAAGGCTTTTTCCTGGAGGCGGGCGGTTTGGGTGGCGCGGCCGCTGCCGGTGTCGGCGGATTCGGTGCTGGTGTCGCTGGGGCCGGCACCTTTTTGACCGGTGAGTTGCTGCTGGTTGCCGTTGTTGACGCTGGGATCGCTTTCATCACGGCGATTTTCGAGGGAGCTTGATCCGGCTTTCTTGCCCGGGTTTTGGCACTGGGCGAGGCTCTGGCAGTCCTTGTCGCACATGAAGCCCTGGCACATGCTGGTGCACTGGCAGAGGGATTGGAGCTTCTTCTGCACGTCACGCTTCGCGGAGCACTGGCACATGCTCTGGCAAAGTTTGTCGAGGGCTTGATTGGCCTGGTTTTGGCAGTTCTGGCACTGGCTGGCGTTCGGATTCGGCTGCTGGAGCATCTGTTGCAGGTCCTGCACGGCTTTTTCCAAAGTGGTCATCTGCTGATCCATGCCTTGCTGACCGCTGCTGCCCTGTGAGCCCTGTGCTTGCTGGCCTTCGCCGCTCTTTTGGCTGTTCTGGCTCTGATTGGACTGGTTTTGCTGACCGGCACTCTGGCTGGCGTTGTTGCCGTTGCGCTGCTGAAAGTTGCGAGCGGCGGCGGCCATGCGCTGCGCGGCGGATTTGAGCTTGGCCAGCTCTTTGCGAGCTTCATCGGGCTTTTGCACATCGGCCTTCAAACTCATCTGTTTGAGCTGCTGCGCGGCCTGGCGGTAGTTTTGCTCGTCGAGCGACTTGGCGATGGGTTTGAGCTCGGCGGCCTGTTTCATCTCCTCGGCGGCTTTGGAGAGCAATTGCTCGTTTTCACGCTGGTTGAGCTTCTGCGCGGCTTCGGCGAGACGTCGCTCCAGCTCGGCATACTGCCGCATGGCCTGCTTTTGATCCTTGGTCTCCTTCAGCTCCTGCACCCAGCGACGCCATTCATCAGGCTGCAGCAGTTCCTTTTCCTCATCGGAGGCGGACTTGATGAGGTCCTCGATCTCTTTTTCGAGCTCTTTGTTCACCTCCTCGGACTTGCGCACGGTTTCTTCTTCGAGCGCGATGCGTTCCAAAACGACCGGCGAGGCCTTGCGGAAGCTCATGAGCAAACAGGAGACCATCAACACGCATGCGATGGTGAAAATCCGGCGCGGCCAGACGACCGGAATGCTCGCGGCGGAGAGCTGTTGCACGCGTTCCGCCGTGGTTTCGGCCTGCAAGGCGACGAATTCGCCCTCACGCCCTTCCTGCGTGAATCCGAGGTGGGAGCTGATGGCATCCTTCAGTCCAAAGTGCTCATCCGCGGCGTGTGCGGCTCCGCGACGCGACGCGAGACCGGAGAGCCAGGCAATGAGTGCGATGACCGGCAGAGCGAGGGCTGCGATGCCATAGCCGCTTTTCGGCACGGCGTAGCCTTGGGCGATCCACCACAGGCACCAGGCGGTGAGCGCGAGGCTGACGGCGAGGAGGGTGAAACTGACCACGCGGGCGAGGCGGGCCTGATTGAGCCTGCGCTGAACGCCGGACAGGAAGCTGAGGATGTGCTCGTGCGGTTTCATTTTTTCGGCTGGGGCTGGGTGTTGAGACGTTTGCTGGCGAGTTCGACCTGTTTTTTCAGCACGGGGCCGACTCGCGCCTGCTCGATGCTTTGGAGGATCTGGATGGCTTCAGGCTTCTTGTTCATGCGCTCGAGCGTTTCCGCCTGCTTCAAAAGATAACCGGCGGCGAGGGAGTAGTCCCGCTGATTCTCTTTCTGTGCGTGCTGAAAGGCAAGCGCGTAAAGTGAGACGGCTGGCTCGGGTTTCCCTTGGGCCGCGAGGTAATCAGCGGCCTCGCCCGCCGTGCGGCCCATGCGCGGCAGCGCCTCGGCCATCTGCGCGGCGACGACGGCCAGCTCGTCTGTTTTGAAGACTTTCACCTTCTGGGCGATCTCGTTGATGAGATTCGGGATGCCGGCGCCGGTGGCGGGGTAGCGTTGGCGAGTCCACTCATTCTTGAGCACAGCGGTGACCAGGGGCAGGCGATCAGACACCTTAAGACGCACTTGGTTGTCCGGAGTACAGTAGCGTTGGAGGATTGACCACATCTGCCAACGGCTGTCGAGGTTGGTGTAATGCCGAGTGGCATCATCGGGCTTGAGTGCCTTTCTCCATTTCTCAAAGCCTGCCTCATCCTGGTGCAGCAGGTGGATCAGCCATTTCAGGCAGATGGCGTCGGAAATGTGCGTGTTGTACATGCTTTTCGGGGTCTTTTCGAGCACATGATCGAGGAATGGCATGAGCTCCTTCGTCTTGGAGGGCCTGCCCGCTTTGAAATCCTCAACCCACTGGAACGGTGTGTAGGCGATGGGGCCGAAGCCGATCTCTACAACAAGAGATTTCTGGTAGTACTCCTCCGAGGTGGTGGCGGCGAGAGCCTTGTCATAGAGCGCGATGGCGGGCTTCACCTCGCCGTTGGCAGCCTGGATGCCGAGGCTGATTTGCAGGGGCTTTAACTGCTGCCAATGCTCCCATGTGTCTGTGTAGCCGGCCATTTGGGCCATATCGGTCGAATTGGCAATTTCGTTCACGACCTCAGGGATCACAAGAGCGGCACTCCAATCCATGCAGATGAGGTTCACAGCATCACGCCGCATCTCAGGATCGGTGAAATGAATGTCTTTGAACTTCATAGCGAGCTCCTTCATGCGTTTATCCCTGTTTCTGAAGCCGGGTATGTCATCCTGATCCGGTTTGGGCGGGTCTTTCATGACCGAGAGGTACAGCTCCCCAAGGTAGGCGGTGGCAGGATCTTTGCAGGCTGCCCTGAAGGCGGGCAGACCTTCCTGGAGCTGCTGGGACCAGCTCAGTTCCTTTTGCGTGTTCACAAAAAATGACTGCCAAGTCGAGCTGAAGTGCTCTGCGGCGAGTTTCTGCATGCCGCCGAGCACGAGGCTGGTGATGCCAGATGCTTCGTTGCTGAGCGTGTGGTGAAAAGTCTGCAAAAGAGATCGAGCGTGCTCTTCATCGCCACTGCGGGCCACCATGCGCAGGATTGAGTTGATGGCCCAATCTGCCGGGGAGTATTTGCTGAGGCCGCCGTTGTTGCAGCGGGCGATCCACGCGTCCCAATGCTCCTGCGCCGAGGCTTTCCATGCGTCATCGACGGGCAGTTGGTTGAAGCCGTGCATGATCCAGCCGTATTGATAGCCGTGGATGGATTGCTTCGCCTTCATGGTCTCCAGCGCGGCGGCGGCGGCGAGGCGGGCGCACTCCGGATCGACGCGGACGCCGGCCTCGTAGCAAACAAAATGGCCGAGGCTGTGGCGCAGGCGGTTGTGGAGCTTGGTGTCCTTCAGGCGGGCGCGGAAGTGCGCCCAGGCCGGCTCCATGCCACCGAGCTCGGCGAGCGAGTTCTTCACGTTGGGCGTGTTTCGCAGATTCGGGTCATTCGCGAGGAAGAGCCGAGCGGCGTGCTCGAGTTCCTTGCCGAGCGCGGCCTGCGGATGCGTCGGCGGCAGCTTCGCGGCATAGCGCAGGGCATTCACCCGCTGCGCCTGGGGCAGCTTTTCCACGAAATCATGAAACACCAGCGGCATGAGCGTGGCCGGTGTGTCGCCGAGCACCTCGCTCACACGGCGCAGCACCGCATCGATGCCGCGCCCCATCGCGCCGCCGCCGCCGTTGTTGCGCCACAGCTCGTTCAAGGCACCGCCAAAGCTCGCCGCGGCCCAGCCATCACAGCTCAGGTGCCCGCTGGTGTCCTCGTGCACCATTTTCATGTAGAAACCGAGGATCTCCGGCTTGGCACTCGCGACTTTCAGTCGGTCAAGCATCTCCGAACGATGCGTCCAGCCATTCCACATGCTCATGCCCTCCCAGCGGCTGGCGGAGACGCGGTTCTCGATGAGCTCGCAGCCTTTGATGAAGAGCTTTTTGGCCTTATCAGGATCGGTGAAGATCAACTCCCGCACGGTATCCACGAGCTTCGTCTCGTAGTCATCGTCATCCTCCTCGATGGTCTTCGTGTTCGTGGTGGCGAGCCATTTGTCCACAAAGGCGGCGGAGTTGGCGAGTTCGACGGCCATGAGCGGCTGGACGGCTTTGATGAGGTCTTGATCCGACGAGTTGCCCTGCGAGAGGCCGGGGATCTTGGATTTGATGAGGCTCGCGAGGCCTGCGCGGCTCGATTCAGGCACCTTGGCGAGATCAGCGCGCCGTTTTTTCAGGAAGGCGGTCAAAGCAGGTGCCACCGGGTCCGTACACATGACGGCCGCCAGCTCCACACCGAAGGTTTGAGGTTGGTGAGCGGCCAGCTTCTCCGCGATTTTGGACGCTTTCGATTTCACCGAGCCCAGCGAGTTCAAGACACGGTAGGGCATGCTGTTGGTGCCTTCAGGCAGTTGCAGCTTGTCTGCTTCGAGGAGCAGCCCGGCGGCCTCGAGGGCGGTCAGGGCACCGGAAGGCGTGCGGGCCGCCTGCTCCAGCGCACTGCTCAACTGCCTGCTCCACTGGCCGTTTCCGGAGAGGCCTGTGAGCGTGGCGATTTTCAGCCCGAGGCCGATGGTGGCCGGCTTGCGGATGAGCTGGTTCACGAGACCAAGGACGCTGTATCCAGCGGAGGCGGAGAAAGAGCCACTGCCGTAATAAGCGTTCACCGCGGAGTCCATCTGGTTCTTCCAGGAGTCCATTTTGGCACCGAGTGACTTTTTCAGCATCCCGGTGACAAACTCCTCCGCCGAGGCCGTCGGCCGCAAACGGCCCCGCGTCTGAATGTAGTGAATGAGCGCATACGGCGTGCTCCACGACTGGCCGCTCACCGAGTTGGAGAGCAGTTCATCCAGCGGCGTGCCTGGCAAATCGCGCTCCGCCCAGCGGTCGATGGCCCACATGAGCGGCCCCACGTTTTCATAAGGGCCATTCCCCTGGCTTGAGACGTAGCTTTTGGCCCTCGCGGCAAACTCCTCCGCTGAGCAGGTCCACATCTGGATCTGCGCTTTCAGGCGGTCGAGCCTTGTCTTGTCCAGGGCGGCGGCGGCCAGCGGCATGATGAACTTCAGCAAGGTCAGCGAAGCCAAGTGGGTGGACCTGGTGCTGCCCTTTCACTTCGGCATGCCGATCTTCGACCCGGTGTCGATCCTGACCATGTCGCTCATCATGCTGGTGGTGATGATCGAGTCCACCGGCATGTTCCTGGCGCTGGGCGAGATGACCGACAAGCAGATCGACCAGCCCATGCTCTCGCGCGGCCTGCGCACCGACGGCCTGGGCACCCTGCTGGGCGGCATCTTCAACACCTTCCCGTACACCAGCTTCTCGCAGAACGTGGGCCTGGTCGCGGTCACCGGCATCAAGAGCCGCTTTGTCTGCGTGGCCGGCGGCGTGATCCTGATCCTGCTGGGCCTGCTGCCCAAGATGGCGGCGCTGGTCGAGTCGCTGCCCACGGTGGTGCTGGGCGGCGCCGGCATCGTCATGTTCGGCATGGTCGCGGCCACCGGCATCCGCATCC
>CALMTT010000329.1 GCA_937872615.1 uncultured Verrucomicrobiaceae bacterium | reverse complement strand
GTAGCCGCAGACGACGCCGACCTTGCCGGCAATCATGACGTCGGTGGCGCGCTTGATGCCGTCGAGGAGGGATTCGCGGCAGCCGTAGAGGTTGTCGAACTTGGACTTCGTGACGCTGTCGTTCACGTTGATAGCGGGGAAGAGCAGCTTGCCAGCCTTGGCCATTTCATAGAGGCGATGCACGCCGGTGGTGGTCTCTTCGGAGACGCCCTTCAGTTCTTTCACGATCTCGTGGAAGATGCCGGGCTGCTTCTTGGCGATGTCCTTGAGGAGGTCCTTGATGACCTTCACTTCGTGGTTGTCGGAGGGGGTCTCGACCCACTTGTCGCCGTTTTCCATTTCGTAGCCTTTGTGGATGAGGAGGGTCACGTCGCCGCCGTCATCGACGATGAGCTGCGGGCCTTTGTTGCCGGGGAACATGATGGCCTGCCAGGTGCACCACCAGTATTCTTCGAGCGTTTCGCCCTTCCAGGCAAAGACGGGCGTGCCGGAGGCGGCGATGGCGGACGCGGCGTGGTCCTGGGTGGAGAAGATGTTGCAGGAAGCCCAGCGGACATCAGCGCCGAGTTCCTTCAGCGTCTCGATGAGCACGCCGGTCTGGATGGTCATGTGCAGGGAGCCGGTGATGCGGACGCCAGCGAGGGGCTTTTTCGGGCCGTACTTCTCGCGGGTGGCCATGAGGCCGGGCATTTCGCTCTCGGCGATGTCGAGTTCTTTGCGGCCGAAGTCGGCGAGGGCGATGTCTTTGACTTTGTA
Source organism: uncultured Verrucomicrobiaceae bacterium (assembly GCA_937872615.1). Taxonomy (GTDB): domain Bacteria; phylum Verrucomicrobiota; class Verrucomicrobiia; order Verrucomicrobiales; family Verrucomicrobiaceae; genus Prosthecobacter. The sequence goes on along the minus strand of CALMTT010000329.1, from coordinate 9,271 downwards.
GTCGCTCATAGTGGGCGTGTGTGGGTTCAGGTTTGGGGTCTGAAACGGTTCAAATCAACGTATCAGGATGCGTTGATATGTTTCAAGATGCCTCGGGAGTCAAACGGGGATTTCCACGCCTTTGGGAGATGGCGGATGCCGCCTGTGGAGACGTCTGAACCGCCTTCCGAGGCAAGCCGGGCCCAAAAAGCGGCGTTTTTGCCTGCGATGACGTCCTTTACCTCCTCCCACACCCGCCGCGCCTTCCTCGGCCGCACCTCGCAAGGCCTCGGCGGCATCGCTTTGGCCTCGCTGATGAGTCCGGGGCTGCTCGGGGCGGCCTCACGCGGCGTGCTGGGCAAGCTGCCGCTGCCGCAGAAGGCGAAACGCGTCATCTGGCTCACGATGGCGGGCGGGCCGTCGCAGTTGGAGCTTTTCGATTACAAACCGAAGCTCGCGGAGATGGACGGCAAGCCGATGCCGGAGTCGTTCACGAAGGGACAGCAGCTCGCGCAGCTCCAAGGGCAAAAACTGGTGTGCAAAGGGCCGATGTTTGGCTTCGCGAAACACGGCCAGTGCCAGATGGAGCTCTCGGAGCTGCTGCCACATCTCGGCAGTGTGGCGGATGACATTTGCCTCGTGCGCTCGATGACCACGGACGCGATCAACCACGACCCCGCGCACATGTTCATGAACACCGGCGCTCAAATCGCAGGCCGTCCGAGCATGGGCGCATGGATCACTTACGGACTCGGCAGCGAGGCGGAGGATCTGCCCGGCTTCGTCGTCATGGTGTCCACGGGCAAAGGCCGCACGCCGCAACCCATCGCCGCACGGCAATGGAGCAGCGGCTTTTTGCCGTCGAAGTATCAAGGCGTGCAGCTCCGCTCGCAGGGCGACCCCGTTTTGTATCTCACTAGTCCAAACGGCGTCACCCGTGAGCGACAAGGCGCGGACGTGGCCGCGATCAATGCGCTCAACAAACAGCACGCCGCCCTCTGCGACGATCCCGAGATCGCCACACGCATCGCCCAGTATGAAATGGCCTTCCAGATGCAGGCCAGCGTGCCGGAGCTGATGGACATCCGCCCCGAAGGCCCGAAAACGCTCGAACTCTACGGCTGCACACCCGGCGACGGCTCCTTCGCCTCGAATTGCCTTCTCGCCCGCCGACTAGCCGAACGCGGCACGCGCTTCATCCAACTCTACCATCGCGATTGGGACCACCACAGCCTCCTGCGTGAGGAATTGCCGCTTCGCGCCGGTGAAGTCGATCGCGCCTGCATGGCTCTCATCACCGATCTCAAACGCCGCGGCATGCTGGACGATACGCTCATCGTTTTCAGCGGCGAATTCGGCCGCACACCGATGGCGCAGGGTAATAAAGGCCCCATCGGCCGCGATCATCACAACAAGGCCATGTCCATGTGGCTCGCCGGTGCCGGCATCCAGCGCGGCGTCACATTCGGCAGCACGGATGACCTCGGTTACGCGGCGCAGGAAAACATCGTCACCGTCCACGACCTCCACGCCACCATGCTCCACCAACTCGGCATCCAGCACGACGCCTTCAGCTTCAAGTTCCAAGGGCTTGATGCGCGCCTGAGCGGCGTCGAAGGTGCCAAAGTCATCAAAAAGATTCTCTCATGAAAAACACCCTCCTATTCCTCGCCCTCGCGCTTCACGCGCAAGCCTTCGACATCACCGTCGCTGAAAAAGACCACGTCGCCGTAGCGAATGGCGGCAAGGTCGTGGCGAAGCTCATGATGGCGAATGACCTCAGCACACCGGAGAAGCATCACGAGACCTACAAGCCCTACATGCATGTTTTCAGCGCGGATGGCTCCGCGCGGCTCACGAAAGGCGCGGGCTTCAACTTCACGCATCATCGCGGCATCTTCCTCGGCTTCAGCAAGATTGGTTACGACGGCAAATCGTATGACCGTTGGCACATGAAGAAGGGCGATCAGGTCGTGACGAAGGTCACGCCCGGCGAAAACACCTTCACCGCGCAGATCGACTGGCAGGGCGACACCACCGCGCCCTTCCTCACCGAAGAACGCCGCTTCAGCTTCACCACGCCCGCGAAGCCCTTTTACCTCGGCATCGAAATGAACAGCGCGATCAAAACCGTCAGCGGCGAGGCCGACATGAATGGCGATCCCGAGCATGCGGGTGCGCAATTTCGCCCTAGCGAGCTCGTGGACACGAAAACGACGACCTATGTTTTCCCCGGCGAAAATATCGACGCCCACAAAGCCCGCGACCTGCCGTGGGCTGCCGAAATCTTCACCACCGAAGGCAAAACCTTCACCGTCGTGATCCTCAATCATCCCGACAACCCGAAGGACACCGCCACCTCCGCCTACCGCGACTACGGCCGCTTCGGCATGTTCCCCAAAGGCAAAGCGACTGCCGAGGCGCCCTTCAAACTGCGCTACCAATGGCTGATCGCCGAGGGGGATGTGCGTGATGCTGCGGCGTTTCAAAGCGCTTGGAATGCTTTCGCAGGCAAAAACCTGCCTGTACCTTCGCTGACCATCAAATCCTCCGAGCAGCCGAAGCCGAAAGCGAAGAAGTAAAAGCACCGCCTTGCCTATTCGTCGCCAGGAAGCATCATCCTCCCATGAACGCGATTGCCACCTCGCCCAAAACTGCTGCCGATTTGGTCGGCACCTACCGCACATTTGGTGACTATGGACCCACTTACCAAGTCGTCAGCACGGTGAATGGGCAGAAGGTGCATGTGATTGTGGTGCAAACGGGCGAGGAACTCGACTATCCTACCGAGCAGGCTTTGAACGACCCCGAGTCCCACTGAAGCCATGTTCGCGATAGCCTTCGATCTCGTGGTCGCAGACGCGGCACAGCACCATCCTCGCGGTGTCACCGCCGCCTACACCGACATCGGCGTCACGCTGAAACGCTTCAGCTTCGAGCGCATTCAGGGCAGTGTTTATGTCAGTGAGAACAACGACATGGCGAATCTCTTCGCCGCCCTGCTGGCACTGAAGGCGTTGCCATGGTTTGCCAATGTGGTTCGGGACATTCGCGGCTTCCGCATCGAAAACTGGAGCGACTTCACGCCCATCATCAAAGGCACCACTCCGGCTTGAAGTGAGTTGAGAGGACGCGAAGAACGGATTCGTTAATCGCCTCCCCCCATGACGCGCCCACTCATCGCCCTCCTTTGTCTCTCGCTCGCGCCGCAAGCGCTGGCAGTGCATTCCAAAAACGCCGGCCCGGAGAAGGTCGAGCTGAAGTTCAAGCTGCCACCTCCTGCACCGCTGTCGCCGGAGGAGGCGATGAAGAGCTTCGCGGTCGAAAAGGGCTTCCGCATCGAGCTGGTGGCAAGCGAGCCGATGATCGAATCGCCCGTGGCGATGAGTTTTGATGATCAGGGGCGGCTCTACGTCTGCGAAATGCGCGGCTACATGCACGATTTGAACGGCGCGGGCGAAAAAGAGGCCACGGGACGTGTGTCGTTGCTCGAAGACACCGATGGAGATGGCCGCATGGACAAGGCGACGGCGTTTCTCGACAAGGTCGTCATGCCGCGTGCGGTGATGGCGGTGAATGGCGGCGCGTTGATCGCCGTGCCGCCGAATCTGTTCTTTTGCAAAGACACGGACGGCGATGGCGTGGCGGATGTGAAGGAAGTCGTGGCGACGGACTTCGGCACGCTCGGCGGGCAGCCGGAGCACATGGCGAACTCACCGGTGTGGGCGATGGACAACTCGATCTGGTTCGCGGGTTACAGCTCGCGGCTGAAGCTGCGCGGCGGCACGTGGATGAAGGATGTCGGACTCGGTCGCGGACAGTGGGGACTCTGCCAGGACGACCACGGCAGGCTCTACTTCAATTACAACTCCGACATGCTGCGTGCCGATCTGCTGCCGACGGAGGCCTTCGCTCGCAATCCGCTGCTGCGAAACGCCACCAGCATCAATACGAAGCTCGCGGCTGACCAGACTCTCTACCCCGCGCATCCCACGCCCGGCGTGAATCGCGGTTACGATGCGAAAACACTCAGCGCCGACGGCAAGCTGCAACGTCCCACCGCCACCTGTGGCGCGCTCATTTATCGCGGTGATGCGTTTCCATCGGCGTATCGCGGCAATGCCTTCGTGCCGGAGCCGGGTGCGAATTTGGTGAAGCGCTTCACCATGAGCGAGACCGACGGCCTTGTGAAAGCCACGAACACCGCGAAGGGCAGCGAGTTCCTCACCTCCACCGACGAGCGCTTCCGCCCCGTGAATGCCTGCAACGGCCCCGATGGCGCTCTTTACCTCGTGGACATGTATCGCGGCATCATCCAGCACCAGAGCTTCCTCACGCACTACCTCATCGCGAACATCCAGGCGCGAAAACTTGAGCAGCCCTTCAACATGGGGCGCATCTGGCGCATCGTGCCCGAAGGCAGCACCGCGAAGCCCGTGAAGGTCAGCAAGGATGCCAAACTGCTCACGCATGCCAACGGCTGGGTGCGTGACACCGCGCAGCGACTCATCGTCGAGTCTGCCGATGCCTCTGCGGTGCCCGCTTTGAAGGAGTTGCTGCAAAACGAAAGCCCCATCGCCCGCGAGCATGCGCTGTGGACGCTCGACGGCCTCGCCGCAATCACGCCCGACCTCGTGAAAACCGCTCTCACCGACCCAAGCGAGCACGTCCGCGCCGCCGCGGCACGTGTGGCACCTCGCGACTACGTTTTCGACCTCGCTGCTGAAAAACATCCGCTCGTGCTCGCCAACCTCGCCATCAAAACGATCAACGAGGCCGCTTTGGCCCCGCTGCTCGTCACGCACGGCAAAAACGCCCTCATCCGCGAAGCCGCCCTCACCGGCCTGCGCGGCAAAGAAGCCGCTTTTGCCAAAACGCTCGCCCAAACGCCTTCCGATGGCTCCAAAGCCGTCATCGGTGCTTTGGCCGAATTGATCGCCCTCGCCGGAAAAGCCGGTCCCATCGCCGACATGCTCGATCTGGCCTCCAACTCGCCCGAAAACCGCGACACCATCCTCAAAGGCCTCGCCAAGACCGACAGCAAATCGAAGACCGTGAAGCTCGTCTGGCTCGAACAATCCCCACCGAAGCTCAAACTGCCCGCTGACCTCGAAAAACGCCTCGTCTGGCCCGGCAAACCCGGCGCCCCCGCTCCGCCCGTGATCAAACCGCTCACCGAGTCGCAGACCGCCCTCTTTGAGAAAGGCAAAACCATCTACACCACGCTCTGCGCCGCCTGCCATCAGCCGCACGGCTTCGGCCTCGACGGCCTCGCGCCGCCGCTCGTCGATAGCGAATGGGTGCTCGGCAAAACCGACGTGCTCGCCCGCATCGTCATGCACGGCCTCGCCGGCCCCGTGAAAGTCAGCGGCCGCACCTACAACCTCGCCATGCCGCCTTTGCCCCAACTCACCGACGAAGACATCGCCGGCGTCCTCACCTACATCCGCCGCGAGTGGGAACACACCGCCAGCGCCGTCGAAACCAAAACCGTCACCAAAATCCGCGAACAAGACAAAGGCCGGATGATGATGTGGACGGAGACGGAGTTGAAGAATCTCGGGAAGAAGAAGTGAGCGACGCTGTGTTGTCAGGCTACGTTATTTCGACGTCTCTTTGGATTCCGGCTGCATAACAAACAGGCGTTTGGAAGCATCCCAAACCCAGTGTTCTTCCACTTTCTTGTCGGACTGTCGCCCCAACTGATCGATTTCGTATTCGGTGCCGTGCAGTCGCAACATGATTGGCTTGGAAGCGTCTCCGTCGAGATGGTCGATCTGCAACTGTCCATGGTCAAACCAACGCTCATCATTCTGCGCCACTGCACGCGTGTGCATCAAGGATCGCATTTGCCCGTCCTTGAGTTCAAGAAGCCAGAGCGAACCGTTGCGGCGATGGGTGCTTGTAAACACATGCAGGACCCAGCCTGCCTCGCGAATTTTGCGCCAGTAGAAGTCGCGGACATAATGTCCTGCGTCCTCCAGATAGTCGTCAGGCAGAGGAACTAAGCCAGACACGGCATCGCCATCGTGTCGGACGATAATCAAGTCGCCCCACCAGCGAGATTCTCTCTTACAATGAAGCGCGGAAATCATTGCGTCCTCGGGATGAGGGGCGCGAGTTGTCTGCACAAAACTGTTTGTAGCTCGAACCAAGCCCTCACGTTTCCAGCGCGATTCATCGAACAGATTGTCCTGCCCCAAGCAAGTCATTGAGCCCCAAACGAACAGAAGAAAGTGGATGAATGGCCGAGTGAACATAGAGCCATGCTTGGCATTCAAGGATGCAGAGCGCAATGATCTTCCGGCGAAGCAAAGTAATCCGCTCGCTCCGCGAGAGGAACTGGCCGTGTGATAGGCCGAGACCGTTATACAACCCGGTCGTTTTGCGCGTGGGCGAGAGCCGTGCGCTCATCTCGACGGAGCGAGATGGCTACTTTGCTGGCGCGTTTTAGACACTCGTCTCGTTCTCAATCAGAGTCTAGAAATGGGCCTGCTTCTTCGTACACTCGCAATCATGAATACCTTCAGCCATCTCCATCGCCGCGCTTTCCTCGGCAAAACCTCGCAAGGACTCGGAGCCGTTGCGCTGGCTTCGTTGCTCAAACCGGCTGCCGCCGCGCCGATGGCGGGTGTTTTGACGAAACTGCCGCTGCCGCAGAAGGCGAAGCGGGTGATCTGGCTCACCATGGCGGGCGGGCCGTCGCATTTGGAGACCTTTGATCCGAAGCCGAAGCTCGCGGCGATGGATGGGAAGCCGATGCCGGAGTCATTCACGAAGGGACAGCAGCTCGCGCAGCTCCAAGGCAAGCCGCTGATGTGCTTTGGGCCGCAGCACAAGTTCGCGAAGTTCGGGAAGAACCAAATCGAGATCTGTGAGCTGTTTCCGCAAATCGGCAGCGTGATCGATGACATCTGCCTGATCCGCAGCATGACGACGGATGCGATCAATCATGATCCGGCACACATGTTCATGAACACCGGCTCGCAGATCGCCGGACGGCCCAGCATGGGCGCTTGGGTGACGTATGGCCTCGGCACGGAGGCGTCCGATTTGCCGGGATTCGTTGTTTTGACCTCGCTCGGCCGCGGCGGGCAAAATCAACCCATCGCCGCGCGGCAGTGGAGCAGCGGGTTTTTGCCGTCGAAGTATCAAGGCGTGCAGCTTCGGGCCAAAGGCGATCCCGTTTTGTATCTGACGAACCCGAATGGCGTCACGCGTGAGCGACAGGGAGCCGATGTGGCGGCGATCAATGCGCTGAACAAGGCGCACGATACGCTGGTGGATGATCCGGAGATCGCCACGCGCATCGCGCAGTATGAGATGGCCTTCCAGATGCAGGCGAGCGTGCCAGACCTGATGGACGTGAGCGGCGAGGGCCAGAAAATCCTCGATCTCTACGGCTGCCAGCCGGGCGATGGCTCTTTCGCGTCGAATTGCCTCCTCGCGCGTCGTCTGGCGGAGCGTGGCACGCGTTTCATCCAGCTTTATCACAAGGACTGGGACCATCACGGCGGCGTGAAGGAAGGCGTGAAGCTCAAGGCCGAGGAAATTGACCGCGCGTGCATGGCGCTGATCACCGATCTCAAACAGCGCGGCATGCTGGAGAGCACGCTGATCGTGTGGGCGGGTGAGTTTGGCCGCACGCCAATGTCGCAGGGCGGCAGCGGTCGCGATCATCACAACAAGGCCATGAGCGTCTGGATGGCCGGCGCAGGCATCCAAGGTGGCATCGTGCATGGCGCGACCGATGACCTCGGCTACGCGGCGATCGAAAAGATCACCACCGTGCACGATTTGCACGCCACGATGCTCCATCAGCTCGGCATCGATCACAACGCCTTCAGCTTCAAATTCCAAGGCCTCGATGCCCGCCTGAGCGGCGTGGAGGGCGCGAAGGTGATCAAAGACATCCTCGCGTGAGCCGACTTACTGCTCCGGCTCCGCTTTGATCATGCGCGTGCGATCCGAGTAGAAGGCCATCGGCAGGCTGAGGTTTTCCTTGGAGCCCACCGGCACCGCGATCATCGGATGGATGACCTTGAATGGGAAATCAGGCGAGGGTGAGAAGTCCTTGTCGAAGGCCATCATCGGGCCACGCACGATGAGATCACGCCATTCGGCATACGGTCCGGTGAAGACGTCCGAAAAGCGATCACACTGAGCCGACACGGGCGTCATCACAAAGCCGGCAATCTTTGATTTGCGTGCCTGGATGGCGGTTTGGAAGGTGGCGAAGTCATCGCGCTGCACCGGCAGGGCCATGCAGGTGGCATCTCCATACCACGCGACGAAGGCGGGGGCATCGGAGACCAGAAATTCATCGGCATCGATGAGCAGTTTGAGCTGCGAGGCACGGTCTGGCAGGAAGGGCGGCCAGTGCGGCGGCATCTTGCTGCCGAGCGTGAGGCCAAATTTCAGATACACCGGCAGGTTCACCGCCATTGGCAGGGCCGTGAGGAGGATCGCCACGAGCGGCCCGCCCCAGCCAGCCCAGAAGGTGTGGCCTGTTTTGAGTCGCGACCACATCACGACGAGCATGGCCGCGCCAAAGACGGTCATCGCGGGCATCACCACGATGTAGAGCGCATTGTCATCGAGCAGCTTGCCCGGCAGGCCCACGAGCCCCATGCCGCACAGCACGCTGCCAAACACCACCGCGAGCGCCCATCGCGATGACGACGCATCCTGGCGGCGGAACGCATGCAGCAACGCGGAAAAAAAGAACAACGCCACGATGCACGCACCGAGATAGCCGACGAGGCTGGTGAACTGCTCCTGCCAGTTCAGCCCCACACGGCGCAGCAGATCATCGAGCACCACGCTTGGCAGGCCGGGGCTCAGGTCACGCATGACCACATCGACATTCGTGGCAGCGATTTGTGCCTGGAGCAGGGCTTTGGCGCCACCGAGCGGATCACCGCAGAGCTGCATCTGCCACCAACCCCAGCCGGACAGCGCGATAAAGGGACAAGCGGCCACGAGAATGGAGCCCGCACGTCCACCCGGCAGGAACAAGGCCACGCCGAGCACCAAACCAAGCACGAGCCAGATCGCGAGCCAGTGCGTGAGCACCATCACCGCGCAGACGAGGCCCATCAAGATGAGCACCGGGCCCACCGCCGCTCCTTCCGTGGCACGCGCCGCCGCGGAGGCATGCAGGCGAAAGGCGAGCGCGAAGAGCGGCATGAGCAGCGCACGCGGAGCACCACTGACCGCGAGGTCCCAGCCGGGCTGGCAGAGCAGCAGCGCGATGGCGCTGATGGCCGCGAAGGTGAAGACCCACATCTTG
>CALMTT010000328.1 GCA_937872615.1 uncultured Verrucomicrobiaceae bacterium | reverse complement strand
GGACAGCAAGGGGCGATTCTACGTCACGATGTATCGGCAGTATCAATTCCCGGCCGGCTTGAAGATCGTGAGCTACGACCAGCACCTCCGCGCGAAGTTCGACAAGGTGCCGCTGCCGCCACCACGCGGCGACAAAGGTGCGGACAAGATCACTGTGTTCGAGGACACGGACGGCGACGGCTTTTTCGACAAGCACGAGGACGTCATCACCGGCCTGAACATCGCCAGCGCCGCGCTGCATGGCATGGGCCGCATCTGGGTGCTGAATCCGCCGTATCTGCTGAGCTATCCCGATGCCGACTTCGATGCCAAACCGGATGGCGATCCCGAAGTCGAGCTCAGCGGCTTCGGGCTCGAAGACACGCACAGCGTCGCCACGAACCTGCAATGGGGCATGGATGGCTGGCTCTACGGCGCGAACGGCAGCACCACGACCGGCAACGTCTCCAGCGCCAACACCAAGAACGTGAAATGGGAAGGCCAGTGCATCTGGCGCTACCATCCGAAGAAGAAGACCTTTGAAATTTACGCCGAAGGCGGCGGCAACACCTTCAGCCTCGACTTCGACAGCAAAGGCCGCCTCTTCTCCGGCACGAACGGTGCCACCCGCGGCATGCACTACGAGCAAGGCAGCTACGGCATCAAAGGCTGGGGCAAACACGGCCCGCTCACCAATCCGTATGCCTTCGGCTGGTTCGAGCACATGAAGCACGAAGGTGATAACAAACGCTTCCCCCAAGCCTTCACCATTTATGAAGGCGGCCTGCTCGGCAGCGCCTACGAGGGCAAAATCATCGCGCCGAACGCGCTGCAAAACCTCGTCTATGTCAGCGAGCGCCTCCCCGACGGCTCCACCTTCCGCACGAAGGACGAAGAGCAGCTCATCACCACCCCCGACCGCTGGTTCCGCCCCGTCTGGGCTGGCGTCGGCCCCGATGGCGGCTTCTACATGGCCGATTGGTATGACCCCCGCCTCAGCCACGTCAGCCCCGTCGATGACTGGCACAAAACCAGCGGTCGCATCTACCGCGTGCGGCCCGCGAGCGGTGCGCCGAAGCTGAAGCCCTTCGATTTGAGCAAAGCGAGCGGGGAAGAGCTGCTGGGCTACCTGAGCCACGCGAATGAGTGGTTCCGCAAGCAGGCGGTGTTGGAGATTGGGTGGGGAGGAATGAAGGAGTTCCAGGAAACCTTGTTTGAAGCACTACGGAAAGAAGGAAACGCAAATGCACTCGAAGCACTTTGGGCGCTTGAGCTTCTCGAAAGCAATCGGATGGGCAAAGCTGCTGACGCCGATTCTGACGACGCAAAAGCAAAGTTGTTTTTCGGTGATGTGGTTGTTCGTGCAAGTAGCCATCCGGACCCTTACGTCCGCCGTTGGGCGGCAAAGATGCTGGGAGAAGGCGGCGTGCCCCAAGGAAAGGCAATCTTTGCAATTCAAATGCTGGTTAAGAAGTGCGATCAGCCTGAAGTTCGTGCGCAGCTTCTGGCGTCGGCAAAACGTATGTCCGCCATGTTGGGTTTGCCTCTGCTAAAGGTCGGCGATGTGGATGATCCAAGCGGACACCTGCCTCTTTTGGCTTGGTGGGCACTTGAATCAAAAGCCGAGAAGGATCGAGATGCCGTATTCGGTTACTTGAAAGCTGCTGACGATTTCAGATCTTCAAAGCTCTTCCGCGACCATCTCGCCGAAAAGCTCGCGAAACGCTACGCACTGGCGGGTGGCGAAGAAAACCTCAACTCCTGTGCCGACTTACTCGCCCTGACGAACGACGAAGCGCTGCGCAGCAAGTTCATCGCAGGCATCGCATCCGCCTTCGAAGGCGCGGAGATGCCCAAACTGCCGGATTCGCTCACGAAAGCCCTCAACGACTACATGGCGAAACAAAGCGGCGGCGACCTCACGCTCGCTTTGCGCAGCGGGAATGCCGATGCGCTCGCAAAGGCTCTGAAACTGCTCGCCGACACCAAAGCGACCAACACGGCCCGAATCGCCATCGCGAAGACTTTGGCGGAACTCGGCAAACAGGACGCGGTGATGCCCATGGTGGCCATTTTGAAGTCTAGCGCGGCTCCGAGCCTAAAACGCGGCATTTTGCAGGCGGCGGCCAAGTTTGACGACAAACGCATCCCGGAGGCCCTCCTGCTCGGTTGGGAAGGCCAAATCGCAGGCGACAAAGCGCTGCGCGAGGACGCCCTCCGCGTCATGGCCGGTCGCAAAGAATGGGCGCAGGTTTTGATGAACTTCGTCAACGAATGGAAAGTGCCCGCTAAGCACTTCACCATCGACATCGTGCGCCAGCTCAGCCTGCACAAAGATGCCGACATCGACGCGAGCATCGAAAAGCATTGGAAAGGCCTGCTGGCCACCGGACCCACGCCGGAGAAGAAAAAGGAAGCCGAGCGCATCAAGGCCGTCATCAAAACCGGCCTCGGCGATGCGGAGAAGGGCAAGCTGCAGTTCACCGCACGCTGCGCTGTGTGTCACACACTCTTCGCCGAGGGCGGCAAGATCGGTCCCGACCTCACGGGCTACGACCGCACGAATGCCGACTTCTGGCTCGACAACATGTTCACGCCCAGCCTGGAGATCCGCGAGGGCTTCGGTGCCTACACCGTGAAAACGAAAGGCGGCCAGTTGCTCACCGGCCTCATGGATGCGCAGGATGCGCAGGGCATCGTGATCAAAGACCTCGCCGGCAACAAAACGGCCATCAAGCAGGCCGACATCGAGAAGCTGGAGGCGTCACCGGTTTCACTGATGCCTGAAGGCCTCACCGCGGGCATGAGCGACGCGGACTTGAAGGACTTTTTCGCGTATCTGATGAGGAAGTAGAACGAGCTTCCAAGCTCGTTCCACGTTCTCACTTCAGCGAGTTGCAAAACCCTCGCATTCTGGCGAATGCGCCTACACCGCTTCTTGTAGGCTCGTTCGCCAGAACGAGAACGACGGGAATTCTGCAACTACATCACTTCAAGCCGAGCACATCCTGCATGGAATACAGGCCCGGTTTCTGGTCGGCGAGCCACACGGCGGCACGCACGGCTCCGTTGGCGAAGGTGTCACGCGAGCTGGCCTTGTGGGTGAGCTCGACGCGTTCGCCGACATTGGCGAAGACGACGGTGTGATCGCCGACGACGTCACCGCCGCGGAGGGCGTGGACGCCGATTTCCTTCGGCGTGCGGGCACCGACATCGCCAAAGCGGCCGTGGCGGCAGTCCTTGTCGTATTCGAGGCCGCGGACATCGGCGAGGATCTCGACGAGCGTGCGGGCGGTGCCGCTGGGCGAGTCCTTTTTCATGCGGTGATGCATCTCGACGACTTCGAGGTCGAAATCAGGGCCGAGGAGCTCGCAGGCCTTGCGGGTGAGCCAGAAGAGCGTGTTCACGCCGACGCTGTAATTCGAGGCGAAGACGATCGGCAGTGTCTTGGAGGCCTCGCGGATGGCGGCGAGCTGCTCGTTTGTGTGGCCGGTGGTGCCGATGACGAGGCGCTTGTTTTGCTTCAGGCACTCGCTGAGCAATTCATCCGCAAAGTGGTGCGAGGTGAAGTCGATGACAGTGTCGCTCTTCGCGAGGGCGGAGGGGAAATCGTCACCCATGTCGATGGCGGCGGCGACGGGGACTTTTTGCGATTCAGCGGCACGGAGGAGAGCCTGGCCCATGCGGCCTTT
>CALMTT010000327.1 GCA_937872615.1 uncultured Verrucomicrobiaceae bacterium | reverse complement strand
GGTGAGGCCTGCGGCCTCGCCCATGGCCACCGCATTGCCGGTGACGCGATAGCTCGAGTGCGCGATGAAATCACCGCTGATGCAGCGGCCGGCCATCATGAGGCCATCGACCTCTTTCGCGATCAAGGCACGCAGCGGGATGTCGTAGGGCTTCATGTCGATCTTCTTCGGCATGATGGCGTGGTTCTTGTTGTGCTCGGCGCTCAAGGCATGGACATCGATGCCAAAGGTCACGCGAGTGACGGCGTCGTCATGGCGTGCACCTTTGGCGAGATCGTCCTGGAGCACGGTGTAGCGGCCTTTGATGCGGCGGCCGTCACGCACGCCGATCTGCTCAGCGGTGGCCACGATTTGGATGCCTTCCCACGGCCCACCGAGCTTGCGCAGGTTGGCAACCATCTGGTTCATCTCCGCACGGGCACGCACGGTGGCGGCGGTGATCTCGGCGGCATCCCATGCCTTGATGCCGTATTCGTGGTTCATCATCGCAAAAATCAAATCGTCCCGCACATGCCACATTGTCGGGCTGGCGTAGCTGGGGAAGTGACCGGTGCCCACGAGCACTTCCTTGATGCGCTTCTTTTTGTCACCGTCGCTGTTTTCGCCCTCCTTCGGCTGGCCAAAGCGAACAAACTCACGCAGCGCCTCCACGTCCTTCACAATCATGAGCGCATTCAGCGACATCGGCTGGCAGGGGCAATCCTCCGCCATGCCGGTCTCGAAGGCACAACCCGCCTGGTAACCGAGATCGCCATCGCCCGTCGTGTCGATGAAAACGGGCGCTTTCCAGGCTTGTCGGCCTGATTTGGACTCCGTGACGATGGTCGTGAGGCGATTGCCCTCTTTGAAGGCCGCGCAGACCTTTGTGTGAAACTGAAACTTCACGCCCGCCTCCACGCAAAGCTCCTCCAGCAGCAGTTTCAACGCTTCAGGATCGTAGCAGAAGCGGCTCGTGCTCTTCGAGTTCGCCCGTGCATCGCGAGCATCGAGCTTCTCGCGCAGTTCTTTGGCAAAACCCGGCTTGTTGAAGTCGAGGAAGTAGCCGAGCAACCCTGCCGTCCAGATGCCGCCAAGGCAACCACGCCATTCAAAGAGCCGCACTTTCGCTCCAGCGCGCGCCGCCGTGATTGCGGCTGCGACTCCGGCCGGACCCGCGCCACAGACGATCACATCCGCATCCTCTGCGAGCGGAATGTCTCGCGCAGGCTCATGAAAGCCGCTCGCGGCCTCTGCGGCGATGATTTGAGCAGGACTGGCAGCACCACCCGCGAGCGCGGCGGTGAGAAAATGGCGGCGTGAGACGTGGGAAGGCATGCGCAGACCATCACGAAGGCAAGAGTGGGGTGTTATCAAAGACTTGTCACCACGAGAGCGATGACAGAGCGCACGCCAATGCCTTCAGTCGATGCGCAGAGTGGCGAGCTTCGCAGCGGGTAAACTGAAGGTGATGCGAGCAAAACGGCCTTTTTCAACCTTCACAGTCTCCACAGGAAGTTTAGCGACTTTTCCGTCCACGATGAGTGTGGCGTGATAAGTGCCCGGCTTGAGCTGGCGGAGCTCGGCGGTCATTTCGCGTGGTTCCTTGCCGAAATGGAACAGCTCGGCGGCGAACTTGGTCGTGCTGGCCTCGGTGACGAGCGCGGCGATGTCTTTTGGCGGCGTGAGCCAGCGCACAGCCATTTGCGGAAAGCGCGGAGCGTTTTTGTCGCCGGTGACCATGCGGTAAAGCAGCTCGTGCTTTGGCTGCGTGACGCCTTTGTAGTCGTCGAAGGCGTAATCCTCCGCCAGAAACTGCACGAACCGCATGCAACGATCCGTGGAGCGCACCTCGCTGGTAAAGCCGGGGAAGTTCACGCGAAGCGCGGCAAGGCTCTCACGCAACGCGGACTCCAATTCGCGTTTGCCGGCCTCATCCGTGCGGATCACGAATTCCGCGCCTTCCAGCGCGATCAATTCATCGAACTCCGTTGTGCCGGTGAGTGCCTTGAAGCGCGCCAGGGTCTTCACGAGGCCGCCGGTGTTGCTGTTCGCATTTCTTCGCGGCGCGAGCTGATCGGCGCACCAAGACTCCTCTCCGATCTTCAGTTCCTTGGGCGGACTTTTGAGGTGCTTCAAACGAATCGCCGCCATGGAACGTAGCGGTGCGAGATAGGAGTCTTTTCCCGTCATCACATGCGCCAGCATCAGCGCATCGGTCATCTCCGTGATCACGCTGGGCCAGAGGTAGTAGCTGTGCATGTAGCCGCCGGGTTTGATCGGCTCCCACCAGTTTCCAGAAGCTCCGGCGACCGCTCCATCAGGCCAACGGATGCTCGCGGGCAGGATTCCCGCCGGTTTGCCATTCTCCGCGCGTGCTGTGGCCTCCACCCAGGTGTCCAGCCAGGCGCAAATTTGCTCGCCCAGCTTGGAATCGCCTGTTTTCTGCCACGCGAGCAGGGCAGGGTGTAGCGCACCGACATTTGCGATCACATCATAGCCGCGTTGTGGCTGCGGCGCAGTCTCCGTGGCGCTGAAGTAGAAGCTCTTGAACTGCATCTGCCCGCGCTCGTTTTTACCGGTCCACACATCCCGCATGAAATCGCCGAGACGCAGGCCCCACTTCGTCCATTTTGCGTTTTCAGGCTCCAGCGCCATCAGCGGCACCAGATTGTCCGTCGTGTCCTCCGCGGCGTGCTCCACGTCGGTCACTGCCGTGTTGAAGCCGCCTTTCAAATGCGGTCGCGTCACGGCCGAGCGTGAAAACCTAAGCTGCGCCGCCGTGATCTGCGGATCATCAAACCCAAGCAGCACCGCCGACCACCAGCGCCACATTTCGCAGTCATCGCCCCAACCGCCGCCAAACTCGCCGGTCTCGGGCTTCTGCCTGTTTTTGATCCACCAGCGGATGATCTCGCCAAGCCGCTCAAGCTGCTCGCGCTGCAAAACGGCCCACTCCGGTGCTCCGGCCACCTTTTCAGGCACCGCGCCCCACGGCAGCGCCTCGCCGAGATACATCCGTGCCACCGTGTTATGCGGAAACGCGGCCTTCACGCGTTGAAACGATGCCACCGCCTCGTCTTTGAACCACTTCGACTCCTTCGGGTTCGTGCGCACGGTGCTGTTTTCGATCAACATCCACGCCAGCATGCGCCCCCGATACAGTTCACAAATCGGCCGCAGCGGTGAATCCTTCGCGACGCCGAAATCAAACTCACCAAGCGTGCGATGCGGCTTCCCTCGCACGCTGGCGGTGTAAAATTTGAGCCCGCTCTCATTCCATCGCCGCGCAAACTCCGCCAGCGAAGCCGCTTCCTTTCGCTGCGCGTCATTCAGATCCGACGACGCGGCCATTTGTTGCAGCAGCGCCTGCCGCTCTCGATCGTCATCGGTATTTCCGGCCTGCTGGACCAAATCGGCTGCCAAAATCACCGCAGGCAGGCAAAACGGAAGGAGGAGCAAAGAGCGAAAAGTCATGCGCCCGCATCAACGAGGGCCAAAGGCAGCAACTCTCATCGGAGATGCTTCCTCATCATGCCCGCAGGCCGATCTTCACGAGTTTTGCGAGGCTTTCACTCCACGCGACCTCGTGCGGCAGGCGTTTGGAGAGGGCGGCGAGTGCGGCGGTGACGCCTGCGGCCTCGCCCATCGCCACGGCATTCCCCGTGACGCGGTAGCTGGCATGCGCGATGAAATCGCCGCTGATGCAGCGACCGGCCATCATGAGGCCATCGACATCTTTGGCGATCAGCGCCCGCAATGGTATGTCGTAGGGCCGCATCTTGAAGTCGCCGTTGTTGATGGGCTTCGTCTTGTTGGTCTCTTTTGAATCAGCGTGAATGTCCACGCCGAAAGTCACCCGAGCGACAGCATCATCCTGGCGAGCGCCTTTGATGAGGTCATCGCGGGTCACTTGGTAGCGTCCATGAATGCGACGGCCATCGCGAATGCCGATCTGCTCGGCGGTGGAGGCGATTTGGATGCTTTCCCACGGTCCGCCGAGCTTTCGCAGTGCTCGCATGATGCGAAAGACCTCCGCCCGCGAGCGCATGGTGGCCTCGCTGATGGCGGCGGCGTCCCACGGTTTGATGCCATACTCGTGATTGAGCATCAGCATGACCAGATCGTCGCGCACCGGAAAGATCGTCGGATGGCCGTAGGAGGCCTCGACGCCTGCACGCTTCAGCTCGGCTTTGAAAGCCTCCACACAGGTGAGATGGCCGCCGGGGCCTTTGAACTCGTCCGTGCTATTGAAGGAGATGAAGGGAGCGAGTGCTTTCACATCACGCACGACGGCCAGCGCATTCATCGTGAGCGGCTGACAGGGGCAATCCTTCGCCTGGCCGACATCCCAGCCGCAGCCCGCCTGCGCACCGAGATCACCATCGCCGGTCGCGTCGATGAAGACAGGCGCACGCCAGGCCTGACGGCCGGATTTCGATTCCGTCACGAGGGTGCGCAGTCTGCCATCTTCACGAAAAGCAGCCGAGACACGCGTGTGGAGCTGTGTTTTGACGCCTGCTTCGAGACACATCTCCTCCAGCAGGATTTTCATCTCCTCGGGCTCATAGACAAAGCGGCTCGGGTTCGGGTTGCGGCGAGCCTCGCGCTCATCCAGACGGCGCGTGATCTCGCGAGTGAGGCCCGGTTTGTCGAAATCAAAGATGTAAGTCAGCAAACCGGCCGTCCACACGCCACCG
>CALMTT010000326.1 GCA_937872615.1 uncultured Verrucomicrobiaceae bacterium | reverse complement strand
TCCGGCGCGGGGCGGAACTCGGGGGTTTCGTGATCGGGCATCAGGTCTCCTCAGGTCAAAACAGGAACAACCCTTGTCCGAGTGGCTGCGGCGCCAGGCGTTCCCTGCCCCTACCGCAGTGGGGCTTGCTGGATTGGAAACCCGCTGGGTGAGGCGCCGGTAACGCGATGTAGACCGCGCCCCGCTCGCCCCCGCTTTCCCTTCCTCGCGCGATTGCCCCTGCCGCATAGCGCGCAGCAGCGAACCATATTTCTGTTCCATCTCCAGGAACCGGGGCATTGTCGCCGCCAGGCTCAGCTTGCGCGGGCCGGTCATGATGTCACGGTCATCTGCCCGCGAATGCGAGGGCACACGCAGGCGGAGGAAGTGATCGATGGCATCCACATCTTCCGCCACTGGATCAGCGGCGAGGCACGGTCCACCGCGGGTTTCCTCCTCGAATATGCCAGCGCTCTGGTGGGCGAGCTGGCATGCGCGTTGAAGGCCTGGTGCCGCCACGGCCGCTTCGATGTCATTCATTTATGCAATCCGCCGGACCTGCTTTTCCTCGTGGCGCTGCCTTTCAAGCTGCTCGGCGGCTCACGCGTCGTCTTTGATGTGCATGATCTCTGGCCGGAGATGTTTGAGGTGAAGTTCGGCTCCCGCGGCCTGCTTTACCAACTGGTGAAACTGGCCTCGCGATGCACGCTGGCGCTCGCCGATGTGGTGCTGGCCACGAATGAAAGCGTGCTGCGCATCGTGAAGCAACGCGGCGGCCTGCGTGATGAGGCGGCGTTTGTCGTGCGCACCGCACCGAGCACGCTCGAAATGGCCGCGCCGCGTGATGAGGGCCTGCGCCAGGGCCGCCGGCATCTCGTGGGCTACATCGGCGTCATGGGCAGCGCCGATGGCGTGGAGCATCTGCTGCATGCGGCGCATCATTTGATCCGCGAAAAAGGCCGCAATGACATCCAGTTCCTGCTCATGGGCAGCGGACCAGAGCTCGATGCCCTGCGCCAGCTACGCGATGAGCTCGGTCTCACACAGCAGGTGACGATGCCAGGACGCGTGAGCGATGCCTTCCTGTGCTCCGCGCTGCAAACGATGGACCTCGGTGTGGCCTGCGACCCGATCAATGCCTACAACGACCACTGCACGATGAACAAGGTGCTGGAGTACATGGCCTTCGCGAAGCCGGTGGTGATGTTTGGCACCCTTGAAGGCCGTTTCTCCGCAGGCGAGGCGGGCGAGTATGTGATGGAAAATGACGCGATGAAGCTCGGCGAGGCCATCGCGGGTCTTTTGGACGATCCGCAGCGTCGCCAGCGCATGGGCCGTGCCGGACGCGAGCGGCTGCAAACCGAGCTGAACTGGCAAAAAAGCACCGCCAGCCTCCTCGCGGCCTACGAGCGGGTGAGCTGAGTGTCACGCACTCGCGCTGGCATCTGCCGCGTGGCTGTGGAAGAGATGGCCCACATGCCGGAAAGCCCCGTCACCCTCGCGCAAGCCAGCGCCCTCATCCGCCACCGCCGCTCGATCAAGCCGCAGGACCTCGATCCTGCCCGCGAGGTCGATGCCGCGCTGATCGCCGAATTGATCGAAAACGCCACCTGGGCTCCGAACCACGGCCTCACCGAGCCATGGAAGTTTCATGTGTTTCAAGGCGAGGCCCGGCACTCCCTCATCGCGAGCATGCAGCAGACCTATCGCGAGGTGACGCCCGTGGCGGAGTTTCGCGAGGACAAGCTGGAAAAGATCGGCACGAATCCGCTGCTCGCCCCGGTGGTGATCGCCTGCGTGATGGAACGCCGCGGCGGCGCAAAGATCCCGGAAATCGAGGAGATCGAGGCGATGGCCTGCGCTTTGCAAAACCTCATGCTCAGCGCCACGGCGGCAGGGCTCGGTAGTTACTGGTCGTCTCCGCCGATGCTCGATGGAGGCACGTTCCGCTCGTTTTTGAAGGTGAATGCCGAAGATCGCTGCGTGGGCCTCATTTACCTCGGCTGGCCTCGCGCCGGGCTGAACTGGCCGCGAAGTGTGCGCCAGCCTGTGGCATCGAAAATCATCTGGAGGACCACCGCCGATGCTTGAGTGGCTTTCCAGCACCTGGAGCAGCATCGCGCAGTTCTTCAGCAGCCTGCCTTGGGGCACCGCGGGCGTGTGGACGCTGTCCATCTCGCTGCTCATCGTTGGCTTTGTCGGTGCCATCGTGCCGTTTTTGCCGGGGCCGCTGCTCATCGTGATCGCCGGCATCGTGCACACGCTGCTGCTGCCGGATCAGGGCATGAGCACCTGGGGCATCGTGCTGCTCATCCTGTGGTTCTGCCTGGCCTACGCGGTGGATTTCTTCAGTGGCATGATGGGGGCGCGATGGTTCGGCGCCAGTCGCTGGGGCATCACGGGTGTCTTCATCGGCGGCATCGTGGGCCTTTTCTTTGGTCCGCTAGGCCTGCTGCTCGGTCCGCTGATCGGTGGATTCGCCTTCGAGCTCTTTTTTGCCAAGCAACGCCTCCAGCCGGCCATCAAAAGCACCTGGGGCACCCTGCTCGGCACCGGCGTGGGCCTCGTGCTGCGCGTGCTGATCTCCCTGGCGATGATCGCCACCTTTCTCATCGATGTGCTGTGGTGGTGAGCCGCTGACACATCTTGCAGCATCGAAGGCAATCCGGGCATGAAAATTGCCCTGCCACTGGCGTAAACCCTGTCCCCCCAATGTCCCGCTTCGTCTTCCTTTTCGTCCCTTCCGTCCTTTTTGTCCTTCCAGCCCGCTCCGCCGACTGGAAGGCCGTCGAGCCCATGCTCGCGTCAAAATGCTACGAGTGTCACAACGCCGACAAAATGAAGGGCGATGTCGATTTGAAGCAGTTCGCGGCGAATCCGGATGTGCCGGTGAATTTTCAGCTCTGGAGCACGGTGAAGGCCACCATCGACAATGGCGACATGCCGCCGAGGAAGGCCAAGCAGCTCACCTCCGAGGAAAAAGCCGCGATCACCGGATGGGTGCAGCACAACCTCGACGTGCTCGCCGAGGCCAAATCCGGCGATCCAGGCCCCGTGACCATGCGACGCCTCACGAATGCGGAGTATGACAACACGCTGCGCGACCTCACTGGCCGCGATTATGCGCTGGCCAAGGAATTCCAAACCGATGGCGGCGGCGGTGAGGGCTTCACGAACACGGGCGATGTGCTGTTCATGAGTCCGGCGGCCATCGACAAGTATTTCGGTGCCGCACGCAAGCTCGCGGACCATGCCACCATCATGCCGGGCACGGGCATCGTGTTTCATCCGCAGCGCATCGGCCTGCGCGGGCCGGAGCAGGTGAAGGCGCAGGCGCAGCAGGGCCTGTATGTGTGGTATCAGCAGAAAGCCGCGCCGCATCTGCCGAAGGATTTTGATCCCATGCGCGAGGGCGATTACATGCTCGCCTGCTGGAAGCACAAGCACGCGAAGACGCCGCTCGACCAGCTCGCGAAGGACATGAAGCTCAGCATTCACTTCCTGAGCAACTGGTGGAACCTCGTGAACTCCACCGAGCCGAAAAGCCGCTACCTCGACCTCGTGCGTGTGCCCTGGCGCGAGCTGCCCGCCGATGAAAAAGCCGCGCAGGAGCGCATCAAAGCCATCGAGGCCGATATGCTGAGCTGGAACAATCCAAAAAAGCCCGGCAGCGGCGTGCAGCGTCAGCAGCAAGACAGCGACGGCATTCGTCCCTATGTGATGCAGGGGCCGGTGAATGGCAAAACGCACGTGAACCTCTGCTTTGGCGATACTGGCGATGGCAACAAAGGCGACATCGCCCTCGTGACGCAGATCGACTACCACATCGGCAAGCAGAAGCTCAATTACCTGACGTGGCTCGACAAAACGATCGCTGAAAAGCGCAAACAAACACCACCGCCACCGAACCTCGCCGAATTGGAAAACGTGCGGGCGCTTTACGGCAAGCATCCGCAGCCCGGTCGGACCATTGAGCCCAAAGTGCTCGCCTTTGCCGCGCCGCAGGTCTTCAAGCTGCCATTGCCCGAAGGGGCGAACTGGCTCCTGGTTCATGCACGTCTCGACATGCAGAATCCCGAGGTCGATGAGGCCACCATCCAGTGGACCATGACCACCGAAACACCGCGCGACGTTTCGAAGATCATCCCTGGCGTGCTCACCATCTGGAAACGCAGCACGAAAAAGTCCGGCGAGACGATGAACGACTTCAATAAGATGAAGACCGCCTTTCCGGACATGTTCGAGCGCCGTCTCGAAGAGGTCGCGAACAACCTCTACCGCGGCGGCCGGCCAAACTACACGGTTTACTACTTCAGCGATGATCAGCTTGGCCAGCTGCTCGGCCAGAATGACAAGAACTACCTCGCCGCGATGAAGAAGGACTGGGGCTACAACGCAAATCCGAACCTCAACAAGCAACAGCAGCAGGAATACGACGGAGCCTTGCTCTGGCACCTGCATGAGTTCACGAAGCGTGCCTGGCGCAGGCCGATCACTGACGAGGAGATCAAAAAACTCGACGCGCTCTACTTTGCCAGCCGCGCCAAGGAACTCGATCGCGAGTCCGCTGCTCGTGAAGTGCTCGTGCGCGTGCTCGTGTCGCCGAATTTCCTTTTCAAAGCGGAGACACTGCCGCCCATCGCCGACGCGAAGACCAGCGAGGTGCCGCTGAACGCCCACGAGCTCGCCTCACGCCTCAGCTACTTCCTCTGGGCCTCGTTGCCCGACTGGCAGCTCCGCAAGGCCGCTGATGATGGCAGTCTTTTGAAGCCCGAAGTGCTCGCCGCGCAGACGAAGCGCATGCTGCGCGATCCGAAGGCCGCCGCGCTAGCCAAAGAATACGCGGGGCAGTGGCTGAAGTTCAACGGCTTCGACGAGAAGAGCACCGTCGATGAGAAGAAGTTCCCGCAGTTCACGCCTGAGCTGCGAAACGACATGCAGCGCGAGGCCGTGGAGTTCTTCACGCATCTCGTCCGCGATGACCGCAGCGTCTCCGACATCATCGGCGGCGACTACACCTTCCTCAACGAACGCCTCGCGAAGCACTACGGCATTCCCGGCGTCACCGGCGGCGACTTCCGCGAGGTGAAAGGCATCGCGCAGCATCATCGCGGCGGTTTGCTCGGCATGGCGGCTATCTTGACGAAGACCTCGCGTCCGCATCGCACCAGCCCCGTCGTGCGCGGCGATTATTTGTATCAAGTCGTGCTCGGCATCGCCTCACCGCCGCCGCCGCCGAACGTGCCGGAGCTCAAAGAAACCAGCAAGCCCTCCAGCCTGCGCGAGGCCCTCATGCAGCACCGCACCGACTCCGCCTGCGCCGTCTGCCATGAACGCATCGACCCGCTCGGCTTCGCGCTGGAGAGTTTTGACCCCATCGGCCGCTTCCGCGCCACCGACGACACCGGCGGCAAGATCGACGACACTGGCGAAATGATGGACGGCACCAAGTTCACCGGCTTCACCGGCCTGCGCGACTACCTCAAGAAGAACGAACCTCAATTCCTCACCCAGCTCACCCGCAAACTCCTCGGCTACGCTTTGGGACGCCAAACTCTGCCCAGCGACAAAAAACTCCTCCAGCACATGCAGGCCTCGCTCAAAGCCAACAACGGCAAATTCTCCGCCGCCGTGCTCGAGATCGTGAAGAGCCGCCAGTTCCTGAATCGACGGGCGGAGCCGAGTGTGGCGGCGAAGTGAGAGGTCTGTGGCAAGCGATTAACTCCTTTGCCTTTGGCGTTTCCGGTCCACTTTCGCGGACGCTCTCCATGTTTCCCGCCCGCGACTACCTTGATCTCACGCACACGAAGCACAGCATCCTGTTTCCAGATGATGCGCCGGTGTGGGCGGCGCTGTCACGTATCGAGCAGTATCTGGAATTCCGGCTGCAGCGGGAGATTCGCTGCCAGGTGCCGCCGGGGGCCTTTATCGGCGAGGATGTGTTCATCGACGAAGGCACGACGCTGGAGCCTGGATGCGTGATTCGTGGTCCGGCCTGGATCGGGCGGAACTGCCAGATCCGCGCCGGCTGCTACATCCGCGAAAACGTGCTCGTGGGCGATGGCTGTGTGCTGGGGAACTCCTGCGAGTTCAAGAACTGCGTGATCTTCGACGACTGCGAGGTGCCTCACTACAACTATGTGGGCGACGCCATCCTCGGCCACCGGGCGCATCTCGGGGCGGGTGTGGTGCTTTCCAACGTGCGGCTCGATCGCCAGGAGGTCACCGTGCGCACGGAGAACGACGTCATCCCCACCGGCCTGCGGAAATTCAGCGCGGTGATCGGCGACTACGCGGAAATCGGCTGCAACAGCGTCATCAGCCCCGGCAGCCTGCTCGGGCGTCGCAGCATCCTGTATCCGCTGACGCACTTCGGCGGCGTGCTGGGCCATGATTTGATGGTGAAGACCCGCCAGACGCAGCAGGTGGTGAAGCGCAAGGGGCGCTGACAGCATTCTGGCGAATGCGCCTACATACTCACGAGCACAAAAAAGGCGCTTGGGGTTCCAAGCGCCTTTTTTCGTGAAGCACGATCAATGACCGTGCACGTCGCACTTCTCCGCTTCGGGCTCGGTTTCTTCGACGACGGCGTTCGCCTTGAGGAATTCGAGGGCTTCCTGGAGGAGGAGGTCGGCGCGGACATTGTCGATGAGGCCGTTCTTCTGCGCCTCGGCCATGAACTTCTTCGCGGGCTTGTTCTGACGCTCGGCGATCTGGGCGAGGGCCATGGCGACCTTCTGGCCGGGGACTTCGAGGGCTTCCTTCTTGGCCACCTGCTCGAGGATGAAGCTGACCTTCACGTTGTGGCGGGCCTGATTGGTGGCGCTGTCGAGGATGGCCTCCTGCTGGCTGACCAGTTCCTCTTCAGGCACGCCCTGCTGCATGGCACGCATGGCGATCTCGTTGGTGCGGCGCTGGGCCTCGCGGTTCACGACTTCCTGCGGGAGGTCGAACTCCACCTTTTCAAAGATGTGCGCGATGACCTGATTGCCCTTCGCGGTGTCGCGAGCCTGCTCCTTGCGGCGGCGGATGGCATCGCGGACCTCGTTGCGGAGGCTTTCGAGGGTCATTTCATCGCCACCGATCTTCTTGATGAATTCTTCGGTGAGCTCCGGCACGGCCTTGTTCTTCACGCCGTGGCACTTGGCGGCCAGGGTGATGGTCTTGCCGCGCAGGGCCTCGTAGCGGAAGTCCTCGGGGATGGTGAGGCTGAGCGTGCGCTCGGCGTCTTTTTCGATGCCGACGAGACCGGCGTAGAAGCCCGGGAGGAAATCTTCCTCTTCCGCGAGCAGGAACCAGTTTTCCTTCATCTCCTTCAGATGAGCGGGAGCGTCTGGCATGGCTTCATCGAGGCTCTGGCCGTCGATGCTGCCGTTGGTGGAGAGCACCACGACATCGCCATTGGCGGCGGCGCGGCTCACGTCTTCATAGGACGCTTGGTTTTCGCGGATGTGAAGGAGGTCGTGGTCGATGTCGGCGTCCGTCACCTCGATACGCGGGAGCTTCACCGGGATGCCTTTGTATTCCGGCAGCTCAAATTTCGGCGCGAGGCTCATCTCGATGCTGAAGGAGAAGCTGGAGTCCGTGTCGTGATACATCTTGTCCTTCACGGCGAGCACGTTGAGCACTTCGAGGCCCTCGCTTTTCACGGCCTGGCGGAGGCCGTCGTTGATGAGCTGTTTTTCGAGCTCGTCCTTCACCTCGTTTTCGTAGCGCTTGGCCACGATGCTCTTCGGCGTCTTGCCGGGGCGGTAGCCGGGGAGCTGCACCATGCGGGCGAAGTAGGCGACGATCTGGTCACGCTCCTTGGTGACTTGGTCGGCGGGCACGCGGATGTGGGCGACGGCGCGGCAGTTGGGCTGGTGTTCGACGTTGATGTTCATGGCGGGGAATTTCAGGGGCGGTCAGGGTCCGCTCGCGGGGTGTGGCAAGGGGAGGCCGGGCCGGAGGGGCGGGCATGCTAGGACAACTTGCGGGTTTGACAACCACTGAAAAAGCCGCTCTCACCGCCCGGAGGCCCGGCGGGCACGCAAAAATCTTCAGGCTTCTTTGAATGCCGCGGCCGGTGAGGCGTCCGACATGCCGCAACACCTCTGCAAACCATGAAAACATCTGCTTTTCGCCTCCTCGTCGTCGCCAGCCTGCTCGTGACGCTCACCCTCACCTCCTGCGCCCCTTACGGTCCCGGTAATGGCTACGGTGACTGGGGCGGCTACGGTGCCCCCTCCCGTGCGGATGCCGCGGTCGGTGGTGCCCTACTCGGTGCCGCCGCGGGTGGCATCATCGGCAATCAAAGCCGTCGCGGGCTCGAAGGCGCTGCCATCGGCGGCATCATCGGTGCCCTGGCCGGCGGAGCGATCCAGCAGAGCCGCGAGCGTCGTGCCGCTCAGAACTACGGCTACGGACAGCCTTACGGCGGCTATCAAGGCGGTCACTGCCAGCCCTCGAACCAAGGCTACTACAACAACAGCGGCTACTACCCGAGCCCCAGCTACGGTTATCAACAGCCCTACAGCCCTTACGGCTGGTAAGATGCCCCGAGCATTCGGGCGTTGAAGTCCGGCTCTCATCGCCCAAACTCAGGGTATGAGTTCGACTCCGCCGCCTCTTCCGTTTGGTGACCCGACGAACATTCAAAAGGAGCACGCTTCGGCCGTTGGCAAAGGCGTGCTCTTTGGTTGTGGTGGCTGCGCGATGGCACTCGCAGTCGCGGTGCTGCTCGGTGTGGCGATTTTTGCCCTCGTGATGAGTTTCATGAAGGGCGCGGACGCCTGTCAGATGTCGCTCAAGGCAGCGCAGGAGTCGGAAGTGATGCGCGTGGAGCTTGGTGAGCCGATCACGATGGGCTGGCTGGTCTCCGGCAGCATCAAGATCAACAACGGCGATGGCACGGCGGAGGTGCATGTGCCGGTTTCCGGTCCGAAAGGCTCGGCGAGCATTCATACCATCGGCACGAAGATGGATGGCGGGCCATGGAAATTCACGAAGATGCAAGCGACGATCGAGGCGAGTGGCAAGCAGGTGGATTTGCTGAAGCCGTGACGAGCCTCAGCTCCGTGTGACCGTTTCGTGGAGGTTCAGCAGCACACGAGCGATGTGCGTCCAGGCGGCGAGTTCGGGCTTGTTCAAGTTGGCGGCGACAGGTGCTGCGCCGGTTTGGAGCAGGGCTTCGGCAGCGGCGGCGTCTTTTTGATAATCGGCGAGGTGTTTGGCGAAGAGAGACGAAAGCGTCTTCATCTCGTCGGCATTTGGTTGGCGCTGCAAGGCCTGTTGGAAGGCCCAGGTGATGCGTTTTGGGGCATCGCCTTCGCTTTGGAGGATGCGGGCGGCGAAGGCTCGGGCGGCTTCGACGTAGGAGGGATCGTTGAGGAGGACGAGGGCTTGCTGCGGGATGTTGGAGCGGTTGCGCTCGGCGGTGCATTCTTCGCGGCTGGGGGCGTCGAAGGCGAGCATGGCCGGATGGGTGAAGCTGCGCTGCCACCAGGTGTACATGCCGCGACGATACAGACCTTCGCCGCTGTCGTTTTGCCATTCGCGGGTGGGGAAGTTGAGGTTTTCCCAGTATTTGGCGGGCTGGTAGGGTTTGACGCTGGGGCCGCCGATTTTCGGCACGAGCAGGCCGGAGATGGCGAGGGCGTTGTCGCGCACGAGTTCGGCATCGAGGCGGAAGGCGCTCTGGCGGGCGCATTCGCGATTATACGGATCCATCTGGATTCCTGATTTTAGATTCCTGATTTCTGATTCAGCCCAATCCGGCGAAGCCGATGATGCCTGCTGGTAGGTGTGGCTGGTGACGATGAGGCGGATCATGTGCTGCATGTCCCAACCGCTGTCCATGAACTCGCAGGCAAGCCAGTCGAGCAACGCGGGATTCACCGGCGGCTCGCCTTGAGCGCCGAGGTCGTCGAGCACTTTGCTGAGGCCGGTGCCGAAGAATTGCTTCCACAGGCGGTTCATGACGTTGCGGGCAGTGAGCGGATTGTCTTTGGAAACAAGCCACTGGGCGAGGTCGAGACGGGTGAGATCGCGGCCTTCGATTTTGGGCTTCGGCAAGTAGCTGGGCAACGCGGCCTTCACGACTTCGCCGCTTTCGTTCATCCAATCGCCACGCGGGAGGATGCGCACGGTGCGCTTGTTGGTGTCGCTGACGGAGACGATGCATTTGGGCAGCGGATCGTAGAAGACCTTGCGAGCCGCTTCGGCCTTCGTGACGGCATCGCGCTCGGCTTTGTAAAGCGGGCTGATTTTCGCGAAGTAGTCATCCACGAGTTTGCGCTGCTTCGCGTTTGGATTTTTGACCTTGAGGACCGCGACAACGTCTTTGGCGGCTTTTTCCTGATGTCCTTTGTGAGCCACAAAAGCGGCTTCCCACTCTTTCTGGGCCTTGTTGAGTTCCGGCTGCACTTTGGCGAGGGCTTTTTTGGCCTCGGCGAGCTTCGCGTCGAGCTCGGCGAGCTTCTTTTCGTTCTCGGGCGTGGTGACGAGCATGCCGTCTTCGCGTTTGCCAAGGATGGGCTCTTTGATGTCGGCGAAAAAGGCACCAAGCGAGTAGAAATCCCGCATGGCGATGGGATCGAACTTGTGATCGTGGCACTGGGCGCAGCCGGTGGTCTGACCCATCCACGCATTGCCGATGGCGCGGACGCGATCGGTGAGCATGCGCTGCTCGTAGTCCTTGGCTTGAGCGCCGCCTTCCTCGGTGGTGAGCAGCAGGCGGTTGAAGGCGGAGGCGACTCGAGTTTCCTGATTGGCATCCGGCATCAAGTCTCCAGCGATCTGCTCGATGGTGAAGCGGTCGAAGGGTTTGTTGGTGTTGAAGGACCGGATGACGTAGTCGCGGTAAGGCCAGACGTTGTGAGGGTTGTCGCTGTGGTAGCCGATGGTGTCGGCGAAACGAACTTGGTCGAGCCAAGCGATGGCCATGCGCTCGCCGTAGTGAGGGGAGGAGAGCAGGCTGTCGATTTCTGAATTTAGATTTCTGATTTCTGATTTTTGCGGCGGCAGGCCGGTGAGGTCGAAGGAGAGGCGGCGAAGCAGAGTGCGTGCATCGGCCTTTGGCGATGGTTTGAGGCCGACTTCGCTGAGGCGCTTCTGCACGAGGTGATCGATGGGATTCACACCAGCGGGGATTTTGGCCTTCACGGGCTTTTCATAGGCCCAGTGCTGCTGGTAGGCGGCGCCTTGCTCGATCCATTTTTTCAGAATGGCCTTCTGACGCTCCGTGAGCTTCTTGTGCGAGTCCGGCGGCGGCATGAGGTCGTCCTCATCATTGGTGACGATGCGGGCGATGAGCTCGCTCTCGCTGGTTTTGCCGGGAACGATGGCTTTGGCGGTGATGGCCTCATCGCGGAGGTCGAGACGCAGATCGGCCTCGCGATGGTTTTTGTCCGGGCCGTGGCAGTAGAAGCAGTTGTCGCTCAAAATGGGCCGCACATCGCGGTTGAACTCGATTTTCGCGGGGACGGGAGCTTCGGCGGCCGAGAGGACAGAAGGGACCCAAAGGACAGAAAAGACAAAAAGCGGGTAATGGCGCATGATTGAGGGAGAAAACGTTCAGGCGGGCAGCGGTTGTGTCATGGCGACGAGGTCTTTTTCTTTGCCGTAGGCCGTGAGGACATCGCCGGACTGGATCAAATCATCGCGGCTGGGGATGCCGGGATGTGTTTTGCCATCGCGTTTGATGGCGAGGATGACGACGCCGCGATCCCACGGGCGTGTGTCGCGCAGCGTGCGGCCTGCGAGGTAGGTATCCGGCAGCACCTCGATCTCGGAGACGACGTAACCGTGCTGAATGCGCAGCAGCAGCTCGTAGTCGAGCGCACGGACGAGTCCGGCACGCTCCAGCGCATGCTGGATGAGATGGTCGAGCGCCTTTTGCACCCAGCCGAGACGCGAGATGAAATAGAGCCCGAGCAAGCCGCCGAGCAGCCAGCCGATCATTTTGAACGTGTCACCGTCCGAGCTGCTTTGCAGCAGCGTGACGATGAGCGTGGCGAGCGCGGAGGTGAGGCCCACATTACCAGCGAGAATGAGATCACGGATGATGCGACGGCGCACGGGATGGTTCACCACCATCTCCGCTTCCTTCGTGGTGAAGCCCACACCGAAGAAGGCGGAGTAGGACTGGAAGCTGGCGGTGTCCCAACTGAGCCCGGTCATCATCAGCGCCGTGGAGCCCACCCGCACCGCGAGGAGCGAGACAAGCGCGATGACGAGCAGGGCGATGATGGCGGACATGACGATGAAATGACGAGGCGGTGATCAGAAGTGCTTTTCGCTGACGGATTTGTCGTGGTCGTAGGTTTGCTCCTTGGTGAGCTTGCCCTTCATGTCCCAGTAGCGATTGAGGCCGTGGCGCTGGCCGTTTTCGAAGTTGGTTTCGGCGGATTGCTGGCCGTTGTCCCACCATTCCTTCATGACGCCGTGCATCTTGCCGTTCACATACGGATACTCGCCGGCGACCTTCTGGTTGGAGTGCTTGCGACGGATGAGTCCGGTGTAGGGGCTGGTCTTGTAGCTGGCGGACTTGCCCTCGTTGGTCATCTCGACATTCGGATCGCTGAAGTCCACCTCCGCGGGCTGCTTTTCACAGGCAACGAGCAGGAGGCTGAGCAAGGTGAGGAGGGTGGAGAAGGTCAGATGGCGCATGAAGACAGCGGGGTGGTGGAGTGGTGGAGTATTGAAAAGGCACGACCCCATTACTCCATCCCTCCAACAGTTAAAAGA
This sequence comes from uncultured Verrucomicrobiaceae bacterium, assembly GCA_937872615.1. Taxonomy (GTDB): domain Bacteria; phylum Verrucomicrobiota; class Verrucomicrobiia; order Verrucomicrobiales; family Verrucomicrobiaceae; genus Prosthecobacter. The sequence goes on along the minus strand of CALMTT010000326.1, from coordinate 4,057 downwards.
CGGTTGATGCCCGGCTCTTGCGCAGGCTAGTTTAAAGGCATGACTTACCACATCGCACGCGGAGGCCAGCAGATCGGGGTTTTTGCCGAGGAGGAGATTCGTTCCGGACTGGCGACGGGTCGTTTTCAAGCCGGTGACCTCTGCTGGACCGAGGGCATGGCCGACTGGCAGACGGTGGGCACAAAGATCGGCGCTGCCGTGGCTTCGCCCGGGCTGCCGCCGCCGGTGAGCCAAGTAAATCCGTATGCCGCGCCGCAGTCCCAGGTGCTCTCGAATCTGCCTGGGCTGACACCGGCCTCGCGTAGCACGCGGCTGGGGGCCAGCCTGCTGGACATGCTCACGGGGATCATCGGGATGGGCGTGCCGATTGGCCTCGGCATCTTCTTCATGGCGCAGATGGAGCGGTCTGGTTCAAAGGACGTGCCCGCGGCTGCGATCGCGTGCTTCGGCGTCGCGGGCCTCGCTTTCATCGGGCTGACGATCTGGAACATCGTGCTCCTGACCACCCGCGGGCAGACGCTGGGGAAAAAATGGCTCGGCATCCGCATCGTGACCTTCCCCGACGGGCAGAAGCCGGGCTTCGTGAAGGCCTTTTTGCTGCGCTCCTTTGTGAACGGCATCATCGGGCAGGTGGTGCCCTTTTACGGCATCATCGATCCCTGCTTCATCTTCCGGGAGGACAACCGCTGCGTGCATGACCTGCTGGCGGACACGACCGTGATCGAAGGCCAGCCGCCGGAGGCTTGAGGAGGCTCGCAGGTGGCCGATTTTTTCCGAAAATCGAGCCTGGGTGCATTGGCTCGATTTTTGGAAAAAATCGGCCACGAAGTCATGCAAGCCCTAAGGCGGCGACCTGCTCTTCGTCGAGACCAAGATAGTGGCCGAGCTCGTGGAGGAGCGTGATGCGCACCTCGTCGCGGTAGGTTTCGAGATGGCCATCGCAGTCGTGCCAGAGGTTGTCGAGGAAGAGACGGATGCGCGGCATCTCATCCGGCTCGGCGGGCGGTGGATCGCAGCGGGCGTTGCCCTCAAACAGGCCGAGGAGGTCGGGATCGAGATCTGGCTCGATGTCGAGCAGTGCCTCGATCTCGGCGAACTCGATGGTACAAGCCATCGCCTCATCGCGAATGACCGGCGGCAGGGAGGCGAGCGTGCCTTTGACGACGCTGGAAGCGATGGATTGCAGCCGCTCGAAACGCATGACGACGCGAATTCGCCGTCAGTTCCGCGCGGCGGCGTGGTTTTTCAGCTCGCGTTCGCGGGCGACGAACCACAGCAGCTCACCGCGTTCATCGAGGATCGGAGCGATGGACACCTGCACCCAGTAGGCGTCGCCGTTTTTGTGGTAGTTGAGCAGCGTCTCGGTGCAGGGGCGGCACTGATGGACGGCGCGGCGCATGCGGTCGATGGACGCGGGATCGGTGTCGCGGCCTTGGAGAATGGGGCCGGGCTTTTTGCCGCGGAGATCGTCCAAGGCGTGGCCGCACATGGCGGTGAAGGCGTCATTCACCCACTGCACATGGCCACCGGCATCGCACAGCACGCGACCCTCGGGACCATATTCCATGCCACGAGAGGCAATCTGGGCTGTGACACGGCTTTTCAAAGACGCAGGAGGCAGGTGCATCGGACGCGTGAGCGTGGCGGTGACGAGGCTCGCGCCGGCTTCGGCCATCTTCGAGACGCACTCACGCAGTTCTTCGTGGTAATCGATGACCACATCAAAGTTCGCCCGTTCCTCGGGGTTCATCAAACCCGAGACGTAAAGGGTGGCTTGGTCCTGTAAAAAATCGCTGAGCATGGCGTCGTGCGTGAAGTATCACTGTAAGCCGATACGCGGAGGTTTTTCAATTGGATGCAACGGAGCCGCGAAGACTTTGGCGAAACGCGGTCACTACCTCTTCATCTTCGAGAAGAAGACACGGGCGCTTTCCATGATGCCGTAGGCGGTTTCTTGCGGCGTGAGCTCGGAGGTCTGGATGCGGAGGTCGGCGAGGGCTTTGTAGAGGGGCTTTCGCTCGTCGAGGAGGCGGGTGAGCTTGGCCTTGGGGTCTTCCTCGCCGGCGAGGAGGGGTCGGTCGTTGTTGTGAGAAGTGCGGCGGGCGAGCAGGGCGGGATCGGCATCGAGCCAGACGATGTAGCCGAGGTGGCGCAGCAGGGGCAGATTCCGCGGCTGGGTGATGATGCCGCCGCCGGTGGCGATGCAGCAGCCGCGTTTGCCAAGCAGGGAACGAAGCGCGGCGCTCTCGCGGAGGCGGAAGCCGGTCTCGGCCTCGGCGGCGAAGATGGCGGGGATGCTCTGACCGGCGGCTTCGACGATGAGCTGGTCGGTGTCGATGCACTGGAAGCCTATCATCTGGGAGACAATGCGGGCGACGGTGGTCTTCCCGCTGCCCATGAGGCCGATGAGGATGATGTTCGGCTGGCGAGGGAGCGGTGTGGCGGCCTCGTCGAGCACGGCTTGCAGGATGCTGCTGGCGAGGTCGGGGTCGTTTTGGACGGCGTCGAGGTAGGTGGGATAGCGTGGCTGCCAGCCACTGGCGCGGAGCTTGGCGTTGGAGACATGTTTGTGGCTCCAGCCGCGTTTGCGATTGGGATCAGGATCGCGGGCGGGCGGCATGGCGAGGCCGAAAAGGCGGCAGAGGTCGAGGTAGCTGTCCCGTTGCGTGACTTTTTGGTCGTCGGCGATGTTGTAGATGCCGCTGAGCCGATGGGTGACGAGATGCACGAGGGCACTGGCGGCATCGTCAGCATGGATTTGGTTCAAATAGCGGCCCTGGCCGTCATTGCCTTCGATGGCGGATTTGCCTTCGAGGAGGTTTTTGAGCAAAAAGGAGCGTCCGGGGCCATAAATGCCGGCGAGTCGTCCGGCGCAGCCTCCGGCATTCAAAGCGAGGTTTTCGGCTTCGCGGAGCAAGCGGCCCGTTTCGCGGTCGGGATCGGCAAAGCTGGTCTCATCGACGGTTTCGCCATCAATCTGCGGGAAGACGCTGGTGCTGCTGGTGTAGAGCGGGAAGGCCCCTGGAAAGGTGGCGAGGAGGTGCCGCATGCCGTTCACATAGACGCTTTGATACATCTCGGCTCCGCCGCGGCTGGAGCTGGCGCAGTGGATGAAGGCATCGACCGGCTGCGGGGCGATTTTGTCGGCGAGCTCGCGGACGGAGATCTCGCTGGAGACATCGCAGGCCTCGACACGCCAGGGTTTGAGGGCGCGGAGACGCTCGGTGGAGGCGGCGCTGTGCGTGAGGCCGATGACGGTGTGCCCGGCGGCATGCAGCAAATCGGCCGCACGCTCGCCGACGAAGCCGCAGCCTGCGATGAGGAGGGTCATAGCGGCTTGCGGTGCTTTTGATAATAGGCCACGAGGCCGTCCACAACGCCGCGGACGTAGTCCTCGACGGCGCTGGTCTGCAGCCGCCCGGCGATGAGCGTGCGACCGACGAAATGACCGGCGAGCAGGCGGCGGTAGGTTTCCTCGTGGTTCATGACGAAGGGCTCGAGATAGACGACGGGGCAGTCGTAGATGCGGTTGGCGAGGAGGTTCCGCGCATAGACGGCGGTGTTGGCGCCGACGCGGCGGGCATTCGGCGTGGTGTAAACGTAGGGCGGCAGACCGGTGGCTTTGAGAAGGCCTTCGGCGACGGAATCGGCGAGGGGGATTTCCTCTTCATGGATGCGGGCGAAGAGTCGGTGGAACATCTCGAAGCGCACATCGGCCTGCTCGAGCTCGGCGGGCGAGTAGCAGCCGTTGACGAGCACATGCGCGTGGTTTTGCGGTGAGAACTGCGGGGAGGTGGCATTGCCCCAGGCCTCGGCGTTGTAGTGCAGGCAGACGACGAGGTCGGGCTTGATCTGGATGTTCACCTTTTTGCCGCGGGCGTGGATCTCGCTGACACGGTAAAAGAGCTTCTCGCTCTGCCACTGCACGGTGAGAAGCTTCGCATCGCCGGTGAGGCCGTCGTAGCCTTCCTTCGGGTCGGGGAAGCCGGCTTCTTTGAGGAGCTTCAAAGCGGGCTCGCGAAGTGCCGGCGGGCGGTCTTTGGTGACAGGCTCGAGG
>CALMTT010000325.1 GCA_937872615.1 uncultured Verrucomicrobiaceae bacterium | reverse complement strand
TCGCCGATGGCGCGGTTGGTGGCGCCGGTCCGGATATGGGCGAGGATCGTCGCCTCGCGCTCGGTCAGCGGCTCGGCGATCGTCTGCGCCTCGGCCTGGACGCGCGCCTTGCGGACCAGCGCATGCGACGCCTGGTCGACCGAATCGCCGATGGTCATCAGAGCATCGGCGGATCGAACACCTGGGCGGAACGTGCCTCCTATGGCGAGAAGGCCAAGCCGGATGCGGTGGCGAAGCTGGGCAGCATCAAGCACTCCCGCTTTGGCACGCTGAAAGGCGGGTCCACGGCGGTCATTGAAGCCTATGCGGACTATGTGACCTCCGAGGGTAAGAAGACCATCGCCGAGAAGCGTGTCATGACCTTCATGGTCGAGGGTGACACACGCATCATCGACGTGGACATCGACCTGATCGCCTCGCATGGCGACATCGAGGTGGGTGACGAAAAGGACGCCGGTCTCAGCATCCGCGTGCCGCACAGCATGAGCGTGGACGCCAAAGAAGGCGGCGTGATCATCAACGCGAATGGCGACAAGGACGCCGATGCCTGGGGCAAGCGGGCGACGTGGTGCGATTTCAACGGCCCCGTCGATGGCGAGCACCACGGCATCGCCATGCTGAACCATCCCTCCAGCTTCCGTCATCCCACGCCCTGGCACGCCCGCACCTACGGCCTCTTCACCGCGAATCCCTTCGGCCTCTCTTCTCTCAAGGTGCAGGCTGAAACCGGCGCGGTGACACTCAAGCAGGACGAGCGCATCAAGCTGCGCCACCGCTTCATCTTCCACAAAGGCGATGAGAAGGCCGGCAAGATCGCCGAGGCCTTTGAGAAGTATGCGAAAGAGGCGAAGTGAGACATTGGACCGCCTGCGGGGTGAATGACGAAGGCCCAACAACCCATGACGAAGGAGGCTCTTGCAGAACGGCCGCATTCTGGCGAATGCGCCTACACCGCGCATCGTAGGCTCGTTCGCCAGAACGAGGATTTCGTGAGTCCTTTCTGGCTTTCCGTTTTCTTCCTTCTCCTCACGCTTCCTCTCATGGCTGAAAACCTGCGCATCGGCATCATCGGGCTGGACACCTCCCACGCGGAGCAGTTCACGCTGCGGCTGAACGACACCGCGAATCCGAACCATGTACCCGGCGGCCGCGTGGTGGCCGCTTTCCCGACACCGAGCGCGGACATCGAGGAAAGCAGCAGCCGCGTGGAGGGCTTCACGGCCATCGTGCGGGACAAGTTCGGCGTGCGCATCGCCAGTAGCATCGAGGACGTGTGCAAAAACGTGGATGCCATCCTGCTGCTCACGCTGGATGGCCGTCCAAGGCTGGAGCAGATGAGACAGATCCTCTCCTTCGGCAAACCGGTGTTCATGGACAAGCCCGTGGCGGCCTCGCTGAAGGACGCGGTGGAGATCTACAAGCTCGCCGAGTCCACCAAGGTGCCCGTTTTCAGCGCCTCGGCCATCCGCTGGTATCCCGGCGTGCTGGAAGTGGCGAACGCGGAGAAGGAAGCGCCCGCAGGTGCCATCTCGTATGGCCCGGCCCACATCCTCGCGCATCATCCCGACCTCTTCTTTTACGGCATTCATCCCTCGGAGGCCCTGTTCACGGTGATGGGCAGCGGTTGCGTGTCGGTGAGCCGCGTCACCACACCTGCTGCATCCGTGGTCACCGGCCTTTGGCAGGGTGATCGCGTGGGCACGCTGCATGCCATTCATGAGGGGGCGAAGGCTTACAAGGTGATCCGCTTCGGCAAAAACGCCGTCACGGAGCAAAAGAGCGAAGGCGACTACACGCCGATGCTGCGCGAGATCATCAAATTCTTCCAGACGAAGCAACCGCCGGTCTCGGCGAAGGACACGCTGGAGATTTACGCCTTCATGGAGGCCGCCGAAGAAAGCAAACGCCGCGGCGGCAAGTCCATCTCCCTCCGCGAAGTGCTCACCAAAGCCGGTGCGCCTGATGCCTGGCTCACCGCCGATCCCAAGGCCGCGCCAGCGAGTGCCACCAAGCCCACGGAGAAGAAGAATCTGCCGCAGCCCGGCAGCGAGTGAGCGAACGCGATCGTTTACGGTACCCGCGTGATTTTGAGCCGAAGGAAACTGCGGGTCTCAAGGCCTGGCAGCACGCCTTCAGCCGTGACGAGCCGGAGTGGGCTCTCGCCAAAGATGGCGACATCACTCACAAGAGCAGGCCCGGTGGCCGTGGCTCCCCCCGTGCTGCTGACGACGGTGTCCCATTGCACCAAGTCATCGCTGGCCTGCAATTCATAGGTCAGATCGGTGGCACGCGGATCGCGACGGAAGGTGGCGGTCATCGTCGTGTTGATCGTGTCATCGGTGATGGTGAAATTGATCACATTGACCGTGTTGCGGGAGAGCGGGCTGTAGCCCAGAGCGTATTCGAGGAGGTTCGCGACCGTATCGCCATCATCATCGCCGGAGGGATTCCAGTAGGTGCCGGGAGGCGAGGTGGGGTAGTAGGTGCTGAACCACGACTCATAAGGAGTGGGCGCAGGTGCGGAAGAATAGGTCAGGGCCAGTTTGGGGCGGTCATTAGCCACTGTGTTCTCGCGGCTGCCAAAACGTTGAGCCTCTCCGGGGTTCGCTTCCGTGCCGCGGATGATCCAGCCAAAGTTGGTCGCGGGTGCGGCGATCCAAGCGTTCACATCGGCGAGGATGCCCGGGCCGTTCCACGTGGTCACTGGCGCTGAAAACATGTTCCCCACCGGCTTCGTGTCGGAGGCCGTGGCCACGAAATCACCACCCGCCGTCGTCCAACTGATCGTGTTGTAAAAACGCCTCAGCCACGTCGCGTCGTTCGCTAGGGCTCCGATGCCTTTTCCGCCGGGCTCGCCCGCATTGGAGTTCCCTTCCCCCCAGTCCGCGGTGACCTTGTGCACCCTGAAATCAAAGTCCTGGCTCACCTGCTTCGTCGTCGTGAGCGACAAGGCAGCGCTGCTCACGGAAGCGCCGGACGGAATGCTCGAGAGATCGAAACGCAGCAAGGCACGGCGCAGCGCCTCACCACCACTGCCGGCGATTTGTCCGGCATACATGTGGGCTCCCTTGCCATTGCTGTTGGTCGTGTACTCCTCGAACAGCGTGTTGTCCTTGCTGGGGTTCAGCGTGACGGAGGTCGTGGTCTGCGCCTGGATCTTGTAGATGGTGCCCGCAGGCTTCCCGCCATCGAGAGCGAGCGTTCCCGAGGTCGTCTTCGTGGCGAAATACAGCTCACCGCTCTCGTCCTTGCCAAAGCAATACACGCGAGCCTGCGATGGCAGCGGGTTCGCGACCGTCAGCGGTCCGTTGTTCAGCGCGAAAACGCCGGGCGAGGTCTCTTCCATCCCGAGCAGCACGCCACCACCACCGGTGATGCCGCCGACGGCATAATCCGCGAAGACATACTTGCCTTGCAGAGCTGGAATGGCCGTGCCGCGATACACGTAACCGCCTGTGATCGAGGCACCGAGCCGCTGCATCGTCTCCGTGCCCGGCAGCGTGCCATGGCCGGACAATGCTGTGGGATGCGCATACTGGGCCACCGGCGCGATGGTGCTGGGAGGTGATCCGCCGTAGGCGCTAATGGTGTCAAAGTCCACCGTGCCCTCCTTCATGCGCCAGCCGTAGTTCCCGCCGCTGACGATGAAATCAATCTCCTCGACATCGAGCTGGCCCACATCCGCACAAATCATGCGCGGAGCACCGCCGAAGTTCGAGTCAAAGCTGAAGCGCCAAGGATTGCGCATGCCGTATGAAAAGATCTCGCCGCGCATCGGGCCATCCAAAGCGTCATCGGTGAAATCCTGCGTCTGCCCGACGAAGGGATTGCTGCCCGGAATGGCATACGTCAGCGGCCCGGTACCATCGGGATCGAGTGGATCGATGCGCAAGATCTTGCCGAGCAACTGCCGACGATCCTGCGCATTCCCCAACGTGCCACTCACGCGACCTGCGGACGCCACACCTGAACCCTGCGTATGGCCGATGGGGTTGTCATTGGCACCACCGCCATCGCCCGCGGCGATGTAAAGATACCCGTCGGGGCCGAATTCGAGCTGGCCGCCATTGTGATTGCTCTGCGGCTGGCCGTAGGACAGCACCACACGCTCGCTCGTCACATCCGCGGCATTCGGATTGGTGGCTGACACCTTGTACTCGGCGATCACGGTCACGCAATTCGTCGTCGCCCCGGCTTGCACGGGGTTTGGCGTGCTGAAAGTGGACGGCGCATTGTAGTTCAAATAGAAGCAGCGATAGCCGGGCGAGAGCGGATTGCTAAACCCCGGATGAAAACACATGCCCAGCAGGCCTCGCTCGCTGTAGGCGGTGCTTTGCGTCACCACCTTGTTCAGGCCTGTGCTCGTGAGGTCGAGGAAGGGAGTTGGCTCGAGCATGCCATTGCGGAAGATGTAGATCTTGCCCGGCTGGTCGCAGATGAAGAGACGGCCGCTGCCATCGCCCGCGTTGCAGATGTTCGTCGGCGCGTGAAGCTGGTCATCGCAGACGTTTTTGAGGAACAAGGTCGGAAATGCCGCCTGCAGGGCAGAGGCAGCGAAAAGGGTGAAAAGGACGCAAAGCAGCGATTTCATAGGCGCGTCGGGGAAGGTTGGAAAACGGACGCGATTGAACCAGACCGCGTTCAAACCGGCAACACCTGTTTTGAATGAGCGACCCGCCAGGCCATTCCTCATTCGTCCTTCTGATTTCGTCATTCCGCCGCAGGCGGCGGTCAATGCATCTCCACCTCGCAATGGCCAAGGCCGCCGCGGAAGTAGTTGAACTGCACGTTTTGATGATCGGCCAGCAGGGACATCGGCACGGAGCTGTCCGCGAGACGTTTGGAGATCATGAGGGCCGTCAGGCGCTGGCCGAGCGGGTTGTCATGCACACCGGCGTGCCAGATGCTGACCTTTTCCGCCATCCACGTCTCCTTCGGGCCGACGGTGATGGCCATTTTCGGCACCATCGTGATGTTTCCACCGCCGGAGGTGCGGGCATTCTGCGCCAGCGTCACGGGATGCAGGTCCACGATGCGGGTGCCCAGCTTGCGATACTCGGCAGGAGGCGGCGGCTCGTTCTTCCATTTGCCGGTGCGCTTCGGCGGGTCGTTGAAGGCCCAGTGCTTGATGTCGCCCTGACCTCCCT
>CALMTT010000324.1 GCA_937872615.1 uncultured Verrucomicrobiaceae bacterium | reverse complement strand
ATCAAAGACGTCATCGGCCGCGAATGGCAGCTCGGAACCGTGCAGGTCGATTACGTCCTGCCCGTGCGCTTTGACCTCAGCTACATCGGCCCCGACAACAAGCCGCACCGCCCCGTCATGATCCACCGTGCGCCGTTTGGCAGCATGGAGCGCTTCTGCGGCGTGCTCATCGAGCACTTCGCCGGTCACTTCCCCGCCTGGCTCGCCCCCGAGCAGGTCCGCGTGCTCACCATCAGCGAAAAGAGCGACGAATTCGCCACCGAAGCCCTCAACCAGCTCAAAGCCGCCGGCCTCCGAGTCACGCTCGACAACGCCGCCGATAAAATCGGTGCCAAGATCCGCAACGCCCAGCTCGACAAGATCCCCTACATGCTCGTCATCGGCGAAAAAGAAGCCGCAGCCCAGTCCGTAGCCGTCCGCCACGCGAAACGCGGTGACCTCGGCGTGAAGCCGCTCGCCGATTTCGTGAGCGAGATCACGGCGGAGGTGAAGGAGCGGAGGCTGTAAAACAAGATCGGCAGGCCGTGCTGCTGTCGAGGCGGCACGATGGGGCAGCATTTCTCTTGCGCGGAGGGGTTGTGTCATCAATCTCAGCGGCTCTCTCCCCATTCATCATGTCGAAAGCCCCCATCAGAGTCGCAGTCACCGGCGCCGCCGGTCAAATCGGTTACGCCCTCCTTTTCCGCATCGCCTCCGGCGCGATGTTTGGCCCGGATCAGCCCGTGATCCTCCAGCTCATCGAGGCTCCCTTTGAAAAGCCGATGCAGGCCCTCGCCGGTGTCGCGATGGAACTCGATGACTGCGCTTTCCCGCTGCTCAAAGGCATCGTGCAGACCAGCGATCCCGCTGTGGGCTTCAAAGACGCGAACTGGTGCCTGCTCGTCGGTGCCAAGCCGCGCGGTCCCGGCATGGAGCGTGCTGATTTGCTCAAGGACAATGGCAAAATCTTCATCGGCCAGGGCCAGATCATCGACGCCGTCGCCGCGGATGACGCGCGCATCGCCGTCGTCGGCAATCCGGCGAACACGAACTGCATGATCGCCGCCTCGCAGGCCAAGCGCCTCACGCCGGACCGCTTCACCGCGATGGTGCGCCTCGATCAAAACCGCGCCCAGACGCAGCTCGCGAAGAAGGCCGGCGTCGATCTCACCGCAGTGAAGGACATCTTCATCTACGGCAACCACAGCCCCACGATGTTCCCCGCCTTTGCTCACGCTACCATCGGCGGCAAACCGGCCTCGGAAGTCATCAATGACAAGGCTTGGCTCGAAGGTCCCTTCTGCGAAACCGTCGGCAAACGCGGCGCGGCCATCATCGCCGCTCGTGGAGCCTCCTCCGCGGCTTCCGCGGCGAATGCGCTCGTCGATCACGTCCGTTCGCTCGTCACACCGGGAGCCATTCACAGCATCGCCGTGAAGAGCGAAGGCCTGTATGGCTTTGATCCGAACGTTTGGGCCGGCATGCCCGTCCGCACGACGACTCCGGGCAGCTACGAAGTCATCACCGGCTACGAAATGGATGACTTCGCCCAATCGAAGATCGCCGCCACAAACAAGGAGCTTGTCGATGAGCGCGGTTTCGTGGCTGAGATGCTGTAATCTAGATCAATAATAAAGCTCTTCGGGCCTCTACGAGTCACCAGATTCGTAGAGGCCTCTTCTTTTGGGCGTGTGAGGTTTTTCTTCGGAAATTGGAATAGCCTTTCATTCGGCGTCCCGCTTAAATCGCATCGCTTCCAAACCGCTTTCCCGAACGTGTTTGAACTCTTCCAGGCCGCGATCTCGCCGCATCAAATCCTTCTCTCCCTGCTGCTCGCGCTGGTCGTGTGCTACTGGTTGCTCGTCATCCTTGGTGCGCTCGACTTTGAGACAGACCTTCCCGATGACCTTGGCGATGGAGATGCGGACGCGCATCACGCTCATGGCGTGAACACCGGTGGCGCATGGCTCACTGCGGGCCGTCTCTTTGGGTTCTCCCAGGTGCCGATCGTGGTCTGGTTGAGCTTTCTCGTCTTGTTCCTGTGGTTCCTGTCCCTCGTGCTGAACGAGAAATGGAATCCGGCTCATAGCACCTTGCAGGCCTTCATCTTGATCCTTCCGAACCTCATCGGCAGCCTCATCATCACCAAGCTCGTCACCATCCCTGTCGCCAAGCTCTTCAAAGCCATGGCGGATTCCGATACCGAGGCAGAAGAGGTCATTGGCCGCACAGGCACCGTGTGCTCCGTCGAAGCCGACGAAACCTACGGACAGCTCGAAATCACGGCCAACGGCGCGCCACTTCTCATCAACGTCCGCACGCAAGGCGGCACGCTCGCCAAGGGCAGCCAGGCCAAAATCACCGCCGCCGGCCCCGACAACGCCTTCTACTTCATCGAATCTGTTTAACTCCCGATCTCTCAAACCATGCAAACATACCTCCCAACACTCGCAGTCCTCCTCGAAGGCAGCATCCTCGTCGGTGTCATCGCCATCGGCATTTTCCTCGGCGTGCTGATCTTGTTCTCGCGCTTCTTCCGCAAGGTCACGCAGGGCCAGGCCATCGTGCGCAACGGCGTCGGCGGCACCAAGGTGTCCTTCAATGGCATGCTGGTCATCCCTGTCGCTCATCAGGCCGAGTACATGGACATCTCGGTGAAGCGCATCGAGATCGAGCGCAAGGCCAACGAAGGCCTCATCTGCAAAGACAACCTTCGCGCCGACATCAAAGTGGCTTTCTTCGTCCGAGTGAATAAGACGCCGGAAGATGTTCTCCGTGTCGCCCAGAGCATCGGTTGTGCCCGTGCGAGCGCAGTGGATACCATTCGCACGCTGTTTGATGCCAAATTCTCCGAGGCGCTGAAGACCGTCGGCAAGCGCTTTGACTTTGTGCAGCTCTACAATGAGCGTGATCACTTCAAGAGCGAGATTTTGAAGGTCATCGGCACCGATTTGAATGGCTTCACGCTGGACGACTGCGCCATCGACTTCCTGGAGCAGACGCAGCTCGAAAATCTCGATCCGGACAACATCCTCGACGCCGAGGGCATCAAAAAGATCACCGAATTGACCGCTGCGCAGGCGAAACTGGCCAACAACATCCAGCGCGACAAGGAGAAGGTCATCAAGCAGCAGGACGTGCAGGCTCGTGAGGCCATTCTGGAGCTGGAACGCCAGCTCGCCGAAACGGAGGCCAAACAGAAGCGCGACGTCGAAAGCGTCAAAGCCCGCGAAATGGCCGAAATGATGAAAGTGCAGGAAGAAGAGCGCTTGAAGGCCGAACGCGCCAAAATCACCGCCGACGAAGAAATCGCCGTCGCCACTCAAAACAAGGATCGCCAGGTTTTGGTGGCCCAGCGTAACAAGGAGCGCACGGATGCCGTCGAGGTCGAGCGCGTGACCCGCGATCGCGATTTGGAGATCATCGAGCGTCAGCGCATCACGACGTTGAAAGACATCGAGAAGGAAAAAGCCGTCGAAGTGGAGAAAAAGAACATCCAGGAGGTCATCAAAGACCGCGTGGCACTCGAAAAGACCGTCGTCGTCGAACAGCAGAAGATGAAGGACACCGAGGCCTTCGCCACTGCCGATCGCGAGAAGCAGGTCGCGCTTACTAACGCCGAGAAAAACGCCCAGGAGCAGCTCATTCAAAAAATCAAAGAAGCCGAGGCCGCGAAACAGGCTGCACAGCTCGCTGCCGAGCAAGCCGCCTTCACGGCCATCAAAGCCGCCGAAGCCGCCAAACAGGCCGCCGAGCTTCACGCGCAGGAATTGCTCACCCTCGCCGAAGCGAAGCAGGAAGCCTCTTCCAAAGAAGCCGCTGCCGAAAAAGCGCTCGCCGAAGCCGTTGCGGCCAAAGCTGCCGCTCCGGGGCTTGGCGAAGCTCAAGTTTTGCTCGCGAAGGCCGAGGCCTCGCAGAAACAAGGCACCGTCGATGCCGAGGTCACGCAGCTCAAACTCGCTGCCGAGGCCGATGGCATCACGAAGAAGGCGCAGGCCATGAAGTTGCTCGAAGATGCCGGTCGCCAGCATGAGGAGTTCAAACTCAACCTCGACAAAGACAAGGCAGTGGCCCTCGCGGAGATCAACATCCAGAAAGACATCGCCGCCGCCCAGGCTGGCGTGCTCGGCGAAGCCATGAAGTCCGCCAAGATCGAAATCGTCGGCGGCGAAAGCCAGTTCTTCGACAAGATCACCAGCGCCATCGGCACCGCCCGTGCCGTGGACCGCATGGTCGAAGGCAGCCGCACGCTCACCGACGTGAAGGAGACCTTCTTCAACGGCGATCCCGACTACTTCAAAGCCCAGCTCAAGACCATCGTCGATCAATTCGGCCTCACCGCCGAAGACACGAAGAACCTCACCCTCAGCGCCCTTTTCGCCAAGCTCATCGGCCTCAATCCCGATGCCGGCACGCTCAACAAACTCACCAGCATGATCGGCGCTGCGGGTCGTTTTGGCCTCACGGAGCAAACGGTGGCTGGACTGCTCGCCTCGAAGGCGAAGAAGTAAAACAAACACTCCCACTCATATGATGCGCATGATAATAGGTGGTCCGAATCACTCAGGGCCAGCTCCCAGGTCGGCTAAACTCGTCAAGATCATCATCGTGGCGATCATGGTGAGCTTGATCATGTACGGCCTTGTGCTGGAAGGGGCGTCATTACCCATTCAAATCGGAGTCGGCTGCCTGATCGTGCTTTTTACCATCATGGCTGCTTGCTCACTTCCTCCTGGAAATGTTCGTTCTGGCAGACGGAGCAGCATAACAAGCAATGCCTATCCAGTGATGGATCAGTTCCATTCATCTCCGAGCACATTTGATCACACGCCTTACAGCCCTCCCTCGGACACGAGCTGGCAGGCTGAAAGCGCCCCCTCATACGATCCCACGCCAACCTTCGATAGCAGCCCATCCTTCGACTCCGGCTCATCTTTCGAAAGTGGCTCATCAAGCTGTGGTTCTACCTCCAGTGACTGAACAATATCCATTCACCCAAAGCACCCGCTTCTCGCGGCAGCGTCGTGGAGTGCGGTGGCAAGCCTTGGCGCGACACCGCTGTCGCCGGCCGGACGGCGCACTTCGGCCCAAGAGCGATTTTCCTGCGCTCGACAGCGGTGTCGCCGATGCAAGGTGCCCTTGCATCTCTGCCACCGCACTCCGCGACGCTTCGCGCTCATCGAATCCCCTTTAAATGCCCGATCCCGCTCCAACACCCCAACCCTCCCCCCAGCTCGAAGCCGGACCTTACGAGGTCATCCGGCAGCGCCTCGCGAAGCATGGTTCCGAACTCCAACGCCGGCTCGATCTCCTCAACAACGACCGGAAGGCCGAGTTCGGCGGGATTGAGACGGCGTTGCTTGCGACGACGCGGCTGACGACGGACAACAACTGCGTGCCGCGGGACATGGCGGCCATCGGGCCGAAACGCTTCTTGTTTGGCTACAACGTGCACCTCGGGCTGCGCTCGACGATGAAGATCGAGGACGTGTTCGCGGTGTATGACTACCGCGAGGCGGATCACAGCTTCCACACGAACAAGGAAGGCTTGCTGGGCAATGCGCAGTTCGCGGAGGACTTCGCCTACCTGCACAACTACTACAAGCACGCCACCTTCCTGAAGTTCCACCGCATCGGGCCGCATCTTTACATGGGTTTCCAGGTCGGGCAGCGGGCGACCGAAGTAAAGACCTTCAAATGGCTCGTCGATGATGAAAAGGGCACGCTGAAGTATCTCGGCAATCGCAGCGACCACGAGTTCGTCTTCCCAACGCCGCAGGAGTTCGCGTGGAAGCGGGCCACGCGGGACATGTACATTCACGGCGAGCATCCGCACATCAGCATCGAGGACCGCGTGTTCGTCGAGACGATCGGCGGCGACCTCACGGTGAAGGTGGAAAACAACACCGCCACAGGTCGCGGCATCTACAATGAGCCCGTCGATAACAAAGACCAGACGCTCGACGACGCGGAGGTGCACTACGCCATCGTCGGCAATCTGATCCTGCTCAAAGTGCTGCCGTATCAGGAGAAAAACTGGCGTCACCTCGTCTTCA
Organism: uncultured Verrucomicrobiaceae bacterium; assembly: GCA_937872615.1. Classification (GTDB taxonomy): domain Bacteria; phylum Verrucomicrobiota; class Verrucomicrobiia; order Verrucomicrobiales; family Verrucomicrobiaceae; genus Prosthecobacter. The sequence goes on along the minus strand of CALMTT010000324.1, from coordinate 2,509 downwards.
ACGAGCGCACGCGCGAGGCGCATCGCATCGACAGCATCGCGGAGAGCTGCGTGCTGCTGCCGGACGATCACGGCATCCTTTTCCCGCATGGCTACGTGCTGCAAACCGGCGAGGTGCGGCGCTTTGAGACCGGATTGCCGCCGATGCGCTTCGAGAAACGAATCGCCGCCGCGAATGGCGAGGACACGCTGTTTGTCTTCTCGCATCTCGAAAGCGGATCGTATCTGCTGCTCAGCTACAACCTCATCACGCAGAGCATCGCCACGCCGCAGCCCTGCCACGGCTTCTCGCTCTTCCCGACGGGCGAATTGATCCTCTTTGATGCCGATGCGGAGCCGCGAAAGCATCATGTCGTGCAGGTTTGGCGCACGCCGTATCTCACGGCGGATGTCAGCGAGGCCAAAGCCGCGCAGACCTTCCTCAGCAAGATCGGCAATGCCGAAATCGTCCGTGCGATGGCGGAGTGTCGTGGTGTGATGACGCTGCTGGCCAAAGATGACTCCTTCAGCGGCCTGTATGTCGAGCTGGCGAGGAACTGCGGTGACATCGCGGACAGTTACTTCTGGATTGGCAAGCAAGAGGCCCACGATCTCAAATCGGCGCTCACGGAGATCAAGACGACCGCGGAGGCGGCGCTGGGCGAGTTCGAAAAAGTGCGCCGCATGCGGAAAACGGCGTCGGAGCAGACCACCGCGCTGCAAGAGAAGGCGCAAAAGGCCATCAGCGCCGCGACGAACACCGATCCGAATGACATTCTCGGCTTTGTGCAGCTCCTGAGCACGCTGCGTGAGCTGCGCGGCCAGATCATCGCGCTCCGTGACGTGCGCTACACGGACGCGGCGGTTATTGATACGATGGATAAGTCCGTGGCGGAGGCAGCGGACAAGCTCAGCGCGAAATGTGTGGCCTTCCTGCTCAAGCCGGAGGCGCTAGACCCGTATCGGAAGCAAATCACCGAGCAGCAGGCTCGCGTGCCGGCTTTGACGAAGGTCACGGAGGCGCAGGAGGTCGAGGAAGCGCTGGCGAAGTCGAGCAGCGAGCTGGAAATGCTCACGGCCATCGTCAGCGGCTTGAAGATTCAGGATGCGACGGAGACGACGCGCATCATCGAGGGCATCAGCACGCTGTTTGCGCAGCTCAATCAGGTGCGCAGCGTGCTTCGCAATCGCCGAAACGATTTGGCGAAGACGGAAGGCGCGGCGCAGTTTCAGGCGCAGCTCAGTTTGCTCAGTCAAAGCGTGCTGAACTACCTCGAAGTGGCCACCACGCCGGAGAAGTGTGATGAATCGCTCACTCGCGTGCTCGTGCAGATCGAGGAGATGGAGACGAAGTTCTCCGACTTCGACGACTATGCGGCCGAGTTGGTGAAAAAGCGCGAGGAGGTGCAGACAGCCTTTGAATCGCGTCGTCAAAGTCTCACCGATGCGCTGAATCGCCGCTGTGGCAGCCTCGGGCAGTCGGCGGAGCGCATTTTGACGAGCATCCGGAACCGTCTCGCGAGCTTCGCGAAGCCGGAGGAAGTTCACTCATGGCTCGCCGCCGATGCGATGGTGGCGAAGCTGCGCGATTTGATCGACGAACTGCGCAAGCTCGGTGACAGCGTGCGGGCGGATGAGCTCACCACGCGGCTCAAAACCGTTCAGCAGGATTCGCTGAAGCAGATTCGCGACAAGTCGGAGATTTTTGTCGGTGGCGATCTCATTCAGCTCGGGCAGCATCAGTTCAGCGTGAACAAGCAGCCGTTGGAGCTGACCATTTTGCCGCGTGATGGCGGTTTGGCGTTTCATCTCACCGGCACGCGGTTCTTTGAAGCGGTGGAGAGTGCGGATCTGGAGACTCTGCGGCCAGTTTGGGATCAGGCGGTCGTTTCGGAGAATGCGGAGGTGTATCGCGCGGAGTTTTTGGCTTGGAAGATTTTGACGGGATTGACCGGAGTGACCGAATTGACGGAGGTGAGTGCGTTTATGGCGCAGAGGTATCATGAGGGTTACACGAAGGGGGTACACGATCATGATGCGGCGCTGATTTTGAAGCCGCTGCGTGAGATGGAGCAGGCTTTGGGGCTGCTGCGGCATTCACCGGCCTCGCGTGGCTATGCGCGGTTGTTTTGGCATGGCTGGGCGGAAGATGCGGAGAAAAAGGCTCTGGAGGCGCGGATGCGCTCGAAGGGCTGCTTGCGGATGATGTCGCGGCCGTTCTCGGTCGCCTTGATCGATGCCAGCACGATTTCGGTTTCAGACTTGGTCTCGGTGGTCTGGTGGACGCGGTCGGTCTTGACCAGGAGATCCTTGGTGATCGGTGCGGCGCTGCCAGTCGCGATCTGCAGCGCTTCGCTGCCACTGTCAAGGCGCGCGAGGTCATTCCGATCCACACGCTCCACGCTGACCGGTTCACCGAGCTCTTCGACAACGTGCGGGTCATCAAGCTCGACCTTGAGATAACCACCCTTGAGCGCGCGCCCGACCAGCGGCTGCTGCGGCGCGCCATCCCGGAAAACCGGCTGCGCGTC
>CALMTT010000323.1 GCA_937872615.1 uncultured Verrucomicrobiaceae bacterium | reverse complement strand
AGGAACACAAAATCAAACCGCACAAACTCCGCAATCTCCGCGATCACGAATGCGTCCTCGTCCACTGCGAGCGCGGCTTTCGGCGTGTGACGTTGCCACCACTGGAATCAGACGGAAAGGTTGCGGAATGGTTTTCTTGGATGAGGCGATGGCTGTGACCAGAGGCTTTCACACAAGCCGCGTGCGAGCGTCTTGCCACCAGGATTCAAAGTTGTCTCTCCGCCACGCCAATACCGCGCAGCCTTGATGAATGGCGTCCTCGAAGGAAATAGTTTTTGCAGGTGCAAAGGCAACTTGGACATCGGGCGGTGGGTTTTGCATTTTAGGAAGGGCAGGCATTTCTGACCCAATGGCGGCGAACACCGTCTGACAAAGCTGTAACAACAGCTTTTCCGGGCACGCTTCACGGTAAGGTTGTGAGTCGCTAAACTGCTGAGCGTATTCTTCCCATTCCGCAATGAGGTGTTTGGTTGATGGCTCATTCGCCTGTTCGGATGTGAGTGCCAAGATACAGACGCGCACTCGTGCGGCATCGGGCGGATAATCCAGGTCATCCATATCGTAGGTGGCACTGCCCTTTGCCATAGAAAGATCAATCATTGAAACGATGTTTGAGCAGCCGCAGATGAATTGCGCGAACAAATCGCAGAACAATTCTTCCAACCGGCGATCAGTCCAAAAGTCTTCCGCTTCTTGGAAGCGTTCCAATTGAGCAGCGCGCAGATGGGGCTGCATCGGCCCAAGGTGCAGACGAAGTTGATGAAAAAACGTATGACACGTTTGTTGCATGGCAGCCAGTATCGAAGGGAACTTGGCAAAAGCACTGTGTCCGAATTCGTGATATACGCCCGGAAGTGATAGGAAAAAATCGAGCAAGCCTGTGGGGATATGAAACGCGGGCATTGCTGGTGAACCGTAGAATTCAGGATAAATCGCGAGTTCACCTGAACCCTGCACCACCATGTCGTCAATCCAGTCCACTCCGAGTCGTTTGAGGCAATTCAAAAAAATGGTGCGGAGAAATAGTTCATCGCTGGAAGGTGTTGCAAGGCCACGGAGGTATTGCGTCTCTACAATGGATAAGAAAATACTGATTTGATTCAGGATTATATCCACCTCTGTGCGAAACGCGGCATCATGTATGACCGGCTCGATGTTGAGAAGTTCGGTTGCGAACGCGGCAAGCAACTCTTCGAGCCGTGCGAGCACAACGGCATGTTGGCCGTTCACACGCGGGCACTGCACCAATCGCTCTTGCAATGCTGCAAGCGATAGTTCGACCTCTTTGGCCTTTAGCGCCCGGTATGAATTCATGCGTATTACATCAACGGGATCGAAGTCGGCGAACGTCCTCGGCAACTTCGCCTTGCAGAAAACTGACGACACGCATCACTCGGTCCAGTTGTGCCGATTCAATCGGGCCATTCACTCGTAATTGCTCGTTGAACGTGCGGAAATCATCAGACCAGTCTGTAAGCGGTTCATCCGTTTGTTTTAATTTTGCGAGGATGACCCGATGTTCTTCGGCGGTTGGAGGCTGGCCAGCAAGCACGGGTAGCAGATGGTCGAGAAATTCGGTGATTGTTGCCCGGGCTTTATCAACATCAGCAGTCGTGAGCTTAAGCACATCAAGCTTGTTTGTGAGATTGGCGCGCAAAGCAAGCAGCGCCCTAGTAAGTTCGCCCACCAATTGTAATCGGCGGTCGAGACGAGTGGAAAGCGGTCCTAGTGAACTCATACAATGCAGGCCTCCTGCGACTCGACCTCGGTGTCGTCGGTCGCGCTGGGGTTGGTGACGATTTCGCGAAGCCGCTCGTCGCTCCACCGAATAGTGACGGGCAGCGAGATTTCGATGTCGGGTGCGTTCCAATTGAGATGCGTGAGGCCGTAGGCGTCTTCGGCAATTTTGCGAATATCCAGAGGGTTTCCATTTGGATTGCGCGCGATGCGGAGCAAGAGCGTGCCAGCAGTTCGGCCCTGCTTATCCCAACGCCCCGGCTGACCAGTGGGAGTCAAGATTGCCTCATTGCTATTCAGAATCAGACGACTGCCGGGCATCGGGTTTTCCAATGAATTTTTTGCGGCGTTCAACACGCTAAACAGTCGGACTGGAAGATGGCTCTTGCGAACTTCCACCACTCCGACCTGACACTCCTTGGATAACGTGCCGTCGCCCTGCAACTCCGCAACGGCTTCCGTTATCGCGAGGTCTTCGTTCGACCACCAGCGGCCATCCCGGTGAACGACGAGCGCCGACGCCTCGCCGGCATCAACCGCCTCCCGAACCTCACCGCCCGCGTGAAGAAGCTCGAAGACGACGGCCACGCCGCTGCCGAGCAGCCGGAGGAGTGAAGCCTTTCCTCCTCACTCCTTGAAGGAGCGTGAGCCCTCCATCGCCGGTTTTTCAGGCACGGGCGTCAGCTCGTCCTTCAGCGAACCCAGCGCGGGCAGCAGCGGCAGGTTTTGCAGCGTGTCCGTGATCATCGAGACGGCCGTCTCGTCCGCCACCGGGTTCGCCTGGCCGTTCCACGCGGTCTTGCCAAACTTGCTCACCGCCCAGTAGATGCGGCGCAGTTGGGAGGGAGACTTCCGCGTCTCAAACTGCGGCTGCTCCATCTGCGCCTTGATCACCTCCGCCATGATCCAGTCCGCCTGCTCCTTGGTGTAATGCACCTCACGCCCCGCCTTGTCGGTCCCGCCCGGCACCTTCCGGCGATGCGCCTCGTAGAGCCAGTCGTGCACCAGATAGGCCGGCGCATAGGTCCAGGGGGAAAAGTTCTTCTGCGACCACAGCAGCCGCGGGATGCTCCCGCCATCCGTCTCGATGCTGCCCGGGCGGATCGTGTCCCCGTTCGGGCGTTTGAAGGCAAAGGTCGGGTTCTTGCCCCGCACATACACAAACTTGTCCGGCTTTTTCCACTCCACACAGGGCTGGCCGGTGATCTGGCCCTTGCCATCCACCTGAGCGTAAAACCGGCTCCCCGAGCACGAGCTCAACACCACAGGAAGGATCAAAACGGCGGCGGCCAACAAGGAAGGAGCAAGCATGCGCCTCGTATAGCCGGAGGCCTGGCAACGCGTCAAGCTGACGTGTCCCCCGAAAAAGAACCTTCACATCTGATCCCGCTTGGCTTACAAAACGTCTCCATGACCACGCATGCCCGTCTCCCCGGCGTTGCCCGCCAGGCTTTCATCCGTGGAGGGTGCTGGCTGCTGGCCGTGCTGCTCTGCACCTCCTGCAGCAGCCGCAAAAAGGAGCCGGAGCATTGGAACAGCCTTCACGTCTGGCATCAGGTCGCCACCCAACCGCCCACGTATGTGCCCACGGGCTATGGAGCCGACCGACCGCGCACCGACCGCGATGGCACCTGGTTCACCGATCCGCGGGATGGCAAACGCCTCTTTGTGCCCAAGCAGGCCGTGCGCGGCTTGCAGCCCGGCGTGCTCACCGGCGAGGCGAAAAAGGCCACCGGCTTCGATGGCAGGCCTCGCCTCACCGCCGGAGAAAAAGCCTGGTGGACAACCCTGTTCATCTTGGGCGGCCTGGCCCGCGTGTCCATTCCTCCGCCGGATTGAGAGTCCGGCATCGGGCTTCCGGCTCGTGCAGGTCAAACCGGTGCACCGGCCTGATGGAATCAAGAAGTTCCCCACACAGCCCCAAATAGACCCGATGATCGGGACAAGTCCGCCGACAGCCCCCGGGTGTATCCTGACTTTCGAAAAAAGTAACCCAACATGCCCCGAAAGTGACCCGACTTTTGAGACAAGTCCGCCGACAAACCCCATGTGTGTCCTGGCTTTTGAGAAAAGTGACCCGACCTTCGGGACAAGTCACCCCACATCGCTTCGATGTGACCTGACTTTCACGAAAAGTCAGCCAACACCGCTTCGATGTGCCCCGACAACTGAACCGATCATCCTAAGTCTGCGCCATTCATTCCAAACCGGACACACCGCAGAGCAAAGAACACCGCAGAGAAATACCCTTCAAAGCTCATCTCTGCGCTCTTCTAATCTCTGCGGTGTTTCAGTGTCTGGATCTCAGGCTGCCGCGTGTGGCGTCCGGGAAGGCCGGGCTGGAAGAAGAGGCGCGAGCGAAGGTGACTGGAGAGACGGGGATGAAGGCTCCTGAGTGCCCATGGCAAGGTGGGGGAGTTGTCAGTTACCACCGGGATTTCCTGTTATCCCGACAACACGTTATCCGGTTATGTTGCGCGCCGAATAATCATGATCGAGTGTTTCCACATGGAAAATTACTACCTCGGACACATTGGAAAAGAATTCAGTTATACACTCATATCGGAGACACCATTTATCGTGCATATACACGAAGAGGCGGAGTTCGAGCAGTGCGCTGATTTGAGTGAGGCATTAAAGTATTTGGACTCAAGCAGTCATACTGTTTATGCCTTCGATGCTCAAACAGGAACGTGGGTAGAAGTTAACTTCGCACCAAAAGGCACCGGATCGACCAAGAAATCTGTGGGCTTTGTCGCCCGCTGAAACGCTCAATCGGTGACGTGCGATTGCAAGCCGGGGGCAAGCATCAAAATGTGGCGAATTACAGGTTGTAGGCTCGTTTAAAATAATCGTAAGCCTCTGTGATCTCGCGGGTTTTCTTGTGCGCAAGCTCTTTAAACTCATGCCCCAGATGCTCAACTCGGTCCGGGTGATAGCGGAGCAATTGCTGTTTGTAAGCCTTCTTGATTTGCTCCTTTGTCACCTTGAGCGGCAACTCAAGGATTGCAGCATAGCTGGCCTCTTTGTTGTTCTCAGCGCGTCCCCTTGGCGGTTGGTCGTCATGACGCTTCGACTCAGTGTCCCGATCGGTTCCTTCTCCGGGTAGATTCGGCACGATGCTTTCATAACCGCAAAAACGACAGGGCTTGCGTTTCCCAATAAAAAAATTGGTGGCGCAGATGTCCGCGCCGCAACCCGCGCAAACATAGTCGATGTAAATGAATGGCTCTCGATTCATTGAACGTGATGCATAGATAGGCATCCGCTATGTTTTCTCAATTTCAAAGCCAGCGAATGCCTGATGAAACTTAGCGTTCAAGTTAGCATTTCAGGAAAAACACGCTCCAAAGAGCGACGTAGGCTGGATGGCTTAAGAGACTTGAGTTTTTGCAGGCTTTCCCGCACAACATTTCGGTTTTCAGGGGCCATCTGCCAACATCGCTGCTTGTTGAGAAACAAGACTATTCGAAAAAGAAGCAGGGAATTTCGGTCATTCGCTTTTATGTGTCCAAAAGACATTGGCCCTTTTGATGTAGGCGAAGTGTAGGTGATCTTATAGATCGTGCGAATACAGTGGTGAAGAGTTTCGAATACCCCTGCCGGCCCATGCTCGTGGGCAACGTCAATGTCCCAGTCCCAGGAGCAAAAGGAGCTCCCGAACATTTTCTTCAAAGTGATACCCTCAACTGACAAAGAGAACGGCCCGATCTCAAAAACGCCGTTCTGGTTAATAAGTGCCAAAGCGTTTGCTAACAAATGAGGTAGAACGATGGCGGTCAGCTCGGCAGAAACAGACTGGAATAAACTGGATGCCCTGTTTGGCTCGGCCTTACTCCAAAACATTTTGGCGTCATAGCGCACAATGGAAATGCTTTGAGTTGTTGTCTCGATGCAAATTGTCTCACCATAGGTGTCAACTACCCCCTGACTGCCGATTGAAGTGCTGGTCAAAGCCCGCAGATCAGCAAGAGCGATTCGAACGCCATTGATTGTTAGGCTTTCTGCGTCGCGAACAATGCTAACATCACCGCTCTTGGAAGTGATTCGGAATTTATGTGTTTCCATGTTTGTTCATCACACAACTATTGCCCCACCGACGCAACGCAACTTTCACACCGCGTCGTGTGCGCTGAATGGAGGCGGCATCGGGGGTGGGGTTTGCATTTAGCGGTCGAGCATACATCGACGGGGGCGATGTGTATGCTTGTTTTCGGAGTGAGGGCTTTACGCGGCCAAGAGGGCGTCGGCCCGCTGGATCATGGACACGAAGAGGGCCTTGAGCTGCTGTTTCTGAGCCAGGAGAGGACGCTGGGGATGGATAGCGCGTTCCAAGGCTAAACCCGTTTCAGGCTCGGTGAGTCGAAGAAGACGGGAGCCGTCTTTCAGCTTGAGAAGGGTGATCTGGATGTTCTCGGCGTGCATGGGATCAAGGTTCGTCAAAACCGTGGGAACGCAACATGAGGTTCAGCGTGGCAGGGCTGGCGGGTCCGAACTGGTCGTGCGCGTTGTAGGCGGCGCTGTCAAAGTCGCCTTCGTTGAACTCGATGAGGGCTTCGGGTGGATCATCGGAGGCCACGGCGGCAGCTTCGAGCACTTCGTGATAGAGCGTGACAGAAAGCTCCTTCTCCGACATGCCGGAGGCCAGAAGGATTTCAAATTCACGCCCGATGATGGAGGTGCGGGCGAGAGCTTCTCGGCCAATGGCGTCGAGCATTGGCTCATCGCTGACTTCGACACTCAGGATGATGAAGCCACCGAGAAGCTCGAGATGAGCGAACGGGGTGAGGTTCATGGTCGTGAGTGTTGGGAGTCAGCGGGCGGAGGATTCGAGCGCCACTCAAATCTACGAAACGGCCTCCGCGCACCGGCCGCACAGAGTCGGATGCTCGGCGTGGGTGCCGACGTCGGGGAGGAGGCGCCAGCAGCGTTCGCATTTGGGGTTGGTGCAGACTTCGACGGTGGCGGCGAGGGCGGGGCCGCGGGTGAGGTGGAGGTCGCTGAGGATGAAGAACTCTTGCAGCGCGGGGATGTCGCTGAAGACGGGGTGGGCGAAGCCGGTCTCGGGGAGGGTGAGCTTGACGGTGGCTTCGAGGTTGGAGCCGATCTGCTTGGCCTGACGCGCGGCCTCGATGGCCTGCTGGATGACGGCGCGGGCTTTGAGGAGGTCTTCGACGGCGGGGATGACAGAGTCGTCGGAACCGGACACGCTGAAGCGTGAACAACGTACATCGGGGAACGCCTGCAAATGGACGCTGTCGGTGTGGCCGAGGAATTCCCAGGTCTCGTCGGCGGTGTAGGCGAGGATGGGGGCGAGGAGCTTGACCAAGGTCTCGGTGACCTCGCGGATGGCGGCCTCGGCGGCGCGGCGGCGGGGGCTGTTC
>CALMTT010000322.1 GCA_937872615.1 uncultured Verrucomicrobiaceae bacterium | reverse complement strand
CGGATTTCGCGAGCGCCTGGTCGAGGTCGGCGAGGATGTCGTCGATGTGCTCGATGCCGATGCTGAGGCGCACCAGGTCCGGCGTGATGCCGCCGGCAGCCTGTGCTTCCTCGCTGAGCTGGCTGTGCGTAGTGCTGGCGCTGTGAATCGCGAGCGATTTGGCGTCGCCGACGTTCGCGAGGTGGCTGAAGAGCTTCAAGTTGTCGATGAACTTGCTACCCGCGTCACGGCCGCCCTTGATGCCGAAGACGACCATGCTGCCGCCTTTGCCACGGAGATACTTTTGGTTCGCTTTGAACTGAGGATCGCCCTCCAGGCCCGGGAAGCGCACCCAGCTCACACCGGGGTGTTTTTGAAGGTGCTTGGCGACCGCGAGGGCGTTCTCGCAATGCTTTTCCATGCGCAGCGGGAGCGTCTCGATGCCTTGAAGGAGGAACCAGGAGTTATCCGGCGCGATGCAGGCACCGAGATTGCGAAGCGGCACGGTGCGCATGCGCAGGATGAAGGCCAGCGGCAGCAGCGGGGCAGGGAGGTCCACGCCCCAGCGGAGGCCGTGGTAGCTGTTGTCCGGCGTGGTGTAGAGCGGATGCTTGCCTGCGGCCCAGTTGAACTTGCCACTGTCGATCACGATGCCGCCGATGCCCGCGCCGTGGCCGCCGAACCACTTCGTCAATGAGTGCACCACGATGTCCGCGCCGTGTTCGAGCGGCTTCGTGAGGTAAGGCGTGCTGAAGGTGCTATCGACGATGAGCGGCAGGCCGTTGTCATGCGCGACTTTGGCGATCGCTTCGAGATCGGCGATTTCGAGGGCGGGATTGGAGACGGTTTCGCAGAAGAGCGCACGCGTCTTGCCGTCGATGGCCTTGCGGAAGTTCTCCGGGTCGTTGCTATCGACGAACTTCACGGTGATGCCGAGAGCAGGGAGGATGTCGTTGAACTGCGTGTAGGTGCCGCCGTAGAGGTTGCGGGCGGAGACGATGTTATCGCCGGCCTGGGCGAGGTTGATGATCGAGTAGAACACCGCGCTGGTGCCGCTGGCGAGGCCGAGGCCGGCCATCTCGTGAGCGCCTTCGAGCAGGGCGACGCGCTTTTCGAGCACGTCGGTCGTCGGGTTCATGAGACGGGTGTAGATGTTTCCCAGCTCCTTCAGCGCGAAGAGGTTCGCGGCGTGCTCGGTGTTCTTGAAGACGTAGCTGGCGGTGCGGTAGATCGGCACGGCACGGGCACCGGTGGTGGGATCAGGGACCTGGCCGCCGTGAAGGCAGAGAGTTTCGAGTTTCATGGTTGGGACGTGGGTTGGATTGCGGAACGCGCGAGGATGCTACGCTCCGAGCGTCCAGCGTCAAACCTTGCCATGAAGGATCACTGCTCCGTCTGTGCGGAGCGGCTGCCGCTACTTGTCACCCTCGACCGGGTCCGGCAGAGGAGGCGGCAGATTATCGATGAGCTGCACGAGGGGCACGGCACGCTCGGTGGTGTGATCGAGGCGGAAGTGCAGCGGCGGGCTGTTCCTCAGCTTGACGCGTTTGTAGAGGTCACGCTGGATGGAGCCACGTGCCCGGTTGAGGCGCTCGACGATGGCTTCCTGCTGATGCGGTTTGCCAATGACGCCGACATAGACCGTGGCGTGCTTCAAATCGGGCGTGACGACCACCTCATGCACCGTGAGCAGCCCGTCCTCCGGACGATAGTCCTTCTCGACGACGAGCGAGAGCTCGCGGCGCATGAGTTCACAGACTTTGTCGAGGCGGAGGGACATCGGGGATGGGTTTCAAGTTTCAGGTGGCATGTTTCAAGAACTGGTCCGGCTGTAGTTGCCCTACCAGCTTGGAACCTGAAACTTGAAACTTGGAACGATCAGAGGGTTTGGGCGATTTTCTCGAGTTCGTAGCACTCGATGACGTCGCCTTCTTCGTAGTCGGAGAAGCCGGAGAGCTTGATGCCGCACTCGAGGCCGTTGCGGACTTCGGGGACCTCGTCCTGGAAGCGGCGCAGGGTCTCGAAGCCACCGTCATAGACGGCCTGGCCATCACGCAGCACGCGGGCGCGTTGCTTGCGGTGCATGATGCCATCGGTGACGACGGAACCGCCGACGTAGCCTTTGTTGACCTTGAAGACCTGCTTCACGCGAGCATGGCCGATGACCTTCTCGCGGGTGATCGGGTCGAGCAGGCCCTGCATGGCCTCTTTGACCTGATCGATGAGCTCATAAATGATCGAGTAGAGCTTGATCTGCACGCCTTCGCGCTTGGCGACGGCGAGGGCCTTGTTCTCGACCTTGACGTTGAAGCCCAAAATGAGGGCGTCGGAGGCGGAGCAGAGCAGCACATCGCTCTCGTTGATGGAGCCGGCCTCGGAGTGGAGAAGCTCGAGATTGATCTTGTCGCTCTTGATGTCCTTGAGGCACTTCGCGATGGCTTCGACGGAGCCCTGCACGTCGGCCTTGAGCACGACTTTGAGGGATTTTTTGTTTCCTTCCTCGATGGAGGCAAACAGGTGCTCGAGCGTGGTGCGGCGAGGAACGGTGAGCTTCTTCTGGCGCAGCTCTTCGAGGCGTTCCTCGCTGAGTTTTTTCACCGAGCGCTCGTTATCCATGACGACGACTTCATCGCCCACGTTGGGCATGTCGGAGAAACCGATGACTTCGCAAGGCATGCCAGGGAGCACTTCCTTGATGTTCTGGCCGCGATCGTTCACAAGGGCCTTCACCTTGCCCCAATACGGGCCGCAGATGAATGCCTGACCGACTTTGAGCGTGCCCTGGCCGACGATGACGGTGGCCACGGGGCCTTTGCCGGCGACCATCGAGGATTCGATGACGGTGGCGCGGGCGGGGGCCTTCGGATCGGCCTTCAATTCGAGCACCTCGGCCTGCAGGGCCATGGTTTCGAGCAGGTTATCGAGGCCGAGGCCTGAGCGGGCCGAGACTTCCATGCACTCGATTTCACCACCCCAATCGACCGGCGCGAGTCCGATCTCCTGGAGCTGTCCTTTGACTCGCATGACATCGGCCGTGGGCAGATCGCACTTGTTGATGGCCACCATGAGCTGCACGCCGGCGGCCTTCGCGTGGGCAAGGGCCTCCTTCGTCTGCGGCATGATGCCGTCGTCCGCGGCGATGATGAGCACGACGATGTCGGTGACATTGGCTCCGCGAGCACGCATGGCCGAGAAGGCGGCGTGGCCGGGGGTGTCGATGAAGGTGATGGGCTTCCCGTCGTGGAAAATGCAATAAGCACCGATGTGCTGCGTGATGCCGCCGGCCTCGCCTGCGGCGACGGTGGTCTTGCGCAGGGCATCGAGGAGGGAGGTCTTGCCGTGGTCCACGTGCCCCATGAAGGTGATGATGGGCGCACGGAGCTCGCGGGTGTCTTTTTCCTCGGCGGTGGGCTCGGGGAGACGTTCCGGCTCGACGATGACTTCTTCAACTTTGTGGACGCCGCCTCCTTTTTCGCGTTTTTCACGCTCCAGCTTGAAGCCGTGCTTCTCGCAGACTTTTTCGGCGACTTCGAGGTCGATGGCCTTGTCCGCGCTGGCGAAGACTTTGAAGGCGATGAGGTCGGAGATGATCTTGAAGGGCTTAAGGCCCATTTTCTCCGCCAGGTCCTTCACGATGATCGGCGGCTTGAGCTGGATGATCTTCTCGCCGTTCTCTCCGATCTCAAATTCAGGCTGCGGCGCTTCGGCAGCGGGCGGTGGAGGAACTGCGGCGACGACGGGCTTCGGCTTCGCCGGTTCGTCGAGCAGCAATGAAATGGGTGGAAGTGCTGAAACGGGCGCGGCAGTGGCGGCGGGGCGCTCACGTTTCTTCGGCTTTTCGTCGAAAAGGCTCAGAGCAGCCTTTTTCTGGTCGTCGAGCGTCGGTTTGGCAGGCTCGGCGGGAGCGGTTTCGGGCTCCGGTTCCTTCTTGGGAGCAGGCTTGGCCCCGATGCGGGGGAGCATGCTGGTGGACTCCTTGCGTGGCGCTTTGGCCTTTGGTTTCTCCTCTTCTCCTTCTTCGATCAGCGAAAGCACTTTTTTGCCGACGGATTTCTTCGGCTTGGCGCTTTCAGCCGCAAGCGGCACGTCACCTGGTTCGTCGGTGGCGGGCTTGGCGGGTTTCGAGGAGGAGGATTTGCCGGGCATGCGAGAGGAGAGGTAAAAACGAAGGGGTGGCGAGTTCGGAAACTGGCTGCTGGTGTTGAAGAAGACTGTTGAAGGAGGCGCTCATGGCAGCAAACGGGTTTACTCCCCTGAGGGGGCAGGAGCATTCGTTTGTGCCTTGGCAAGGATCTGCTCGGCGAGGGCGCGGTCGCCACCGAGCATCTCGGCGACGTCCTCGACATCGGCGTAGGCGAACATGGCGAGGTCGGCCATGCCGTTTTGCGCAAGAAGGCGGGCGGTATCGGCGGAGACGCCGAGGGCATCCACGAGGTGCTGGACGGCGCTGCCCATCTGGCCTTCAAAGACCTGCTCGGCGTGCTCGTCCTTCTCGATGATGAGGTCCATTCCGACGAGGCGGGAGGTCAGGCGGGCATTCTGACCGCGGCGGCCGATGGCCTTGCTGAGGTCTTCCTCGCTCACGGTGAGGTGGGCCTGCTTCTTCTCTTTATCGACAGAAATGGAGATGACCTTGATGGGCTTCAGAGCCTCGCGCACGAACTCGGCGGGATCGCTCTTCCAGCGGATGATGTCCACTTTCTCGTTGTTCAGCTCGCGAACGATGTTCTTCACGCGGGCGCCACGCAGGCCGACGCAGGCACCCACGGGGTCCACCTTTTCATCGGCACTGTGCACGGCCACCTTGGTGCGGTAACCGGCCTCGCGGGAGATGCTGGCGATCTCGACGGTGCGGTCACCGATCTCGCTGACTTCGAATTCAAACAGGCGGCGCACGAAATTCGGATGTGCACGGGAGAGGATGATCTCAGGACCGCGGCCGGTGTCCTTTTCCACCGCCTTCACGTAGAAGCGCATGCGGTCGCCGACGTTGTAGTCTTCCGTGGCTACGCGTTCCTTGCCAGGCATCATGCCCTCGAACTTGCCGAGGTCGATCACGACATCGGATTTTTCAAAGCGACGCACCACACCGCTGACGACGTCACCCGTGCGGTCCTTGAACTCTTCATAGAGATTTTCCTTCTCCGCCATGCGGAGGCGCTGGAGCATGGTCTGCTTCGCAGTCTGGGCGGCGATGCGGCCCATGTTGTTCGGCGTGACCTCGAGCTCGATTTCATCACCGAGCTCAGCGTCCTTCTTGATCTTGCGGGCCTTGGCGAGGGGGAGTTCCTCCCACGGATTGGAGACAGTCTCGACGGCGAGCAGCTTGGCAAAGGCCTTGATGGTGCCTTTGTCAGGATCGATGTCGATGCGGAGCTCGCGGGCCGGGCCGATGCTCTTCTTCGAGGCGGCCAGCAGGGCCTGGGAGAGGGCCTCGACCATCTTGTCACGGTCGATGCCTTTCTCTTTCTCGTAGTAATCAAACAGGGTCTTGAGTTCGCTGATCATAAAAAAATCTCACATCCCGAGACAAAAAGAGAGCGGGGCAGGCCCCACTCTCACCAAAAACAGATTCTTATCCCGGCAATGAAGGGGCGATCATAGAGGCTCGCCACAAACCGGCAAGCGGAAAAACCCCAAATATACCTTCCTGATGGGGTTTTGTGCCCCGGCGGCCACCGGGGTATCTTGCAGTCTTCCGGCAGATTTTTTCCTGCCGCATACAAAACTCGAATGCAGGGTCGTTAAGCCTGATGAAAGCCCCCTGAAACCCACGCCTCCGCATGGACCCCGCTTTTGATTGGAAACGCACCTTTGACCAGCTCGCTCCGCAACTGGTCCTCTACGCCCGCCAGCTCGTGCAGACGAAAGCGGACGCCGAGGACGTGGTGCAGATGGCCTTCGTCCGGTGGTGGCGGCGGTTTCCGGAAGGTGATCCCCAGCACATCCCGCTGCTCTACGCCGCCGTGCGCACCATCGCCCTCGATCAGCGCCGCTCGGACAACCGCCGCGTCTCCCGCGAGGCCAAATCCGACATCGCCATCCCCGGTGAAAATGCCCCCAGTTTTGACCCGCGGCCCGAGCAGCGAGAAACCGCCGAAATCATCGAGAATGCCCTCCAAGACCTCTCCAAGGAACAGCGCGAAGTTGTCACCCTGCATCTCTGGGGCGGCCTGACCTTCAAAGAAATCGCCGCCATCTCAGGCGAATCCATCAACACCATCGCCGGCCGTTACCGCTACGCTTTGAACAACCTGCAAAAGAAACTCGCCCCCGTCCGCGACGAGCTTGTCACCAGCGATGAGCCAGCGCCTGTGGCCCTCGAAAATGTCCTGCCCTTCTCACCCGCCTCGGAGGTTCTGTCATGAAACCTGAAATCCACGCCCCTGAACTCGAAAACCTGCTCCGCAGCCTCGCTCCCGCCGCCGTCTCGCCGGCACTGCGCACTCGAGTCGAGGAAGAGCTGCGTCTCGACATGAGCTGGCTCTCGCAAACGGTGAAAAAGCCCCGTGCCGTGCGCTGGCTGGCCCCGGTGACCTATGCCGCGATGGGTGCTGCTGCTGCCATCGTGGCGATGAGTGCCTTCTCCGGTGGCATCACGCCTCCGGCACCGGTCTCAAAGCCATCCATCGCTGCTGGCACAGCCTCCAGCTCGGGGGTCATGCCGGTCTCGACCATCTCCGAATGGGATGACGTGCAGGACGAAGGCATCCGCTACACCGCCGATCGTCTGCCTGAGAAACACGTCCGCGTCCGCGGCACGGAGCGTCATGTCTATATCGACCCTCGCGATGGTGCCGAGATCATCGTCGAGTATCCGCGGGAGCAGTCCCTCGTGCTGCCCGTGAGCTTTCAGTGAACCCTTTCACGCATCCATCGCCCGTTCCCGCGACAATGACTTGGCGTCGCGACGGGCGGGCGGTGGCTGCGGAACCTTACGCCAGGTCGCCAACCTCAAAACAACGCCCCACCCTCGCCATGAAACTCCATCGTTCTCTCCTGCTGGCCCTAGCCGCCAGCGCCACCACCCTCACCGCCCAGCAGCCGGATGCACCACGTCCCCCGGATGCTCCGAAGCCGCCGACAATATCCAAAGACCGCCCCTTTTTCCCTGACCAAAGTGCCGCGCCTCAGCAAAAATCCGTCGCCTACATGGGCGTCCTCACGCGTGAGGTGCCCGTCGAGTTTCGCAGCCAGTTTGGCCTGCCGGATGGCTTCGGTTTGATGGTCGATGAGGTCATGCCGGACTCGCCCGCGAAGACTGCAGGCATCAAGCCGCACGACATCCTCGTCAAATTCGCCGATCAGCAGCTCGTGAACATGGAGCAGCTGATGACCCTCGTTCGCAGCAAGAAAAAAGGCGATGTCGTGCCCTTCACCGTCATCACCGGCGGCAAGGAAACGCAGGTCAGTGTCACGCTCGCCGAGCGCATGATGCCTGCCAATGAGACGCGCCAGCCCAATCGTGGCTTCCCCGGCATGCCGCCGCACACGCAGCAGTATTTCGGTGGCAATGGCCAGGACTTCCGTGAGCAGATGGAGCAGTTCCAGCGTCAGATGCGCGAATATCAAGAGCGCATGCAGGAGTGGGGACGCGGTGGTCGCGAAGGTCCCGTCCCGCAAATGCCGATGAACCGTCGCGAAGAACGCCGCGGAGGAGGCAACAGCTCTCGCGATGGTGAAACGCACACCGAGACCCGCGCCGAAAGCCACGCCGCTTCCAACATCATCCGCCGTGATGAGTCAGGAGAATACCAGCTCAAGAATGAAGACGGCAAACGCACCTTCATCGTCCGTCCAAAGGATGGTCAGGAGCAAAGCTGGCCGGTGAATACCGATGCCGAGCGGCAGGCGGTGCCGGAGAAATTCCGCGAGAAGCTCCGCCTCTTCGACAACGTGCATCAGGACATCCGCATCGAGCAGCATTTCCGCGGCCCTGACGCTCCGCGTCCGCCGGAAGGTGCTCCGCGTGAGAATCCGCCGCCCGCTCCAAAAGGCCGCGAGACCTCGGTTTGAGCCGCTGCCGCATGACGGCTTGATTTTCGGGTGACGAAGCGCTCCTTCGTCACCCGCTTTTTTGTCATGTCACGCCGTCGCGAATTCCTCCTCACCTTGCCGTCATTGGCATGGATGATGGCGTTTTTCGCCATTCCGGCCGGTTTGGTCATTTCGATGGCTTTTAGGCCTTCCGACCTTCGCGGCGGTGTCGGCGATGGATGGTCGCTCGATACCTTGAAAGCCCTCGCCGAGGCCGATTACCTGCCTGTGGTATGGCGCACGGTCTGGATGAGCGCACTCACGATGCTCATCTGCGTGTCGCTGGCCCTGCCGATGGCCTTTCACATGGCTCGCGTGGGTGAAACATGGCGTCGCCTGCTCCTGCTGCTCGTCGTGGTGCCATTCCTCACGAATTTCATCATCCGCATCTTTGCGTGGAAAACGCTGCTGCATCCCGAAGGTGCCCTCACGCAGTTGCTGATCCGCTGTGGCCTCGTCTCCGAGGATGCCATGCTCCTCAACAACGCCGGTGCGGTGCTGCTCGTGCTCGTTTACACGCAGTTGCCCTTTGCCATCCTGCCGCTCTTCGCCGCGGCGGAGAAGTTTGAGTTCCATCTGCTTGATGCCGCGCGTGATCTCGGGGCCAGCCCGTGGCAGGCCTTTTATCGCGTCTTCGTGCCCGGTGTGCGTCGTGGCATCTTCTCCGCCTGCCTCATGGTTTTCGTCTGCGCCCTCGGCCAGTATGTCATTCCGCAATTCGTCGGCGGTCCGGCCGATGAGATGCTGGGGAACAAAATCACGCAGCGGGCCTTTGCTGATCGCAATCTGCCGCACGCCAGTGCTCTCGCCGCCTGTCTGATGCTCGCGGTGCTCCTGCCGATGCTCATCGCGGCCATCGCACGCCGCGTGTCAGGAAAGGAGGCCGCGTCGTGAAGCGCTCGTGGCTGCCATCCCTCGTCACGCTGGCCGTGCTCGTGTTCTTCTTCGCGCCGCTGGTCATGCTCGTCGTGAACTCCTTCAATGCCTCGCGCTTTGGTGGCGAGTGGGAAGGCTTTACCTGGCAATGGTATGAGCGCCTGTGGGATGCCGACGAGGTCTGGGATGCGCTTTTCATCACGCTGAAGATCGCTGCCGTGTCGTCAGTCACCGCGATGGTGCTCGGCACGCTCGCTGCGTATGCGCTGCATCGCTTCCGCTCGTGGCTGCAAAGCTTTCATTCGATGCTCGTCACGCTGCCGCTCGTCATGCCGGACATCTTGATGGGCATGTCGCTGCTCGCATTCTTCGTCGCGCTCGGCGTGGAGCTCGGCATGGCCACGATCTGGATCGCGCATGTGACCTTTTGCGTGAGTTTCGTCACGATGGTCGTGCTCGGCCGCTTGCAGGACTTTGATTTCACGCTGCTCGATGCCGCGCGTGACCTCGGCGCCTCGCCGTGGGTGGCGGCCAGCAAGGTGCTCGTGCCGCTGCTGCTGCCCGGCATCCTCGCCGGAGGCCTGCTGGCCTTCACGCTGTCCATCGACGACTACGTCATCACCTTCTTCGTCAGCGGACCCGGCACCACCACGCTGCCGCTGCGTGTCGCCAGCATGATGAAAGGCCGCAATCTGCCCATGATCAATGCGCTCAGCACGCTCATGATCGCAGGCACCTTCATCCTCGCCGCCCTTGCCTTCCGCCTGCAAAGACGGCGGGCATGAGCAAGGAAGTGCCGGGTGACCTCGTTCATGCGGCCCTCATGCGTTTCCTGCTCTTCCTCTTCGTTCTCAGCTCGTCGCTCTTTGCCGCTCCGAACATCGTCATCATCTACGCGGATGACCTTGGTTACGGTGATCTGGGTTGCTACGGGCATCCCACGATCCGCACGCCGCATCTCGACCGCATGGCAGCGGAGGGCGTGAGGTTCACGCAGTTCTATTCGGCCGCGGAAGTCTGCACGCCGAGTCGGGCAGCGCTCATGACAGGTCGCTATCCTCTGCGCAGTGGCATGTGCCATGATCAGGTGCGGGTGCTGCGACGCTTTTCGAGTGGCGGTCTGCCGCAGGATGAAATCACCCTCGCGGAGCTTTTGAAGGGAAAAGGCTACGCCACCGGCATCATCGGCAAATGGCATCTCGGCGTGTGGAGCCTCAATCCGGCGCATCATCCGCAAAATCACGGCTTCGACTTCCACTTTGGCCTGCCACACTCGAACGACATGGACCCGAATGCGGGCAATCCGAAGATGGCGAACGCCCTCGCTGATCAAAAAGCCGAGTATTGGAACGCGCCTCTCTATCGCGGCCTCGAACTCGTCGAGCGGCCCGCCGATCAAACCACGCTCACACGCCGCTACACGGAGGAAGCCGTGAAATTCATCACCGCGAACAAGTCCAAACCCTTCTTCCTCTACTTCCCGCACACCTTTCCGCACACGCCGTTGTTTGCCTCGCCCGCGTTCAAAGACAAAAGCCGTCGTGGCCTGTATGGCGATGTCGTGGAGGAGCTCGACTGGAGCGTCGGTCGAGTGCTCGACACGCTGCGTGAGAGCGGCCTCGCGGAAAACACGCTCGTTGTCTTCAGCAGTGACAACGGCCCGTGGACGCTCATGGGCGAGACCGGCGGCAGCGCGGGTCTTCTGCGGGAAGGGAAGGGGAGCACCTGGGAAGGCGGCATGCGCGTCCCCGGCATCGCGTGGTGGCCCGGCAAGGTGAAACCGGCCGTCTGCCGCGAAGTGGCCTGCACGATGGATCTTTTCACCACCGCCGCGAAACTCGCGGGCGCTGAAATCCCCACCGACCGCGTCATTGACGGTAAAGACCTCTCGCCACTGCTCTTCGGTGATGGCAAAGTCGAGCGCGAGGTCTTCTGCTACTACCGCGGCCAGCAGCTCTACGCTGCGCGAGTCGGTGCTTGGAAGGCCCACTTCATCACCCGCAGCTCCTACGGCCCGGACAAAGCGGTGACGCATGAGATTCCCGAACTCTACAACGTCGAACAAGACCCCTCCGAGATCCGCAACGTCGCCGACAAGCATCCCGAGATCATCGCGAGCATCCGCGCCGCCGTCGAAAAACACCGCGCCACAGTCAAAGAGGTGCCAAACCAGCTCGAAGGTGTCGTCGAGGCGGCGAAGTGAGGCTTTTTCATGATTTCACTTTGCCCGTCGCTCACGCTCTGGCTATGCACTGGGCACCATGAACGACCTCACTTGGGACACGACCTTTTGCGAGCTTTTTGAACGTTGCGCCAAACTTCACCGTGCTGGCGACACGCGGGCTGAAAAATGGTTCACTGATGCTGACCGGGCCTTCCTGACCTCGATTGGTTACACCGCGCAGGAGTTCTTCGACTTCGTCGATGACCACTTCCGCTATGGTGAAGAAGGCCCGACACTCGAAACCTCGCTGCTCGTCGCCGCGGTGCGTCGTGATTACTTCAAAGTGATCATGGGGAGCAAGTTCACCGGCAAGACAGTTCCGCCTTCCGAGCTGCCGCCGAAGCCGCAGGCCGTTGATGGCATCCCGTGGTTGCCGCGTTTGATCGTCAAAGCCCGTGCGAAGCTGCGTGGCGAGATGGACCCGGACACAATGTATGGCTGCGGTGGTGATCGCGCCTTCTTCCGCCAGCATCGCATCCACCCGGCGGACTTCCTCCGCGTCACCTGGGCAGCCGGTGAAGACGATCGGAAGATCATCGACTGGGTGAAATCACCGCGACAGGCTTAAGCCCGGGCAATCGCGCGATTGTCGAGGAACCAGCGATAGGTCTTCTCGACACCTTCGCGGAAGTTTGTCTTCGCTTTCCAGCCAAGGTTGGTCAGGCGGCTCACATCGAGGAGTCGGCGCGGGTTGCCGTCGGGCTGCTTCGTATCCCAGCAGATCTCGCCTTGATAGCCGACGATGTCGCGGATGATCTCCGCGGCTTCTTTGATGCTGATTTCCCAACCGTTGCCGATGTTGATGATCTCCGGGCTACTGTAGTTATCGAGCAGGAAGTGGCAGGCATCGGCGAGATCCTCCACGAAAAGGAACTCGCGTCTCGGCGTGCCGCTGCCCCAGAGTGTGACCTGCGGCGCGTTGCTCAGCTTCGCCTCGTGAAAGCGACGGATGAGCGAGGGCAGCACGTGGCTGTGCTCGGGATCGAAGTTGTCATACGGCCCGTAAAGGTTCGCGGGCATGCCGCAGATAAAATCGCGACCATGTTGATGGCGGTAGCCCTGGCAGAGCTTGATGCCGGCGATCTTCGCCACGCCATACGGCGCGTTCGTTTCCTCCATCGGCCCTGTCATGAGGCTGTCCTCGCGGATCGGCATCTCGACGACTTTTGGGTAGATGCAGGTGCTGCCGAGGAAGAGCAGCTTCTTCACCTCAAAGCGATGCGCCGCGTCCATGACGGCGTTCTGAATTTGCAGGTTGTTCAGCAGGAAATCGACCGGGTGCGTGTAGCTGGCCTTGATGCCGCCCACCGTGGCAGCGGCGAGGATGACGTATTCGGGGCGCTCAGCGGCGAAGAAGGCATCGGTGGCATGCGGATCACGCAGATCGAGCTCGGCCTTCGTGCGTGTGATGATCTGCCACTCGGGTTTGCCCGAGTAGAGCTTCATCAGCGCACGACCGACGAGACCATTGTGACCGGAAATGAAAATCTTTTTGCCGTTGGAGGACATCCCCGGCTGATAGCTGCCGACATCGCGATGTCTAGCGGTTCGTATCCGGGGCATTCCTGCCCCGCGCATTTAGGGGCCAGGAATGGCCCCGTTACTTGTGTTTGCTCATCAGTTCGAGGCACTCGCTCACCGGCCGCAGGCCTTGCGATGGCGTGGGATGCGTCAAACAGGCCGCGGCGGTGCAAACGGCAAGCCGCAGACGCTCCGCAATGGGCCATTCCTCATGCGTGCCATGCAGATAACCGGCCGCGAAGGCATCCCCTGCCCCGGTGGCGCCCGCGATGAAACCGGGGGGCAGCTTCAACGAGGCCTGATGATGCACGGTGCCATTCTTTTCGGCCACAACGGCACCGGCTTCGAAGTGAATGATGACCTCGCGCCTCACGCCAAGCTCCAGCAGCTTTGCCGCGACGGCCTGCATGCGTGGGATGTCGTGATGCGCCGACTTCAAATCCTGTTCCACGACCTTTCCGGCCTCGATCTCGTTCACGATCAAATAGTCCGTGTAAGGCAGCGATGCCTCCGTGATCGCTCGGAAGTGCTCATTCTCGGCACTGACGAGATCCACGCTCGTGAGCAGTCCAGCGGTCGAGGCAGCCTCAAGCACGCGAGATGCCACCGTGCGGCCGTTTTCGAGCTGGCGGTCCATTTCGCTCAAGAGCATCAAGTAACCGAGGTGGAAGATTTTGGCCCGCGTGCGGCTGAAATCGAAGTGGGACTCCCCGAGGATGGCATTCGCGCCGAGTTGATGAAAAAACGTGCGCCTTCCCGTGCTCGTCACCGTCATCGCATCCGTGTAACTCGTCGGCGCGGCTTCGGTTTGATGCAGCTGAGTCGTGTCGATGCCCGCCGCGGCGCAGTCGCGCATGATCCAGTCGCCATTCGCATCCTTTCCCACGAGACCTGCGGCCTCCAGCGGATAGCCCACAAGCATCGCGGCAAGGTCTTTGAGCACATTGTAAGGCCCGCCGCCGTTCGACGAGGTCTCGCTGCGGATGAAAGCGAGCATGTCCTGCTCCGGATAGCGGTCGATGAGCTTGACGTGGTCGATGATGAAATTTCCTCCCGCGAGGATGCCGGTGCGAGTCATGGGTTGGTCACTCCTTGATACGCTCGTAGTAGCCGGAATCCTCGCTAGCTGTCGAACCCTGTTCGGACAAATGCCTCACCTCATACTCGATGCGATCCGCTGAGACAAAGCGGCGGACTCCTTCGGTCTTACGAGGGTGCAGCTTGGTGGCGGCAGAACTCCAATGGTATGCCTTTTTTGCCGCGTCCCATCTGGCGGGCCTCTCTTCTGCCGATGGCACCGCATGCTCCTCGACCTCCACATAACAGTCGACCAGTGAATCATAGAGGATGCGGTCCAGATGCTTCTTGTCGGGGCCTCCATCGGGCTTCCCGGTGACTGGATTGACGGGCTGGTAGGTGTTCTCCCTCCAGAGAGAAGTACCGTCCGCCGACCAGAAGAAGCGGGCTGTGAGCCCGAGTGCTTTGTAGGTTCCATCCGGCTCTTTGCGGAAGCTCTTCCAGGTGCCGATGAACGGCTCTAGCGACTTCATCTCAGGCGTGGCGGGCTTTCCGAGGGGCTGCTTGCCCGGGTTCTTGATGCAATAGGGGAACTCATAAACCCCGCCCTTCTTCAAATATGAGCCTTCTTCGTTTTCGTGGACAGCAAAAGTTGGGTAACAACCCAAACCAGCA
>CALMTT010000321.1 GCA_937872615.1 uncultured Verrucomicrobiaceae bacterium | reverse complement strand
CACCATAAACTGGATCGCCTGGTGGTTGGCCAGCGGCACGCCGAAGGTGCGCCGCTGCTTGGCATATTCGACCGAGGCGTCGTAGGCCGCCTGCGCAAGGCCCAGGGCCAAGGCCCCGATGCTGATGCGGCCGCCATCCAGGGTGGTCATGGCCTGCTTGAAGCCCACACCCTCGCCGCCCACCTCGCCACCCAGCCCACCAACGCCTTGGTCCTCACCCGCAAGGCCCTCCGCGCCCATCTCGACTTCGACGCCCAGCTGAACCTCGAACGCGACCTCCAATCCGAAGCCAGCCGCACCCCAGACCACAAGGAAGGCGTCCGCGCCACGCCGGTGTATGGCGGCTCGTCCTATGACCGCCAGATCCGCGCCCTTCAGGCCGGCGCTCAAATCGTCGTCGGCACGCCAGGCCGTGTGCTCGACTTCATCGAGCGCGGCACCTTGAATGTGAAGGAGCTCAAGATGCTCGTCTTCGATGAGGCGGACGAGATGCTCGACATGGGCTTCGCCGAGGACATCGAGCGCCTCATGGAGGCCGTCCCCGAGGACCGCCAGACGATTTTCTTCTCCGCCACCTTCGAGCCGCGCATTCGCCGCCTCGTGGAGAACTACACCCGCAACGCCGCCACGATCACCATCGAGCAAAAGGCGATGACCGTGCCCACCATCGAGCAGCGCTACTACGAGGTGCATGGCCGCTCGAAGGCCGAAGTGCTCTGCCGCGTGCTCGACATTGATTCGCCGCGTCTCACCATCGTTTTCGCGAACACGAAAAAAGCCGTCGATGACGTCACCGATGCCCTCGTGGGCCGTGGCTATGCCGCCGACCGTCTCCACGGCGATTTGAACCAGATCATGCGCGAGCGTGTGATGCGGAATTTCCGCAACGGCACCATCGAAGTGCTCGTGGCCACCGATGTGGCTGCTCGCGGCCTCGACGTGAACGACGTCGATCTCATCGTCAATTTCGAGCTCCCTTACGACTGCGAAGACTATGTGCATCGCATCGGCCGCACCGGACGTGCGGGCAAAAGCGGCAAGGCCGTCAGCCTCGTCGCTGGGCGTGAAATCTACCTCATCCAGCGCATCCAGCGCTTCATCAACACCCGCATCAACCGTGCGAAGGTGCCCTCGCAGGAGGAGATCGAGGCCACCCGCGTCGATCAGACCTATGAAAAGCTCAAGGCGGCTCTCGAAAGCGGCGAATACACGAAACACGAGCACAGCATCCAGCGCCTGCTCGACGCCGGTTTCACCGCCACGGAGATTTCCAGCGCCTTGATGGACCTGTGGATCAAGGACAGCGCCCGCGAAGGCGAGCAGATCGTCGAAGACCGTGCCGTGAAGCGCAAAGAAGCGCCGCAGCAGGAGTTCCGCGCCCGCCCCATGGCCGTCGAAGGAGCCACCGCCGAGCCTGCCAATACCCCTGAGGTCACCGTCGCCCCAGTCCCTTCTGTCTCTTCGGTCGCTTCCGTCCCTTCAGAATCTGCCGATCCTTCCTTCGAAGATGACGAGCCCTCCCTGCCGAAGCGCCAGACCAGCTTCGCGCAAAAAGGCCCCCGCTCCGGCATGGTGCGCCTCTTCATCAACATCGGCGGCATGGACATGGTCCGCCCGGCCGACATCGCCGGCATGCTCTACAACACCGTGCAGGACCTCGCCCCCGGCAGCATCGGCACCATCGACGTGCTGGAGAAATGCAGCTTCGTCGAAGTGCCCGACTCCGCCGTGGAATCCGTGCTCGAAACCATTCGTCAGCAGGCCCCCATGGTCCGCAATCGCGAAGTCCGCATGGACTACGCCGATCGTCCGGATGACACCTCCGGCTTCCGCCCGAAACGCTTCGGCGGTGGCGGTGGCTTTGGTGGCGGCGGCTTCAAAAAAGGTGGCTTCGGTGGTGGTGGGTTCAAAAAAGGCGGCTTCGGCGGCGGTGGTGGCTTTGGCGGTCCGCGTCGTGAAGATGCCGGCGGCGGCTATGGTGGCGGCGGTGGCTTCAAGAAGCCCGGCTTTGGCCCGAAACCCAAGCCCTGGATGAACCGCGAAGGCGAAGGCCCCAGCTCCGGCTACGGCGGTGGTGACTCCGATGGCGGCCCACGTCGCGAAGACGCCGGTGGCGGTTACGGCGGTGGCGGCGGCTACGGCGGTGGCGGCTTCAAAAAAGGCGGCTTCGGCGGCGGTGGTCCCAAACGCTTCGGCGGCGGTGGCGGCGGCTTCAAAAAGAAGTGGTAAACCGTTCCGACCTCTGACCTTTGACCTCTGACTTCTGATCTCAGATCAGCCGTCTCGCATTCCTCAGCCCATCGGCCGTCATCACGGCCTGATGGCGGCTGGCGACCATGAAATCGAGGTAGTTCTGCCACTGCATCGGGCGCAGTGAGGCCACGCCGAGACTGCGACGGCTATAACCGTAGTCCGCGATCTCCCAGCCGAACTCCGAGTGCCGGTTCCGATACTCCTGGCGGTGGATCCACGCGCCAAACTCATCCTTTCGCCACACCTCCGGGTCATTGCCGGGCACGGTCTGGGCCAGTGCCCACACATTGCGCACCACCTCGGCGTCGTAGCCTTCGATGTTGTCCTCGCTGGACCTCATTTGCCCAATACCTGGCTTTTCTCCGTGGCCGCACGCACCGCCTGGATGAGCGCATTTCGCAGGCCGTGTTTTTCGAGCTGTTCCAGTGCCGCGATGGTCGTGCCGCCGGGGCTCGTGACCTCATCACGCAGCGCGGCGGGATGCTTGCCGGTTTGCAGCACCATCTGTGCCGCACCCGTCACCGTCTGCGCCGCGAGCCGCAGCGCGGCCGCGCGAGGCAGGCCCATCAAAACACCGCCATCTGCGAGTGCCTCGATCACCGTGTAAATGTAGGCCGGACCGCTGCCGCTGAGGCCGGTGACGGCATCGAGCAGCTTCTCCGCGACCTCATCGGCCGTGCCGACGGCACCCAGAAGCTTCGAGGCCAGTTCCGCGTCTGCCGCGGTGGCGTTGAGGCCGCGTGCAAAGCCCGCCGCACCTGCGCCGACGAGCGCCGGCGTGTTCGGCATCGTGCGGATGACGCGTTGACCTTCGCCGAGCCATGCTTCGAGTTTCGCGATGGCGATGCCAGCGGCGATGCTGAGGTAAAGCGGGCGGTTTTTGGCCTTCCCGAGGCTCGTGCAGAGCTTTTCCATGTCACCGGGCTTCACGGCCAAAATGACCACGTCAGCGCTTTCGGCCACTTTGAGGGCGGTTTCGGCCTTGGAGCGGCATTTGAGGCCTTCTTGCAATGCTTTCACCGCGGCTGGCACCGCATCGCAAAGCGTCACGCTCACGTTTTTGGCACCGAGGGCCGATTCGATGCCGCGCAGCAGTGCTCCGCCCATTTTTCCGCATCCGATGAGTCCGATTTTCAGCATAAGGCCGCGATTGTGCGGGCGAGTCGCCCTCAACGCAAGCCTGCTTTGGCAATCGCCGCGTCCACCTTTGCCTCATCGACACCTCCATCGGACATGATCGAGTCAAACAGCGTAAAATCCTCCGTCAGCACACACAGCGCATACGCCCGCGTCTCCGCGGTGGGCGAGTGCAGCGCATCCCGAAACAGCGGCCTCACCGCCTCGCCCGTCTGGTCCATCAGCAGCGCCGCGTAGGCGTCCTTCGTGCGCCACGGCAGGTCCGCGTGCCAGCGGGCCGTCACCTCGCGCACGATGGCCTCGTTCAAATGATCGCGCAGCGTCTCGATCACCTCGTAATCGCACATC
This sequence comes from uncultured Verrucomicrobiaceae bacterium, assembly GCA_937872615.1. Taxonomy (GTDB): domain Bacteria; phylum Verrucomicrobiota; class Verrucomicrobiia; order Verrucomicrobiales; family Verrucomicrobiaceae; genus Prosthecobacter. Next base: position 1,305 of record CALMTT010000321.1, on the reverse strand, counting down.
TCGATCGCCGCGTGAATCGTCGCCAGCACCTCGGACGCATCCACGGCAGGTCGTTGCTTTACAGGTGCCGGTTTCGCAGACTGAGAAAGTGGGGGCGAGGCCGGTTTTCGGGCCCAAATCTCATCTGGCGTGAAAACACGGCCCTGTGTCCGCTCCGCCGCGGCCAGTGAAATCAGCCACTCGCAGCCGCAGGCCTTCAAATGCGCCTCATGACGCGGCGCGGCGGCCTCTTGCAGCGTGTAACCCGCGCCGATGCTGCCTGCGGAGCCCCATTGCTCGCCCATTGAGATCGGCTGGCCGGGGCTGTCCGGGTGCAGGTGCACATCGAGCAGCACCTTTCCGCCCTCGTTTCCGGGTGGATGGCCAAAACCGAGTGAAATCGCAGCCGCAGGCATGACAGCCGTTTTTCGCAGGAAACAGCCCGCAAGGCAAGCCTCAGCACCGCATCTGCCGAACGAGCCGAAAATGAATTTTGCCCCCGCATTTGACGCCCCCCCCAGTCCATGCAAGATGCCGCGCTTTCCGGCCCCGCATTCAAGTTATTCACACTGAAACGGCCCCGAAAGCGCCCCAATCATACGCTTTCACCTCACGCATTCGACATTCGTCCTTCTGCATTCGTCATTTCCCCCACCTCCATGCCCAAAGACACCTCCATCAAACGCATTCTCGTCATCGGTTCCGGCCCCATCGTCATCGGCCAGGGCTGTGAGTTCGACTACTCCGGCGTCCAGGCCTGCAAGGCCCTGCGCGAGGAAGGCTACGAGGTGGTGCTCATCAACTCCAATCCGGCCACGATCATGACCGATCCGGAGTTCGCCTTCCGCACTTACATCGAGCCGATCACGCCGGAGATGGTGGAGAAGATCATCATCAAGGAAAAGCCGGATGTGCTCCTGCCGACGCTCGGCGGCCAGACGGCGCTGAATACCGCGATGTCGCTGCATCGGGCGGGCACTTTGGAAAAACACGGCGTGCGCATGATCGGTGCGAAGCCGGACGCCATCGAGAAGGGCGAGGACCGCCTGCTTTTCAAAAACGCCATGCTCAAAATCGGCCTCGACCTGCCGCAGTCCGGCGTCGCGCACACGATGGACGAGGCGCGCAAGATCGCCGACGAGATCGGCACGCTGCCGCTCATCATCCGCCCGGCCTACACGCTCGGCGGCACCGGCGGCGGCATCGCTTACAACCGCGAGGAGTTTGAGAGCATCACCGCGCGCGGCCTTGATCTCTCGCCGGTGAGCGAGGTGCTCATCGAGGAGTCGCTGCTCGGCTGGAAGGAGTTCGAGATGGAGGTCATCC
>CALMTT010000320.1 GCA_937872615.1 uncultured Verrucomicrobiaceae bacterium | reverse complement strand
GCACGCAGGTGAACACGCTCGCGAAGCAACTGCCGCTCGGCCTTTATTCGCACTCCGATCAAATCGAGCAGTGGCAGACGAGCCTGCCTCATCAGCGTTCCGGCATCGGCTGGGCCGGACGCACGGCGGATCTGCTCCAGGGACTCAATGCGAACCCGAAGGTGCCGATGAACATCTCGCTCGATGGCAGCAACGTTTGGCAGACAGGCAACAACGTGGCCGAGTATGCCATCACCACCGGCGGGGCGGTCGCTTTGCAAAACTACAAGTTTGGCTGGCAGCAGTATGACACCAGCAGTCAGGCCTTCAGCCAGGGTGTGGACAGCCAGCTCGCGCTGCAATACTCGAACGTGCTCATGCAGACCTTCAACACGCGGAAGAAGGCGGCGATGGATGCCTACGATGCCTTCACCACCGCGACCTCCGGCGCCTTGCCGGGTGGTGTGACCTTCCCTTCGACCTATGTCGGCTCACGCTTGCAGATGATTGCCAAGGCCATCCAAGGTCATGCGCATGCCTCGCTGGGAGCGGTGAGGCAGACGTTTTTCATCAACTGGGGCGGCTGGGATCATCATAGCGGCGTGCTCGGCTATCAGGGCCAGATGCTCCCGCAGGTCAGCGCGGCCATCGGTGCCTTTTACAGTGCTCTCACGGCCATGGGCATGCAGAACAACGTCACGCTCTTCACCGCGTCGGACTTTGGCCGCACGCTCACGAGCAACGGCCAGGGCAGCGACCACGCCTGGGGTGGAAATCAGCTCATCGTCGGCGGCAGCGTGGTCGGGAAAAAGATCCACGGCCAGTTCCCCAGCCTCGCGCTGAATCCACAGAGCGGTCCCGAGCAAAACCCGCTCGACCTCGGCAGCGGCCGTTTGATCCCGACAACGAGCTGCGACCAGTTCTTTGCCGAGCTTGCCCTGTGGCTCGGTGTGTCGCCGACTGACCTTCCGCTCGTGCTGCCCAACATCGGGAACTTTTACTCTCCGGGCAGTTCATCGCCTCCCATTGGCTTCATGGCTTGAAAAGGCCACGTTGCAGCAGCGGCGGGCATCGCCATAGGACGGCATGGCCGCGCTGCGTCACCAACTCCGTCACCTTCCGCGGCCCTTTTGGGTGCTGGTGGGCGCGACGTTTGTGAATCGCTTTGGTGTTTTTGTGGTGCCGTTTCTCGCGCTGTTCATCACAAGGAATGGAAACACCACCACGCAGGCCGGTTACGCGGTGGCAGCCTATTCGCTGGGTGGCTTTGCGGCCGCATGGCTCGGTGGCTGGCTGGCGGACCGGCTCGGGAGAAATGTGACGATGGCTGTGTCGGCGCTCGGCGGAGCGGTATGCATGATGGCCGTATCGCAGGCAGTGGACTGGCGCACGCTCGCGGTGCTGGCCTTCATCACGGGTGCCATCAACGAAGCGGGCCATCCGGCCAGTGCCGCACTGGTGCAGGACATCGTGGCACCGGAGCATCGCGTGGTGGCCTTTGCCGTGCAGCGCTTCGCGATCAATCTCGCCTGGTCGCTCGGACCGGCGACCGCCGGACTGCTGGCGGCGCACACGTCGTTCTTCTGGCTCTTCGTCGTCGATGCGGCCACGTCGGCCTTCTTTGGCGTCGTCGCCTGGCTTTTTCTACCGCGTGGTCGGCGCACGGAGGCTTCGCAGGCGGGCTGGGGGCATGCGTGGGTCTCGATCCGGCAAAACAAGCCGTTCCTGGCGCTTTTCGGTGCCTGCGTGTGCACGGCGTGGATCTTCCGGCAGACGAACACCACCTTCGCGCTGCACTTTGAGCGGAATGAGCTGCCGATCGACTGGTGCGGTTATGTGCTGGCGCTCAATGGCGTGATGATCTGCCTCTTCGAGGTGCCGCTGGCGAATGTGCTGCCCCGCCTGCCGGTGCGCGGCGTGCTGGCCGCGGGCTACATCCTGATGGGGGCGA
>CALMTT010000319.1 GCA_937872615.1 uncultured Verrucomicrobiaceae bacterium | reverse complement strand
GAGAGCGAGTCTTTCTGACTCAAGCCTTCTTCGCCCGAAAACGCGCCCAAAGCGGCTGCAGCACGTGATTCACCAACGGATCGACCACGGCACCAACGATCACGCCGAGCACGGCGGCGATGCCGGCCTGCGCGAGCCAATTCATGAAGGCATGCATCGCGGGCACGAGAGCCGCGAAGGCCTCCGCAGTGTGATGCACCGCCTTTTCCGGTCCATGCACGCCGAGTTCATGCAATCCATGAACGAGGATGCCGCCGCCGACCCACAGCATGGCGATCATGCCGACGAAGCTGAGCGCTTTCAAAAACACCGGCATGCCGCGCACGAGTGCCCGCCCTAGCGTGCTCACGAGGCCCGAGCCGGAGCGTGCGAGCGCCACGCCGGCGTCATCCGCCTTCACGATGAGCGCCACGGCTCCGTAAACGAGCAGCGTCATGCCGAGGCCGACCACCGCGAGCACAAAGGCCTGCATCCACAGCGGCGAGGTGGACACCGCCGCGAGCGTGATGGCCATGATTTCGGCCGAAAGGATGAAATCCGTGCGGATGGCGCTCGAAACGCGTTCCTGCTCCAATTCCTCCGCCGTGGTGGCGGTCGAGGCATCGCCCTTGTCCTCATGATGACCGGGACGCACGAGGTGCATGACCTTGTGATAGCCCTCCAGGCACAAAAACGCCCCGCCGGCCATCAGCAGCGGCGTGATGCTCCACGGAGCGACGAGGCTGAGCCCCAGCGCACCCGGCAGCAGGATCAGCAGCTTGTTCTTGAGCGAGCCTTTCGCGATTTTCACGATGATCGGCACCTCGCGATCCGCGCACAAGCCCACGACATACCGCGGAGTGACCGCCGCATCGTCAATCACGATGCCCGCGGCCTTTCCGCCTGCCTTCGCCGCCATGGCACCGGCATCATCGAGCGAAGTGGCCGCCACTTTGGCCAGCGCCGTGATGTCATCGAGCAACGCGATCAGACCAGAGCTCATGAGAGGCCTCCTTGGCGGCAAAGAATGAAAAGAGAAGTCATGCGGAGCCGCTAGGCATGCGCGCAGAGCCGCCGCAGGTCAACTCAGGCATCGGCTGATTCGCGGGCACCGTTCGCGTTGCGACACGCAGGCGTTTGGCGGCTCCGGTAGTAGGCGAGAGGAAGGAGCGGCGTGCCCGAGCACCAAACAAAAGCGGAGCCGGGGACACCGGCTCCGCGTGAGGGAAAATCAGCGTTGGGACGAGACGCGATTACTTGGTCTTGTTGGCCTTGTCGTATTTCACTTTGCACTTCGGGCAGCAGAAAAAGACCGTTTTGCCGTCGGCGGTCCTGCTCTTGACGTTCACGTCCACGTCTTTGCCGCTGACAGGGCATTTTTCGGCACCAAAGGTGGCGGAGGCGAAGGCGAGCGTGGCGAGGGTAAGGAGGGTTTTCATGGGGTGATCAGGAGGTGGGGTGAGTTGAAGGCGGCCTTGGGGGCACGAGCGTGGAACGTGGCGAGAAGGATAAATCTTCAAGCGTCCATTTCGAGGCTCCGGTCACGCGTTTTCCCGCGGCCGGATCATCAGCACGATCACGACCGACACGATGCAAAGGCTCGCAAACACGCCGAAGCTCACATTGAGCGGCACTTTCATGTCGTTGAGCTTGCCAAAGCCCCAGTCCGCGAGGCCGCCGCTGAACATGCTGACGAAGTTCATGATGCCATAGCCGGTGGCGCGAAGATGCGGACGGGCGATCTGCGAGAGGATGGGCATGTTGTTGATGTCAAAGAAGCCCCAGCCGATGCCAAAGAGCACGAGAGAAGCGATGGCGAGACCGAAGGAGTGCATCGCCGGCGCATTGCCCACGCCGAAGAGCGCCGGGACGATCAAAATCATGCCGAGGGCGCTCACTTGGATGCGACCGCGCGGAGTCGATTTCATGCGGCGATCCGCCAGCCAGCCACCGAGCATCGCGGAGCCGATGGCCGCGGCCTGCCAGTAGATCGAGGCGGACATCCCGGCGATGCCCTGGCTGATGTTGAACTCCTTTTGCAGGATCGCCGGCATCCAATCCCGCACCACCCACGCGGCCACGGCGGGCAGGGTGAAGTATAGCACGAGCAGGAGATAGGAGGCGTTCGTGAGCAGTTCCTTGCCCGCGGTGAGCACGGAGGGCCTGGTGTCCTTAGTGCTCGCCACACGCGGAGCATCCTTCAGCAGAAACAAAAGCGGCACGGCATACAGAATACCGGCGAGACCGGTATAATCAAAAGCCCCGCGCCAGCCAAAGTCCGGCCACTCGTTCACAAAGCCCGCAAAGCCGCCGATCATCACGCCGCAGTAGATGCCCGTCTGATGCACGCCCACCGCCCGCGAACGCGTGCCGCCGGTGTGATAATCCGCGATCATCGCGAGAGCCGCTGGGATATAAAAGGCCTCGCTCACGCCCATCGCGGTGCGAGTCCACAGCAGTTCGTTGTAGCTCTGCACCTGCCCGGTGTACCAGGTGATGGCCGACCAGACTATCAAACTGCCGGTGATGGTGTACTTCCGGCTGAAACGATCCGCGATGTAGCCGCCGATCGGACTGAAGAAGGCGTAAACCCATTTGAACTGCCCCAGCATGTAGCCCCAGTTCGTTTCGCTGCCGATGCTGGTGATGTCCTGCATCACGCTGGTCTTCATCGACGCGATCATCTGCCGGTCGAGGTAGTTCAGCAGCGCCACGGGGAAGAGCAGCATGACGACCGTCCACGCGTAGCGGCCGGGGGAGGTTGGATTTTCACTCATGAACCGCCATCGAAGCGTAACGAGCCGCTTTGGGCAAGATCGAAGCCATGCGGTGCTTTGTCGGCGCAATGACGATGCTTGATCCTCCGCCGTGATTCAGCCAAAGAGGACGCATGAAGCCTCTTTTTGCTCTCATTGCCCTTTTTGTCGTTCACGCTGCTTTCGCCGCCGATGACCTCGTGCCCGCGCAGGAGTGCCGTCCGCGTGCCGGACTGCCGAATTTCCTCGCGAAGGCGAACACGCCGGGCGCGGCGGTGAAGATCGGCTACCTCGGTGGCTCCATCACGGCGCAGAACGGTTGGAGGCCGAAGACGCTGGCGCATTTTCAGAAGACCTGGCCGCAGGCGAAGTTCAGCGAGATCAACGCGGCCATCGGCGGCACGGGCTCGGACCTTGGCGTCTTCCGTCTCAAACAGGACGTGCTCGATCACCAGCCGGACCTGCTGTTT
>CALMTT010000318.1 GCA_937872615.1 uncultured Verrucomicrobiaceae bacterium | reverse complement strand
GCGAGGATGGCCTCGGCCTCGTTGTTTTTCGACGCAAACATCAGCGTCGAGGCTTCATCGAGCTTCGCGGCATCTCCACCGCGTTTGCGAAGCTGGTAAAGCATCACCGGCAGGCGCAAGTCCGCCGGATTGCCGCAACGCGGCAGCTTTTCGAGATAGCGATAGCCGTTGCTGCGAGTCGGCTCGATCATCGTGCCTTCGCCGTAATCATTCCAGGTGGCGATCTGGATGAGCGGAGCCTTGCTTTGCCGCGCTTGATCGAGCGATTCGCTCAGCGTGAGGCCTCCACGCGAGGCTATGCTACCGTAGCTGTCATGAACGCCAGCCGTTTTGTAGATGTCTTTGAAGCCTGGGAACGCGGTGGCGATGAAAGGCTGCTTCGACGCATAGACGAGCCCGAGCTCCTTCTTCCACTGCTCCGGTGAGAGCGCTTTGCCTCCCGTGACCGGCGGCCAGGCGAAAGCACCGTCGAGTCCGTTTTGCTTCGCGAGATGCGGAAGGCCGAACACGAGCGGTTTGGACTCCAAATCGAACTTCCACTTCAAATGCTGCGGTCCGAAGACCAACAGCAGCGGACGGCCAGTCTGCCGCTCGTAGCTCGAATCCGCGAAAAAGTGCTCCTCAGCCCATTTCAGGTCCTTTTGAGCCTGCTTCACGTCCTCGCCATTCTTCAGCGACTTCATCGCCTGGTCCTCGTAGCACACCGCGAAGCTCAATCCGGCCTTCTTGAGCCATGGGATGAGCTTCTGCGTGTTGCGATGATTCATCGCGTGGTCGTTGAGGTCGCTCGTGCCATACCAGTCGATCACCACGCCATCCAGCCCGGCGATCTTCATCAGCAAGGCGTGGCATTCCAGCGCATGATCGTCTCCTGAGTCATACGGCCCGATGAGCGGGTAGTCATGCGACGCGATCTTCCGCTGATCGTCCCATTTGATCTGCTCCGGATCGAAGTGGTTCATCGTCCAATGCCATCCCCACGCCCCGCTGACATCCTTCGTGGCAAACCACGGCATGTAATGCACGAGCAGCCGCGGCTGCGCCGCGAAGCTCGAATGCAGCAGGACGAATGAAGAAAGGAGGACAAGAAGACGCATGCGGTCCGCACTGTGCATGGCTGTGCCCGTGTGGGCAATTCACTTCCCTTCGCTCAGGAACTCCTCTTTCGTGATACCGCCGTCGTGGTTGAGGTCAAGTTTCTTGAAACGGGCCTCGTTGGCATTCGCGTCCTTCGATGAGGCGGTTTTGACGAACTCGTCGTGGTCGATGCGGCCGTCTTGGTTTTGATCGCGGAAGGTGAAGCGGGCGTTTTTGTCCTTCATGTTGGCCGGAGGGGCTTCGGAGGCCTTTTTGGGTTTCTTTGCGGTTTGGCCGTCGTGGGGCTTGGGAGTGGGGATTTTGGCCAAAATGGCTGCGAAGCGTTCACGGGCCGCTTTGACCTCGGGATCGGTGGATGCGGTCACGTCCTTGTAGGCGGTGCCATCGCGATTTTCGCCGCAGTCGAAGAATTTCTCTTTTTCGCCGCCTTTGCCGAGTTCGAGCAGCCAGCGCTTGTCGCGCAGGACGCGACCGTCGTCGAGGTGGCTGTAGATCCAGTCGCGGTGCGTTTCTTTTTCGCCGCGCAGCGCGGGGGCTAGGCTGTGGCCGTCAAAGGGCACGTCTTTCGGCAGGGTCGCTCCGGCGAAGTCGGCGAGCGTGGGCATGATGTCGGTCAGATCGGCGAGAGCACGCGAGACGACACCGCGCTGCACGCCGGGACCGCGGATGATGCAGGGCGTGCGTGCGCCGAGTTCAGTGACGGTGCCTTTGCCATCGCCGCCGGTGCCGTTGTCGCCGATGAAGATGACGAGCGTGTTTTCATCGAGGCCCTCACTCTTCAAGGAGGCGAAAAGCTTGCCCATGAGGTGGTCGAGGTATTCGAGGTTCGATTTGAAGCCTGCGGGCCAGCGCTTGCCGGGGTTCGCGGGATCGGGTGTTTCGAGATGCGGGCTGTGCGTGAGCACGGAGGTGTAGTAGATGAAGAAGGGCTCGCTCTTGTGACGCCGCGCAAAGTCGATGACGAAGTCGTTGAAGAGATCGGGGCCGTAGTCTTCGGGCTTGGTGGGGAGGTATTCGCCGTTCTGCATGATGCTGGGGTGCCAGTAGCGCGAGTTTTTATCGCCCTTCTCCTTGACGTCGTGCGTGATGCCGGGCGGCAGATTGTGCTCGTAGGCCCACATGCGGTATTCATCGAAGCCGCAATCGCGCACGAGCGTGGGGATGACGCCGCTGAGCTGCCACTTGCCGGCCTGCGCCGTTTTGTAGCCGGCGGACTTCATGAGGTCGGCGTGGGTGAAGTGATTGCCAATTTGCGCCTTTGGATCGTCTTTGAGCGGTGTGAAAGCCGCGTTCGACATGCCGAGGAAGCCGTTGTGGAAGCCATATTGGCCAGTCATGAGGCACACGCGTGTGGGCGTGCAAAGCGGCATGGCGTAGTGCGTCTCAAAGCGCATGCCCTCGGCGGCCATGCGGTCGAGATGCGGTGTCTGATGCTTCGTGCTGCCGTAGCAGGAGAGATCCTTCGCGCCGAGATCATCGGCGAGGATGAGGATGACGTTCGGCGGAGCCGAAAATGACGAATGCAGAAGGACGAATGACGAAAGGAGCAGGAAAAGCGGCTTCATGAGCGTGGGGTGACTTCGTTGAGGAATTTCCAAAGCTCGAGCGTCGGCGGATCATCTTTGCCACCGAGTTCGGTGCTGATAGTACCGTGCGTTTTGCCCTCGGCGGCGACGACACGCGCGGCGACACCGATCTCGTGCAGCTTCGATGCGAGCCAGTGCGCCTGCGTTTTCGTCGAGTCGCGTGAAGCAACGTGCAGCAGCAGGAACGGTGGGATGCCTTTGTCCTTCGCCACATAGGTCACCGGCGAAAACTCGCGCTGCTGCGCCTCTGACTCGCCGAAGACGGAGGTGTAGCTCACCGCCGGGGTATCGCCGCCGTCTTTGAGTCGCTTCGGGATGTCGTAGGCGGACACGTCGATCGGCACGCAGCCTTTGAGGCAGTTCATCGGCACGCCCGCGGCCTTCAGATAGCGGTCATCGGTGCAAAGCAGCGCCGCGAGGTGCGCTCCGGCCGAGTGGCCCATGATCACGAGGCGCTCCGGATCGCCGCGATGCTCCGCCACATGATCCCGCACCCAGCGCACGCCTTTGGCGAGATCACCCATCATGTCCTTCAGCGTCACCGCGGAAATGAAGCGGTAATTGAGCGACACGAGCACGAATCCCTTCTCCACCAGCGCCTGAGGCTTTTGTTGAAGCGAGACCTTGTCACCCTTCTTCCATCCGCCGCCGTGAATCCACACGATCACCGGATGCTTTTCGCCCTGCGCAGGCGCATGCACATCGAGAGCTTGCAGTTTGTCCTTCGCCTCCGTGTAAAACACATCCCGAGTCACCAACGGCTCGGCAGCGAAGGTGGAAACGGCAAAGAGAAGGGCAATCCAGGTGCGCATGAGGCCGCTGAAACGCGGGCGGGTGCGGAATCTCTCAGTGTGGTTGAGTCCGTGGACTCATCAGAAGCAGTCGGGGCAGTTGCCTCACAATCGGAGGCCTTCACTCCTCGGTTGTCAGCTCCCAAGTCTTTTGATAGTCAATGTCGATGTCTGAGTCCCTGGAATCCCGATCCAGCTCTGCCGGAGTCACCTTCCCGCCCACCATGTGGAGCCGGGTGCGACTCGCCATCGCGGAAAACGAACCTGGAGCGGATCGCGCGTTGGATGAGCTTTGCCGTGCCTATGAGCGTCCGGTGTTGGTTTTCATCCTCCGCAAAGGCCATGAGCCCGATGCCGCTGAAGACCTCAAGCAAGCGTTTTTTGAGCATCTGCTCGCCAAAAACGCCTTCGCCGATACCTCTGGGCTCAAAGTGAAGCTGCGGGCCTTTTTGATCACGAAACTGCAATCCTTCCTCATCGACCGCCATCGCCATGACATGGCTGCGAAGCGCGGCGCAGGCCAAATCGCCCGCATGGCTGATCTCAGCGAGACGCAGGCGATTTTGGCCGATCCCGTGGACAACCACACACCCATACTCGCCTTCCAGCGCCAGTGGATGGAGACCATCGCCGCAAACGCCATGAAGCAGCTCTGTGAAGACTATACCCAGCGCGGCCATGCCTCGCTCTTCACCGCCCTCGCCCCCTTCATCACCGGAAACGCTGAAACCAGCCTCGCTGACCTCTCCGCTCGTCTCGGACGTCCCGAAGGCACCTTGAAGAGCGACATCTCCCGCCTCCGTGTCCGCTGCCAAAACCTCATCCGCGAGCAAATCGCCGCCACCCTTGATGATCCTACACCCGAGGCCATCACCGCAGAGCTGCGTGATCTGATGGGCGGGTGAAGTTTTTTTGATCGCGCCTGCAACCGCCCTCTTTTCCTTCCGAATCTCCCTTTGCTATGCCATCACCCTCTGACGATCCTCTTTTCGGAAACCGCGCCAGCGAACTGTTCAATGCCGCTGCTGATGCCCAAGCAACTGCCAACGCGCAGGATTGGCAGCCGCCTGCGCCAGAGGTCCTACAAGACAAGCTCCCGGCCTATCAGGTGCTGGCACTCATTGGGCGCGGCGGCATGGGTGCCGTCTATCGAGGTGTGCAGATCTCCCTGAACCGTGAGGTTGCGATCAAGATTCTGCCGCCCCAACTTCTCGCCGCAGATCCTCATTTCGCTGAGCGATTCAAGCAGGAGGCGCAGGCTATGGCGCGGTTCAGCCATCCAAACATCATTTCCGTTTTCGACTTTGGACAGATGGCCGACGGCACCTTGTTCTTTGTCATGGAGTTCATTAATGGCACCGACGTAGCCCAGATGATTCAGCAACAGGGAAGACTTTCCTCTGCTCATGCCATGGCTATTGCTGCCCACGTCTGCGACGCTTTGCAATGCGCTCATGAGCACGGTGTTGTCCACCGAGACATCAAGCCCGCGAATATCATCGTTGGCTACGACGGGCGAGTGAAGGTAGCTGACTTCGGATTGGCAAAATCCCGGCAAAATGCCAACACCAGCCTCACGGTGACTGGTCATGTCATGGGCACTCCACACTACGTCGCCCCAGAGGCACTCATGCTCGGCGTGTCGATCGACCACCGTGCCGACATCTACGCCGTAGGGGTCATGCTGTACCAGATGCTCACTGGCAAGCTGCCTCAGGGTCTTTTTGAAATGCCCTCACTCAAGGTGCCGGGCCTCGATCCGCGATATGACCACATCATCGCCAGCGCCATGCGCGAAGATCGTGACCAGCGCTACCAGCGCATCCGCGACATGCGCCGTGCCCTGGATGCCATCCTGACCCAGCCAGTGCAGAGACAAGAGTCCCTACCCCCATCCGCGTCTCCCGGAAAAGTCGTCGCAGGACCGACTCAGCCAAAGCCACGGGCCGCCAGCCAGCCACGCCCTCCACAGGCGGCCAGACCAGCACCTGTGGTCAACAAGAGATCCGGAAAGGGTGGTTGGCTCATCGCGGCGGCTGTCGTTTTGGTGCTTGGTGCGGGGCTTTGGTTCCAGTGGGAACAACAAGCCTCTGCACCAGACTCAGCCAATCAGGACACCGAGACCAGTTCAATCCCAGACTTTGCGCCGTCGAGCGGCGACACGTGGGTGGACGGACTCGCTGCCTACTGGGCGGGCGATTGGAAGGACGACACCTTGTTCGCCCGCGAGGGCACCAACGGCGTCCGAGGTCTCAAAGATAGAGCCGTCTTCTGGCCCCTGGACCCGAAGACCAAGCCAATGCGCGACGTGGCGATTCGGGTGCTGTGGCGATGGCCGGATACCAAAGATTCCATTGCCAATAAGCCGCCATCTGAAGGTTTGGCAGTCGCATTTCGCTCCTCCGTGCAATCGAACACAGGCACAATCACGGACAAAATCTTCAACGCGGGTTACTTGGCAGGCATCACCGTCGCCAACAAGGATGGAACGTCGAGACCAAGTGACATCATGATCCAATGCCTGGACTCAGGTGGTAAGAACTTCGGGGACGCTGCCCGGTTGAAGCAACTGGACCGTTCCAAACGCCACACATTTGAGCTGCGAGCGGTGAACAACGACATCACGTTCCGCCTGGATCATGACGCTTCCGTCATCAGTGGTAACTGGGCGGGAGACTACTACCAGCGCGGCCAGGCCACCGAGGGTCTGATCCACGGATTCGTGCCACAGGGCGTCATCATTGATCGCTTTGAGTATGCGAACCTGGACAAACCCAGGTTCCCTGAGACTCTCCCGGCATCACCCGATGGGATCACCAAGGACAAGCCATTCATCAACAGTCTGGGCATGAAGTTTGTGCCGGTGCCTGGGACCAAGGTGCTGATGTGCATTCACGAAACACGGAAGCGGGACTATGCAGCGTTTGCGGCC
>CALMTT010000317.1 GCA_937872615.1 uncultured Verrucomicrobiaceae bacterium | reverse complement strand
TGCCGAGCTAATTGCACCTGGAATGTCCTTGGACTCTCCCGGCTCAGGTGGAACTTCTCCTTCCCGGAAGACACATGGTTGGACAAGCCAGCCATGCACCCGAAATGCCAGCACGCCGGCTCAGAAGGATCTTCGCCCTCCCGAAAGCATTGCGGCCTCCCGAATACGTCAGGTTCCGTTTTCAACGGGGCACAATCGGATTGAGAAGGCGAACAGGGCCGTACATCAACACAAGATTGTCAGACGGTCCGCAGCCGGGATGCTTCAAGCCTCGTCGGATTTCTTGAGTACGGAGTCGTTGCTATTCGATGCGGGACGAGTGCCGATGATCTGCTCCATGTCACGCTCATCGATGGCTTCATTGTCCAGCAGGGCCTTGGCAATGGCGTCCAGTTGGACCCGGTTCTGCGTCAGCATCTCGATCGCCGTCGTGTTGGCCTGCACCATGAACTTCTGCACTTCTTCATCGATCACCCGGGCGGTGTGTTCGCTGAACTCGCGTTGCTCGGAAAATTTTCGGACGAAGAAGTCGCGCGCCGAACGGGACATTCTTTGAACAGCGTCCGTCAGGCGCGGACGAAAAGACGTATTTTGAGCGTGCGGCGGGTCGCGCCGGATTGGCGACCGGAGGAAGAAGCGATGTTGGGAACAGCGGCGGATGCTGACATTGCGGCACGGTTGAACCGGACAGTGATAGCAGTGCAGTCCCGGCGCTCCAAGAAGGGCATTCCGGCTTGGCATGGCTTTTCCCCCGCTGGAGGTAATTTATGAACGACCAAGATCCATCGGCTTCGTCCGAAAATCGTTTAAGTGAACCGGAATCGTCACTGAAGCCAAGGGGGCTTTCGCCTGTCACATCGAGGTCAAGGTCAGGCGACAATCGGCAGCCGCGCGAATCCACCACCGAGCCAAGGCAGTTGAAGATTGTGGTGCGCGTCGCGCCGACCGAAACGCCATCGAGCGAACCGCCAAAGCCTCTTGCTGAAATCTCAGCTCCGTCTGTTACGAGTCCTTCGCCGTCTCAGGACGCAGATTTGCAGACACCCGTGCCGCCGGAAATCTCGGAACGCAAGATTCGCTCGGAGGCCGAACCACAGCAAATTCCCGCTCGGATGATGAACGAGTTCGTTTATTGCCAGCGGCTGTTCTATTACGAATTCGTCGAGGGAGTTTTTGTTGAGAGCGTGGACACGTTGCGTGGCGGTGCCATTCATCAGCGGGTTGATTCGGGCAACGGTGCTTTGCCAGCGGCCAAAAAGAAATCGAAGGCAGAGAAGACAACGACAGAGGATCAGCCGGCAGCAAACGGCGATGCCTCAACCATAGAACCTGAAGCGCAGGACACCGAACCCGAAACAATTCACTCGCGCTCCGTGCAAATGGGTTCAGAGCGATTGGGCATAGTCGCGAAGATGGACTTGGTCGAGGTCCGTGCCGGACTGGCCACCGGAGCCGATGATTCACCCGGCGATTTGTTTGCGGCATTGGAGGTCTGCCCGGTGGATTACAAGGCAGGTGCGCCCAAAGAGGGCGAGGAGGCCAACGAATTGTGGGACACGGACAAGATGCAGCTTGGATTGCAGGCGCTGATTCTACGGGATAACGGATACACCTGTAACGAGGGTGTCATCTATTACCGCGCCACAAAGCAGCGCGTCCGTTTGCCCATCACTCCCGAACTGGAAAACTGGATTCTTCAAAACATCGCAGACGCCAAGCGGGTCATTGCCGCGCCGATTCCCGCGCCGCTGGTTCATTCGCCGAAGTGCGTGCGTTGCTCGCTCGCACCAGTTTGTCTGCCGGATGAAACCCGGATGCTGGCGCAGACCACGATGAAGGTTGACGTGAGTGTGGACGGGAAAACTTCTGAAAGCCCGCAACCCAACGGCGAAGCTCCACGAAGATTGATTGCCGCGCGGGACGATACGCGTCCGCTGTATCTGAACACACCGGGGTATCGCGTGGGCTGCAAGGACGAAGTCCTGACGATCAAAGACAAGGACAAGCTGATTGAGGAAGTGCGGATGCGGGATGTGTCGCATGTGGCGTTGTTTGGCAACGTCCAAATCTCGACGCAGGCCATTCAATCGCTCTGCGAACAGGAAGTGCCGGTCACGTATTTTTCAATGGGCGGCTGGTTCTACGGAATCACTCGTGGTCACGCGTTGAAGAATGTATTCCTGCGCATGGAACAATTCCGTTTGGCGCGGGATGAAGCGACGTGTCTGTCGCTCGCGAGGCAGTTCGTTCATGGAAAAATCCGCAATCATCGCACGCTGCTGATGCGAAACCATCTGGAGCCGCCAGAAGTAGTCATCGGAAAGCTGAAGCGCGCGTCCGAGGATGCGTTGAGTGCAAATTCCATCGAGGAATTGCTCGGCATCGAGGGCGCGGCGGCGAGCCAGTATTTCCAACAGTTAGGCGGCATGGTGAAAGTCGAGGACGATTTGCCAGGCCTTGGCCTTCCAGTCGAAAACACCAAACAACGCACGTTCAATTTCAACTTCAATAACCGCAACCGACGTCCGCCCACCGATCCGGTTAACGCCATGCTTTCACTGGCCTACAGCATGTTGGCGAAAGATTGCACGTTGGCGGCACTGGCCGTTGGTTTTGATCCTTACCTCGGATTCTACCATCAGCCGCGCTTCGGACGGCCCGCGTTAGGATTGGATTTGATGGAGGAGTTCAGGCCGCTCATCGCGGAATCCACGGTGTTGAGTTGCATCAACAACCGTGTCGTCACGGACAAGGATTTCGTGAAAGCAGGTCAAGCGGTGAACCTCACCGCGCCGGGGCGAAAGCGTTTCTTTCAGACGTATGAGCAACGGATGAGTTCGCTGATTACCCATCCGCTGTTTGATTACAAAGTCAGCTATCGTCGGGCGCTGGAGTTGCAGGCGCGGCTGTTGGCAAAAACTTTGACGGGTGAAATCGCGGAATACATTCCTTTGATGACGAGGTGATTTATGCGAACGACCTACTTGGTTTGCTACGACGTTGCCAATGACAAACGGCTGCGGAAGGTGTTCAAGACCTGCGGCAATTTTGGTGACCACCTGCAATTCTCGGTGTTCGAGTGCGACTTGAACCCAGCGGAAAAAATTGAGTTGGAAACCGCTTTGAGTGAGATAATAAACCACGACGAAGATCAGGTGATTTTTGTTGGACTAGGGCCGGCTGAGGGTCGCGGTGATCGAGTGATTACCGCCTTGGGCTTGCCCTATGTGAAGCTTGATGCGCCGTGTTACGTGGTTTGAGACGTTGCTGATCTTTGACAACCTAACATGCGAGAGGTGGGGTGATGCGGAAAACCCCGCCTGCGCTCGCATGGCGTAACCGCCTCAAAACAAGCAGATAATGACGAAGCTGTCAGACATCATGAGCATACAGACACTCAAAACAGCGCAGGCTGTCGCAACCGAAGGGTTGCGCACCTGCGCCAGAATGAGTAACAGAAGGGCACTCTCCGCGCCCGCGCGGGCGCGGCCCCGTTGAAGCACTGGT
>CALMTT010000316.1 GCA_937872615.1 uncultured Verrucomicrobiaceae bacterium | reverse complement strand
TTGTCCTCCTGGATAGCAAGTACGGTGGGGAGATCGCCGCTGGCCTTGGCGGTGGCGATGGCGTTGTCGAGCGCGGTGGTGAACTTGGTGTCGAGAGCGGCTTTGTTGGCCTCGAAGACAGCGGTGACTCGCTCGGCGACCACTTTGTCGTATTGCTGGCGCAGCACAGTGAGCTCGGGAGGTGGTGCCGCGAAGAGCGAAGAGCTGAGGGCGGAGAGACAGAGCGCTGCCAGAAGGTGGAAAGATTTCATCGCGAGTTTGGTGGGTGACTGATTTGGGAGGAAAAAGATGAGTGGGAGAAAGGCTGGACGACACTCATTTGACGAATTCCACATCGGGCCGCTTTTTCTTGAAGGCCTCGATGTCAGCGGGCTTGAGATCGGGGCATCGGGAGAGCCGGATTCTTTTCAAGGTGGGTATTTCCGCGAGATGGTTCAAGCATTCAGCCGTGATGCCTGGGCCGTTATCCACATTGAATGTTTTGAGGCTTTTTGAGTCTTTGAGCGCCTTGAAAGCATCGTCTTTGACGTTCCGATCTGTGCAGTAACATTGGATCTCGCTCAAGCTGGCAACCTTGGAGAGACCTGCGAAGATGGGTTTCGAACAAGTAGCATGCTCTATCCATACCTTTTCTAAGGCAGGGAACGCACTGAGCCCGAGTATGTCTTCTTCGGAATAAGACTCTTTGCTCACCAGTCTGAAGAAAGTGGCGTTTGGGAAGGCCGCTCCGAGTAGCGCAAATTCTGCTTTGGTTTTTCGAGGTGTGGGTGACCAACTCAAAACGATGGGTTGAATCGATGAACCGAGTTTGGCTAAGGCTTCCGCTGAAGTTTTGGTCATGCCGATGCTGAGTTCTTTAAGTTGCACCATCGCCGCGAAGTAAGGCAAATCTTTGTCAGTCAACTCGCTGCCTTCGAGGTTTAATTTTTCCAATTGTGCCAATGACGAAATGGCGAGTGCTCCTTTCGCTGTGATGCCGCAATTGTCCAAAAAGAGATTCTTTAGCATTGGGCAGCCCTCTTTGAGAAGATGCATTCTCTCACCGCGTAGCTGGCTCTTGTTTTCTTGGATTAGAAGCTCTCGCAACTTCGGCATTGAGGCGAGCACATCCGTGTCCGCGTCTGTGATCGGCATATTGTAAAGTTGGAGCTGGGTGATGTGCTGCAACCCAGCGAGTGGCTCGAGGTTCTTGTAGGCCTTCTTCGGCATCTGCCCAAACTGCAACAAGATACGAGTGATTTGTACCTCGCCCGACGGTAGTGGCCACGATTCAGGTTTGTGGCCTTCGGCCCTCCCATTCTTGCCATCCACTAAGTAGTTGAGGTCGAAGCTGCATCCAAGTGCGATGACCCATTCGGCCACCTGACGATCATTCGCAGGAGGAAACGTGCGGGCGGGCGTTGTGGATGAAACAGCAGTCGTCTCGGATGTAGCAGGAGTGCTGGCGGTCATGACGGCTTGGGGCGCGGGAGCATCCGCCTTCAGACTGATGCGGTAGTCCATGACCTCCTTGGCCTCCTCGACGCGGTCGTTTTTCGTGAGGGTGGCTTCGAGTTGCTGGAGCTTGGCGGCGTAGGGGGTGAGCAGGGCGGTGGTGTTGGCGGTGCGTTGCTCGGTGAGTTTGGCGAGTTGCTCGCGGTAGATGCTGCGGAGGGTTTTGAGGGTGGCGGGAATGCTGTCGGTATCGGCGGGGAGGTCTTGCTTGGCCTCGATGGCCTTTTTGTCCTCCTGGATGGCGAGCACGGTGGGGAGATCGCCGCTGGCCTTGGCGGTGGTGATGGCGTTGTCGAGCGCGGTGGTGAATTTGGCGTCGAGAGCGGCTTTGTTGGCCTCAAAGACGGCGGTGACCCGCTCGGCGTAGGCTTTGTCGTATTGCTGGCGCAGCACAGTGAGCTCGGGGGGAGGAGCGGCAATGACGAATGACGAATGTGGAATGATGAATGCCAGAAGGGCTGCACCGCAGAGGCGGGAATGCCGCAGAGATGAGGTTGCAGAAGTGTTTTTCTGCAATGGCTTGATCTCTTGGGCTGGGAGAGGGCTGGGGGCTTCGGAGTGCATGATGGTCATGGCGGGAGGAGTTTTGGAAATGAAATGCCTCAAGGGTTGATTTGAATGTCAGGGCGCTGCTTTTTGAGGGCGGCAATACCGGCCTCGGTGATCTGCGACTTCCGAACTGCCAGCTTTTTAAGCTTTTTCATTTTGGCGAGTTCAAGCAGGATGGCGTCGGTCACGGGCGTGCCTCCAATATCTAGACTCGTGAGGTCTTTCAATGTTGTTATGTGTGCAGCACAGGCATCTGTGAGGCTGCTCATGTTGTAGGCCTTGAGTTCGGTGAGTTTGCTGAGGCTGGTGATGGCCGCAAAATCTGCGTCTTTGACGTTTTTGATCTGGCTGAGCTGAAGGCTTTCCAAGCTCAGCACAGAGCAAACGGCTTTGAAGGTTTCGACCGGGCAATCGTAGTTGAGATTGATATGGCTGACCCGTGTGAGTGACTTTATCGAAGGGTGCACTTCGGTGCTGAAGGGGTAGAGGATAAGGCTGTGAAGCTCGGGCAATTTGGAGAGAGCAGTAATGTGAGCTTCTGTGAGACGGGCTGACGAGCCGTCGAGGCGCAACTGCCACAGGCCAGGCCAGGCCTTGAGCTGCTCGAAGGTTTCGGGCGGGATCTCCACGAACCCAAATGTGATGTAGCCGAGTGAAGGAAATTTTTCCTTCAAAACACTGATCTCCAAAGTCTGGGATGCCTTGCCAAAAGTGAGGCTCTTCAATGAAGGCATGGTGGGGAGCCTTTGCACATTGAAGTCCACCCAGTTAACTTTTGTGCCGCCGAGTTGAAGACTTTTGAGTTGTTTAAGTGCGCCCAGATGAGCGAGGTCATCCATGGTCACAGGCGTATTGGCGTCTCCGAGGTCGAGGTAGATGAAGTCTAGGTTCGGGGAGGCATGAAGCGCATTCCAGGGAAATGGCCCTGAAACTCCTGGCGGGAGACTGGCCACGAAGTTGATACGAGTGAGTTCAAACTTGTCCTTGGGTAGGTCTTGGAGGTTTTGAATCTTGGAACTTTTGCGATCAGCCTCGATGACGATTTCATGCCGGTTGTTGAGGCACCACTCGGCGAGCTTCCTGTTCAGTTCGGAAGCTTCAGAGGGCTTTAAGGCCGTTTTTTTTCCTTCGGAGGCGGATTCAGAAGCCGGTGCTGCAGTGGTCGGCATACTCACTGCTGCGGGTGGAGGTGTTCCTGCGGCCAGTCCTTCGCGATAAGTCAGCACTTCGGCAGCTTCGGCGACGCGGTCGGCTTTGGTGAGGGTGACTTCGAGGGCGGCGAGTTTGGCGGTGTAGGTGGGGAGAAGGGCGGCGTTGTTGGCGGTGCGGGCTTCTTCGAGCTTGGTGAGCTGCTCTTGGTAGATGACGCGGAGCTTTTGCAGGGCTTCGGGGGCGGCGCTGTCCTCAGCGGGGAGGGGGAGCTTGTCGGCGAGACGCTTTTTCTCGGCTTCGAGAGCGAGAACGGTTTTCAATTCGCCTGCGCCCTTGGCGGTAGAGATAGCGTTGTCGAGGGCGGCAGCGAATTTCGTGTCGAGGGCGGCTTTGGAGGCCTCGAAAGGTGCGGTGACGCGCTCGGCAACGACTTTGTCGTATTGCTGGCGGAGGATGGTGAGCTCGGGAGGCGGAGCGGCGGGGGAAAGGATGAAGGATGAAAGATGAATGATGAAACCCAGGCAAACAGCACCGCAGAGGCGGGAACGCCGCAGAGATGAGGGCGAAGAGGAGTTTCTCTGCGGTTTGCTTGTCTCTCTCGGGGTGTTTGGTTTGGCGGCTTGGAAGTGCATGGTAGAAGACGAAGTTTGGCTGGCTGAAAGATGGGAAGCTGGAAGAGGTCAGCGGGTGATCTGGATGTCGGGGCGCTGCTTTTTGAGGGCGGCGATGCCGGCTTCGGTGGCTTTGGGGCATGGCTTGAGGCTGAGGCGCTTGAGCTTCTTCATCCCTGCGAGCTTGAGGAGACCGGCGTCGGTGACATCGACGGTGCCGAGGATGAGTTCGGCGATCTTCGGCGTTGTCAGAAGGTGGTCGATCTCAGTGTCGCCGAAGGGATTCCGGTCAATCCAAAGAGTCTCAAGTGTGGTGAGGCTGGCGAGTCCAGCCCATGCTGTGGAGTCTTTGATGGCAAGCGGACTGAAGCTCGTGAGCGATTTGAAGTGAGCCAAAGATTCGATGTCCGCCTGAGTCAGTGATTCAGACTGGGCGAAGCGAATGGACTTCAGATTGGGATAGACGGGGCCAATGACGGGAGACGTTTCACGCGGAAGTTTCCCTGATAGTCGATTGAAGTCGAGATGCTCGACTTTGAGCCTGGCGGTGGCAAGGCCCGCAGCTGTGCAACCTGCATTGCATAGCGATAGGTGGTGCAATTCAGGCAGCTTGGCGAGGTGGAGAAGGCCTGCGTCCGTGAGGTTTTTCGAGCCTTCGAGGGTGATTGAGGTGATCTTTTTGAAGGGCGGTAAATTCTCAGCACCGTTGTCATCAAAACCGGTGCTGATGAATTCGAGCTTTTCCAGTTTGGCGGAAGCAGCCAATCTGGCCAGGGTCGCTCCTGTGAATGCGGGGACATCGGTGATTCGAATCTCGCGGAGTGATCCGAGTCCAATGAGATGATCAATGAAGTCGTTCGTGATTTTTGCCTGCCGTTTGATAGACACGACCTGAAGCGCCGGACAGGTGGCGAGGAAAGACAGCTCCGTATCTGTGACGGGGACAAAGTAGGTGCTGAAGCTGGTGAGCTGCTGCAGCCCTGAAAAGATGGAATAGTCATCCGAAGTGATCGGCTTGTTACCATCCTGGTTATTGATGCCGATGGAAATGATGTCGAATTTGCCTTTGGGCAAATCTGCTGGGTTTCTGGGTATGTGCCGTTTGCCACGTTCGTCGATCATGACATAGGCACCGATCTTGATGAGGTATTCAGCGGCTTTACGATCGTCGCCGTTGAACTTGGGGGCTGCGGGAACGGGCGTTGAGCTGCCTGGGGTGGTGGCAGGCGTGCTGGGGGCGCTGGCAGTGGCTGGGGGACTCGGCAGGGCACCGGAGGCGAGGCCTTCGCGGTAGGTGCGGAGCTCTTTGGCTTCGTCGATGCGGCCAGCTTTGGTGAGGGTGGTTTCGAGGTCTGCGAGGCGGGTCTGGTAGGCTGGGAGGACGGTGGCGATGGCGGCGGTGCGGGTGGTTTCGAGCTTGCTCAATTGCTCGCGGTAGATGGCACGAAGGGTTTTGAGGGCGGCGGGCGTTTTTTCGTCGTCGTCGGGGATGGGGAGTTTTTCGGTGAGGCGTTTTTGGTCGTCCTGGATGGCGAGGATGTCATCGAGCTTGCCTGCCTGCTGAGCGGTGGCGATGGCGTTGGTGAGGGCAGTGGTGAATTTAGTGTCGAGCGCGGCTTTGTTGGCCTCGAAGGGAGCCGTGGCTTTTTCGGCGACGACCTTTTCGTATTGCTGGCGGAGGATGGTGAGCTCGGGCGGCGGAGCCGCAATGACGAATGAGGAATGTGGAATGACGAAGCCCAGAAGTGCTGCACCGCAGAGGTTAGAAAACCGCAGAGATGAACTCAGAGAAGGCTTTCTCTGCTGTTTTCTTGTCTCTTGCGGTGTGAGGCGGCTTGGAGGCTGGGAGTGGCGGGAGTTCATGGCGGGTAGAGAGATTCGAAAGGGATACGCAGGCTGGGGTCAGGGTTTGGCAGGCTCGGGGAGGGCGAGCGGGTTTTGGCTGAGCTGTTCGCGGTAGGCGGTGACGGCGGCGGCATCGGCGGGGCGGTTTTTGCCTTGGAGCTCGGCTTCGAGTTCGCGGAGCTTGGCGACGTAGGGGGTGATGAGGGCGAGGTGGGCGGCGGTGCGGGTGTCGTCGTATTCGGCGGCTTTGCTGCGGTAGGTGGTGCGCAGGGTGGCGAGGGCCTCCGGGGTGGTCTCGATGTCGGGCGGGAGGGCGGCCTTGGCGGCGATGGCTTTTTGATCAGCCTGGATGTCGGCGGCGGTGAGCTGGCGGGCGGTGACGGCGCGCTGAATGGCAGCGAGGTAGCTGGTCCGGAGCTGGGCCATGCTGGCCTCGTGCGGAGCGGTGACGCGCTCGGCAATGGCGGCGGCGTAGGTTTCTTTCAGAGCTTGCAGCTCTTTAGGAATTTCTGATTTTTGATTTTTGATTTCTGATTTGGGAGGAGAGGTGCTGGTGATAGCGGTGGTCGCGGGCTTGGTCTGAGGCTTGAGGGTGGGAATGGTGGTGCTGAGGCGCTTGATGGTGGAGGTGCTGCCTTTGACGACCTCTTTGAGGGCGACAACGCCTGGCTGTGTGAGAGTCCATTCCTCCTGGAGCCTGCCATCGGCCGAATGGAGGAGTGCTTTGTCTCCCACGATCTTCCAGCGCCAGTCCTTCCACCAGGGATTGCCAGGAGAGCGGAGGTCTTCCGTGTCGTCTGGTCGGATCAGGATGGCTCGGCCGCCGGGGAGCAGGCCGGCACGACTGGGTGTGTTGGGCCGTGACCAGAGGCCCAGAAAGTCCTCCTCCTTGGCGATGATGGCGGGGGAGGGGATGAAGGGGGGCGGGCCGTCGCCGATGACCTGCCACTGTGGGCTGTGGAAGGTGGCGTTCACGCCGTCGAGGAGCAGCTTGCCCTCTGCGGGGAGCGTATTGCTGCTGGCGGAGCCGAGGTAGCGGCCATCCATCCAGACGAGGCATTGATCCTTGAGCACGGCGGCGGCGATGAGCACGCCTTTGACCGGATCGTAGCTGGGGCCGAGGTCTTCAAAGCGGCGCAGGACATCGTGGTCGGTGGCGTCTTTGTCCTCCAGCGGCTCGTGGGTGATCTCGATGGCGTCTTTTTCGATGACGACGCGGAGGGCGGGCTTGTTCATATCCGTGCGCAAGCCGAGGATGGCGCTGCCATCGGCGGGAATTTGCACTTTGGCTCGCAGGGCGACATCGGTCTGCCCCCAGCGGGCGCGGAGACGGCGGCCGTAGCCGCCTTCGATATGGAGTGAGCCATCGGGAGCAGGTGTGACACCGCCATCGAGCTTCCCAAAATCGCCGGGGTAGGTGAGCGGGAGCCATTTAGATTCATCGAGCGTGATGGGGGCTTCGGGCTTTGGGGTGGTAGTCGCTGATGAAGTGTCCTGAGTGGCAGCCACAGGGGCGGAGGGCTGCGTGGGTGTTGCCTGATCTGGGGTTTTTGGCAGGAGGAACCAAAGACCGCTGCCCAGCACCGCCACCGCAGCTGCAGCCATAGGCAGCAGAGGCTTCCGACGAGAGCTGGAGGCCAAGCTGTTTGCCGGAGTGGAGGTCACCGGATGCGTGGACTCGATAACTTGCTGTGGCAGCGCGGCACTGGCAGGGCCACCAGAGACTACGACGGGCGTGGTCAGGATGGCATCGAGGTCGGTGCGCAGCTCGGCAGCTGTCTGGTAGCGCTCCTCGGGGCGCTGCTTCATGGCTTTGGTGATGACGGCATCAATGCGCGGGTCCAGGCCCGGGATGCGTTTGCCAGGGAGGTCAAACATTCCGCGCGGCACCTCTCCCATGAGCATGTGGTAGATCATGACGCCGACGGCATAGAGATCAGCCCGGCTGTCCGCGACCATGCCGGGTGCCAGCGCCTCGGGGGCGACGTAGTCCGGCGTGCCCATGGTCATGTTGGTCTGCGTGAGGGATGTGGAGGCGGGGTCGTCCAGCTTGGCGAGGCCGAAGTCGGCCACTTTCACGGCTCCCTCGCGGGTAAGCATGACGTTGGCGGGCTTGATGTCCCGGTGGGTGACACCATGAGTGTGCGCATAGCTCAGGGCATCACACACATGTGCCGCGATGGGCAGAGCATAGGATGGCGGGAGCTGGCGCTGCTGGAGGAGGAGCTGCTGCACATCGGTGCCCTCGACGAACTCCATGACGAAGTAGAGCAGGCCGTCGGTCGTCTCGCCAAAGTCATGCACATGGACGATGCCGGGGTGATTCAGCCGCGCCATGGTGCGGGCTTCGTTTTTGAAGCGCTCGGCAAAGTTGAAGGTGTCCTCGCCGGTGCCATGCGGCAGCACTTTGATGGCGACGAGGCGGTCGAGCGACTTCTGCCGTGCCCGAAACACCGCGCCCATGCCGCCCTGGCCCTGGAGGCCGAGGATTTCATACTGGGGGAAGGTCTCGCGGATGCTTTCCACCGTGGGGACTTTCCAATGAAAATTCCCTCCTGTGGTGCGCTGATAACCGCTGGGAGTGGGACCGGGAGGAGGTGAGTCAGACATCGGGAGCAAGGGGCCAGTATTCCCTTACGAAAAGCGCAGGCTTTTGACAAGGAGTGAAAGCCTCAACGGGAAAACACTTCGGCCTGCAATGAGGCTGGATTTTTCCTGCGCTGCCGCCATGCTCACGGCCCGTGTTTCAAAAATTTCTCCAGCATCCCATCGTGCAGGCCGTGCTGGCCTGGCTGCGGTCGCATCCGCGTGAGGGGGCGGTGCTGGGAGCGATCATCGCGGTGCTGATCGGGCCGTTTTTGCTGAAGCCGGCGGACACCACGACACCGCGACGTTGGGACCGACGGCTGGTGATCGTGACGCCGCATCCTGGGCTGATTCGCGATGAGTTTGGCCATGCCTTTGCGGCGCATTGGAAGGCGAAGACGGGCGAGACGCTTTACATCGACTGGCGGGTGCCGGGCGGGACTTCGGAAATCGCCATGCTGGTGAAGTCGGAGTATGCCGCGGCCTTTGAGCGGCACTGGAAAGAGGATCTGAAGCGCGAATGGACACCGGAGATCGCGCAGACGTTTTTGAGCGACAAGGCGGACAGCGAGGCTCGCAAGGCGTTTTTGGCCTCGGACATCGGCATCGGCGTGGATGTCATGTTTGGCGGCGGGGCTTACGATTTCGAGTCGCAGGCCAAATCAGGCACTTTGGTGGCCGGTGATGGCGTGAAGACCGGCATCAGCTCGGTGATGAAGGCGCATGCGGATTGGTTTGGTGACGCGGCGATCCCGGAAAAGCTCAGTGGCGAGCCGTTTCGCGATCCGGCGGGCCGCTGGTGCGGCGCGTGCATCTCCAGCAGCGGCATCGTTTACAACAAGGACGTGCTCAAACGCCTCGGCATCGAGAAGGAGCCGCAGACATGGGAGGATCTGGCGGATCCCAAATACTTCGGGCAGATCGCCTGCACGGATCCGGCGAAGAGCGGTTCGGTGACGAAAGTCTTCGAGATGCTCATCCAGCAGCAGATGCACCTCGCCGTCGAGGCGGAGAAGCAGAAGCCGAATTTTGGCAAGGAGCGCACCAAGGAGGAACTGGATCTCACAGGCACCGAGGCGGGCTGGAGTGCAGGTCTGCAATTGATCCAAAAGATCGCCGCAAATGCCCGCTACTTCTCGGACACCTCGACGAAGATCCCGCTGGATGTCGTGCGCGGCGAGGCGGCGGCGGGGATGTGCATCGATTTCTATGGCCGCACCGCCCAGGATGATGCGCGGAAGGCGGATGGAAGCTCGCGGATCGGCTTTGTGGCACCGCTGGGCGGGACAAGCATCAGCGTGGACCCGATTGGCATGTTCCGCGGGGCTCCGAATGCCGAGGTGGCCACCGCCTTCATCGAATTCGTGCTCAGCGAGGCCGGGCAGAAGCTGTGGTGCTTTCACCCCGGCACGCCTGGCGGCCCGCGGGAGCACGCGCTGCGTCGCCTGCCGGTGCGGCGGGATTTTTATCAGCCGGAAAACCTCGCCCACATGCCGGACGCGGCGGAGATGCCTTTCGAAAAGGCCAAGGCCTTCGTTTACGAGGCCGACCGCACCGGGCCGGCCTTCAATTCGATCCGTTTCCTCGTCCGCGTGCTCTGCGTGGATTCGCATGAGGAGCTCAAAACGGCATGGAAAGAGATCGTCGCGGCTGGGATGAACGAGCGAGCCCTCACCGTCATGCTCGATCTCAACCGCGTGAAGTATGACACCGCCATCGGCCCCATCCGCAAGACACTCTCCGCCCGTGACAAGATCCAGGAGACGCTGCTCGCCCGGCAGCTTGGTGATACCTTCCGCCTGCAATACAAGCGGGCCTTTGACATCGCCTATCGCCGTCAATGAGGGCGCTGGCCGCATGAACAGTGGATTATGGTCATTGTAACGAATCCGTGATTGCTTTCAGAAAGCCGATACCGCACTATGAAGCGCATTCAGGATTAACTCACCGCACGCCAATCCAGCTTCGTTCCTCATGCCTCGCCTCCTCGCCCTGCTGCTCTGCCTCGCCTCCGTTGGACTCGTCTCCTGCGCCAGTTCGACCGTCGCCACCAAGAAAGGCACCCGCATCTCCTCCGTCCGCACCACCGCCTACACCCACTCGGAGTCTGACCACATCGTCTATGGCAAAGCCACCGCCATCGGCAGCGACCTGAAGTTTGGCCGCGTCCGCAGTGCCGCCGCCGACTGGTCTGTTTACCCCGTGGGCACCATTTTCCAGATCGAGGGCACCCCCTACATCTACCAGGTCGATGACTACGGCTCCGCCCTCGTCGGCACGAACACCATCGATCTCTACAAGCCCTCCAAGACGGAGATGAACCAATGGGGCGTGCGCAATGTGAACATCCGCGTCCTGCGCTGGGGTTCCTTCTCGAAAAGCCTCTCCATCCTCAAGCCCCGCGCCCATTGGGAGCACGTGGACAAGATGGCCGAGCGCATCGAAAAGCAGAAGCGCCTATAATCCCACCGGCTCCCGGTCGTGACCAAAACCGAGCGTGCCGCCTTCATCCAGCAGCGTCTGGAGGAGCTGTATCCTGATCCGCCCATCCCGCTGGACCACACGGATGCCTTCACCCTGCTCGTGGCCGTTTTGCTCTCGGCTCAATGCACCGATGTGCGGGTGAATCAGATCACGCCCGCCCTCTTCGCCCTCGGGAGAACGCCGGAAAAGCTGTCCAAAGTGCCCGTCGAAAAGATCGAGGCCATCGTGCGTCCCTGCGGCCTAGGTCCTCAAAAAGCGAAGGCCATCCGCCAGCTCAGCGAGATCCTCGTCCGCGAGCACGGCGGCCAGGTGCCGGCCGATCTCGAAGAGCTCGAAAAGCTCCCCGGAGTCGGCCACAAGACCGCCCAGGTCGTCATGGCGCAGTCCTTTGGCGTGCCGAGCTTTCCGGTCGATACCCACATCCATCGTCTCGCCCAGCGTTGGCAGCTCACCACCGGCAAAAACGTCTCGCAGACCGAAAAAGACCTCAAACGCCTATTCCCCGAGTCCGCCTGGAACAAGCTCCACCTCCAGATCATCTTCTACGGCCGCGAACACTGCTCCGCCCGCGGCTGCGACGGCACCGTCTGCGACATCTGCACCACCTGCTTCCCCGGACGCAAACGGGCCGTGAAGACGAAGAAGGCATGATTCATGCCCCGGTGATCCGCCTCGCAAAACGAAGCCCCAGCGTGCCTGTCAGCCTGCCCTGCATCACCATCAGGCAGATCGTCAGCAGCCAGCCGAGAAGCACTCCGGCGTAGGGAATCAGGTCGGCAACCTTTTGTAGTGAAGTTACCAGCAGGCTGATCGCCGTCAGCGATGCAATGCCGATGAGAAGGCCCGGCATGCAGCGGAAGATGGCCGGGATGACGCGGTGCGGCAGCGCACCGCCTGCATGCCCATGAAGCACGAGTCCCAGCACGCCCATCGGGACGTAGAAGCCAAAGACGATCTCCGCCAGGCCCCGCAGCATCTTCACGGTGCTGTCGTCATTCTCGAACGCGAACACGGAAAAAACGGCCCAAGCCACCGCAGCATAGACCACACCGCTCATCAGAAACACCACCAGCATCTGAAAGCCAGGCTTCAGCATGTCATCATAGAAATCGGAGAATGAGGGCCAGTCAGGCAGGTTGTGGCGTCCAGCAATCGTTGACTCCACAATCTGGAGGTAAAACGCCGAGAAAAAGCATGCCCCGATGCCCAAGGACACAAGTCCCAGCACCGGTGCCCAAACGCTGAACGCGAAGGCCATGGCCAGGAAAGTCCCCGGCACCAGGATGTAGGCACCACCACGCCTCCACGGGTAGGTGACAGCATCCAACATGAGTTGTGAGTAAGTTTCGAGCAAAGGCTCCGCTTCTTCATGCGTCGCCCGGTGGACCACGCGGTAATGGGCGGGGTTGAGTCCGCTTCGGATCGTTTCCGCAATCTCGGGATGCGGCGAAATGACCAGTAACGTTTTCACCAGTCTCTGCCTC
Organism: uncultured Verrucomicrobiaceae bacterium; assembly: GCA_937872615.1. Classification (GTDB taxonomy): domain Bacteria; phylum Verrucomicrobiota; class Verrucomicrobiia; order Verrucomicrobiales; family Verrucomicrobiaceae; genus Prosthecobacter. Next base: position 245 of record CALMTT010000316.1, on the reverse strand, counting down.
CCTTCAGCAACTGAAGTTCAGGTGGGTGGGAAAGTCGGAACGTTTGGGAAGGGGAAGGGATGGCACCTGCCGGGCAACTTCCTGCCGTTCGACTTGTGCCCAGCCAGCAAAAACCTGCGCCTGAGAAATTCACCGCGCTTAGAAAGCCACACGTTCTCCCGCCGGTCAATCTATTCTTGGCCCGAGGTGTTCACTTCACCGCCGGAATAACCTGTGAACAACCGGCCCGGGATTTCCCTAGGGGA
>CALMTT010000315.1 GCA_937872615.1 uncultured Verrucomicrobiaceae bacterium | reverse complement strand
AGAAGGGCGTTTTGCACCCAGGGGACGTTCGCGCCCTGCGGTAGCAGCGGCAAAGCGATGCGCAGCAGGCCGTAGAGGCCGAATTTCTTCAACACGCCGGCGTGCAGCATGGCGACCGGTGTCGGTGCCGTGGCGTAAGCGGGAGCGGCCCAGCTATGAAAGGGGAAGAGGCTCACCAGCGTGCCAAAGCCGAGCAGCAGCACGAAGAAGATCGCGCCCTGCTTTTCGACCGGCAGCGGGGTGAGTTTCGCCTGCGCACGCAGCGCTTCGAGGTCAAAGGTGAGGTCGCGCCCGCCGCTGAACTCGATCACGAGCCACACAAGTCCCGCGAGCAGCACCAAGCTGCCGACGCCAAGATATACCGTGGCCTTCCAGGCGACTTTTTTGCGCTCCAGCGGCTCCGCATGGCCGTGCAGGGCGATCATGAGGAAGGTGGGGATCAACGCCAGTTCGTGGAAGGCGTAGATGAAGAAGACATCGGTGGTCAGGAAGGCTCCCAACGCGCCGCCGCCGATCAAAAGCGAGGCGACGTAGAAAATGGCCGGGCGGTCCTGGATCTGCCACACGGCCGCAAACATTACGATGGCGGTCAAAAGGGCCAAAATCAGCGAAACACCATCCGCGCCGACCGAGAAGCTCATCGCCGGATTGGCGAGGATTTCACGAGCATGGGTGAATGCGAGCCCGGTGTTGCCTTTGGCGGCGTATTGCCAGCTCAGGGCCAGCACGATGACCAGATTCACCAGCGTGGCACCGACGGAGGCGGCACGCGCAGGCGCTCCGAACAGCACCGCGAGGGCGGCGAGGATCGGGAGCAGGATGACAATTTCGAGGACGCTCATTCGGAAGGAGGATCAATGGGTGCGGGGCAGCACGAACACGACGAGATAAACCACGGCGATGATGCCGCCGCCGAGCAGGAAGGTGTAGCCTTGCAGATGCCCGCCCTGGAGCATGCGGGTGGCCGCACCGATGCGGGCCACGAGAGCCGTCGGCAGTCGCGCGACGAGGCCATCGACAAAAATGCGCTCCAGAGCCGTCACGACCCACGCCAGGCCGTCCTGGCCCACGCGGACGATCACGGCGTAGATCTCGTCAAAGTAGAACTTGTTGGCGAAGAGCTTGATGCGCACCGGATCGCTGTCCTTGCCCTTGTAGAGCAGGAAAGAACTGATCGAGCCCACCAGCAGCACGGCAACGGAGGTCCACAGCACGGTGTCGTGACCTTCGACGTGCTCCGGCTTCATCGCTTGCAGGAAGTCAGAGAACGGCCCCCAAGCCGAGAAGATGGAAAACACGGCCAGCAGGAGCAGCGGCAGCGCCATGACGAGCGGCACCTCGGCGGCGTGGTGCGCGGATTCCGTGCGGGCCTTGCCGAGGAAGGCCACGACGAGCAGTCGCGTCATGTAAAACGCGGTCAGGGCAGCCGTGGCGGCACCGGCGAGGAAGAGCGGACGACAGCCGCTGTCAAAGGCGGCACCGAGGACGGCTTCCTTGCTCCAGAAACCGCTTAGCGGCGGCACGCCCATGAGGGCGGCGGTGCCGATGGCGAAGGTCCAGAAGGTGATCGGCATGTGCTTGCGCAGGCCGCCCATCTTCCAGATGTCCTGCTCGTGATGGCAGGCGTAGATGACGGCACCGGAGCCGAGGAAGAGCATCGCCTTGAAGAAAGCATGCGTGTAAAGATGGAACATCGCCGGATGGCCCGGGTGGGCTCCGTGCGCCGCCTCACCATGCAGCGCAGCCATTGCCACCGCACCCACGGCCATGACCATGTAGCCGAGCTGGCTGAGGGTCGAGTAGGCCAGGATGCGCTTGATGTCGCCCTGCTGGGTGGCCATTAGCGCCGCGAGCAGCGCGGTGAAGCAGCCGATGCCCGCGATGGTCTCCGCGGCGAGCGGCGTGACGATCACAAAGCTCACGCGAACGAGCATGTACACGCCCGCGGCCACCATCGTGGCGGCGTGGATGAGCGCGGAGACCGGCGTGGGGCCCTCCATCGCGTCTGGCAGCCACACATGCAGCGGGAACTGGGCGGATTTACCAACCGCACCCATGAAGAGGCACAGCGCGGCGACGGTGAGGATGCCGGGATTGTTTTTCACCACCTCGGCCAGCGGGCCGCCGGTGACGAAGGCGTCCTGGAGGTTGTCGATGTTCAGATCGCCCTTGTTCAGGCCGAAGAGGATCAAAATCCCGATCATGAAGCCAAAGTCGCCGATGCGGTTCGTGAGGAAGGCTTTTTTACAGGCCTCGGCGGCGCTGGCCTTTTGATACCAGTGACCGATGAGCAGGTAGGAGCTCAGGCCGACGAGCTCCCAGTAGATGAACATCATCACCAGATTCCCCGCCAGCACGATGCCGGTCATGGAGAACATGAAGAGCGAGAGCGACCCGAAGAAGCGCGGCTTGGCCTCGTCGTCCTTCATGTAGCCGAGCGAGAAAATGTGCACCAGCATGCCGATGAAGGTCACGATGAACATCATGCCACGGCTTTGATCGTCGATCATCGCATCGATCCCGGCCTGGAAGCCCGGCACGTCGATGAATTTCAGGATGCCCACCGTGCCCTCCGCCCCCTTCGTGGCGAGCAAGGCAAGGCTGGCGAGGAAGCAGATGACCGACGAGCCCACGGAGAGGAGCACGCTGGCGTTTTTCAGTGCCCGGTGACCCAGCAGGATGATCAGCGCCGTGAAAAACGGCAGCATCAGCAGGATCGTGGGGAGGAACTGGCCTGGGGATTGGGCGTCGGCGTGAGGCATGGGGCGGCGGTCGAGAGGTGCGGGTCAGCCCTGGAGCTTGGTGATGGCCTCGGTCTCCACGCTTTGTTTCGAGCGGAACAGCGCGACGATGATGGCGAGGCCCACGGCCACCTCGGCGGCGGCCACGGTGATGGTGAAAAAGACCAGCGACTGCGCGGTGTAATCCGGCAGGCCGTTGACGAGATGGAAGCGGCTGAAGCCCACCAGCGCCAGATTCGCGGCACTGAGCATCATCTCCAGGCACATGTAGATGATGAGGATGTTCCGGCGGGCGATCACCCCGGCCAGACCGAGGGCGAACAGCATGCCGCTGACGACGAGATAGTGGCCCAAAGTGATCATGCGGCACCTCCTGTGCTCTTTTCACGCTTGCTCAGCACCACCACGCCCACCGTGCCCACGAGCAGCAGCAGACCGACGACCTGGATGTGGAAGCCGTATTGATTGAAGAGGGTGAAACCGATCAATTTGGCATCGGGAAGCTCCCCGGCCTTCAAATCATTCGCGATGGTCGGCAGCTTCGCCGCGCCTTCCGCCTTGCTCGCGGCCTCCACGAGGGCCAGCGGGGTGTTTTGCGGTGATTTTTCCGCCAGCTTCGTGTGGCCCACCACCGTCATGATCTGTGTCACGAGCAAAACGGCCACCACGATGCCGCTGACGATGGCGGCCAGGTTCGGCTGCTTGCCTTCCTCCGCCTTGATGTCCAGCAGCATGATGATGAAGAGGAACAGCACCATCACCGCGCCGGCATAGACGAGGATTTGGATCGTGCCGATGAAGTAGGCGTCCAGGCTCACAAACAGGGCCGCCAGCCCCACAAAGCACGAGGCCAGCGACAGGGCGCTGGTAACCGGGTTCCGCGCCGTGACCACCATGAGCCCAAAGCCCAGAGTGATGGCAGCGAGGAGGTAAAACAGAAGCGGAGGCATCGGGGGAGAATGACGAAATCCAAATGACCAATGACGAATGGGGCTCAGAAAGCACGCCAGAGGCCAAAAAGCACACGGGAAGGCCGATGATGCGAGCGAGGGCGAGGGGCGGCAACCGCATTTTGTGAAAAATTTCACAAAGTCCCGAGCGGAGGCCTTCAACGGGGCTTTGAGGGCCTCAAATGCCTCTCACCCGGTCTGCTGCTGTTCATTTCAGCAGCTCCGCCACCGGGATGCGGAAGAACTTGTCGGTGCGCGACTGCTTTTTGTCCTCGCCGCCGAGACAATAGACATGGTCGCCCATCTTCACGAGCCCGACCATGGCCGCGTAAGGCAGCGAGAGGGCTTTTCGGTAGCTGTCCGCCTTCACATCATAGATCACCGCCTCCGCCGTGAAGTCCTCGCGATACCCGCCAGCGATGTAGATGTGGCTTTCGTCCAGCGCGACAGCCGTCAAACCCCGCGTCGGCGCCGCCAGCGGCGTCAGTTTGCGCCAGACATTCTTCTCCGGTGAGAAGGCATAGGCCTCCGCCGTGTTCACCGGCAGCTTCGCCTCCGCGTCGTAGTTCATGCCGCCGAACACGAGTAGCTCGTTCCCAGCCACCGCTGATGCCGCGGTCGCAAACGGCTTGCCGGGGTAGTCGGCGAGAGGGGTCAGGCCACCCTTTTCGAGGCTGTAAGTCGCTCGTGTCACTCCGGCGAGGTTGGCCGCGTCATCGGTGCCACCTGCAAAAATCATCTTTTCGCCAATGACACCACCGCTGAGCAAAACCATCGTCGAAGGCAGTTCTTCCTGCGGAGCCAGCTTCCCGGCCCTCGCATGGCCAAAGGTCCGCAAAGTCTGCTTTCCATCGCTGCCGCCCAGCAGGAGCAGATCGCTCGCATGCGAAAAGCCGAGCCCGTAGCCCATTGGTGAGGGCATGTCATGCAGCTTGCTCCATGCCCGCTTGTCCGGCGCATAGGTGTACACTCCGCTGAGCCAGTTCTTTTTCCCACCTTCCCAATTCGTGCCCCCAACGATCACGATCTCACTGTTGTGGTGTCCGCCAAGAAATCCGCCATTTGGCTCCGGCAGCGGCGGGAGCTGCTCCCACTGAGCTTGAGCAGGCCTTGAAGCCATCACCACGGTAGCGATCATCATCAGCGCGAGAGCGTTTTGGAACCGGAGCGCAGCGGAGATAGACAGCCGCAGGCTGCCCGCAGGGTGAGCGAAGCGAATCAATGCTCCAGCCCTCTGGAGCTTTCCGGGGGCCACGAGACGTTCGAAAGCGCCGGAGGACCGGCGCACTCCAGGACGCTGACGCGAGCCAAGGTCACGAAACAGCCGTTTTGTCATCGGGATCAGTCGCTCGTTCATAGTGGTCGGTGTGTTTGGATTGCCAGCCGGGGCGCAAACGGACATCGCTTTCGCCGCTGAGTTCGCCCGGGGCACTGGCGGGAGTGATATTTTCCTTCCGCCGCATCTCCCACCAGCATTGGCCGCGGTGGTTGTGCTCGTGGTCGATGACGAAACCGGCCTCTTTCATGAGCGGGCCGATCCAACCCATGCAGTGATCGCAGTAGTCGCTGTATTGATCGAGGCCGTTGCGAATGAGAAAGCCCTTCGAGGGGCATTCGTGCATGTCGATGCGGAAGACATCCTCCGTCACGGTGCGCTCATACACCGCGCCTTCATCGGCGAGCGTCGGCCCCCAATACTCCTTCATGCCCTCGAAGCCTTTTTGGCCGATCAACTCGGAGGCGTGAAGCTGCGAATCGCGATGGATCGCCTCGTCCCAGTAGGCTTTCACGAGCTCGTGACCGCCGAGACGGTTCAGCCACTCGAAGGTCCATTCGTAATGCCCGCAGAAGTCGTAGCAGCCGATCATGATGCCGTGGCGATGTCCTCCAGGTTTTGCGGTTCGAGGGCCGCGTGACGTTTCACAAAGCGCTGCGTGCAGCTTCCATTGCCGCCGCACAGACGCACCGCGAGGCCCGCAGGCTCCGCGATGGCCTCGCTGACGAAATAACAATGCTGGCAGATCTCCGGCACGATCTCGCGACCATGCGCCCGCAGGTGCCGGATGAGCGGGCATACTTTCACCTCCAGCCGCACCTCATCGGGCGACTCATGCACCTCCACCTCCGCACCCGGCTCCGCGGCGAAAAAAGCCCTCCAATACTCCACCACTCCAGCCATCCCCTTCTCCCTCCATCGCTCCGACACCGGCTTGTAATACTCCCGACCGATGTCCTGCCAGTAGCGTCGAAGGCCCTCCATGCCATGACGTTGCTTGATGAAGCGGAAGGTGGCGTTCGTGGCAAAGTAGAAATCAGCATGCCCCACCGGCTTGGTGTCGGGATAAGGCAAAACGGAGTCGGCAGGCATGGCGTGGAGTCGTTGGAAGCAGCACGGAACTTTCGTGTGAAACGAGTGGCTCCGCGAGGAAACCACGAAATGCGTCGTTGCGGCCGCGTTGGTGTCTCCGGTAGCCTTTTCCCTCATGACCCACTTCTCCTGGCTCGATTACACCATCTTCGGCGGCTACCTGGCCGCGTCCGTCGGCGTGGGCCTGCTGTCCGCACGAGGCTCGAAATCATTGGGCGACTACTTCCTCGCTGGCCGCGGCATGAACAGCCTACTCGTGGCGATGTCGATCCTCGCGGCGCTGTTCTCTGGCATCAGCTACCTGGCCGGTCCGGCGGATGTTTATAAGAACGGCTTCGCCTTTGCCTATGTGGTTCTCGCGTTTTTCATCGCCACGCCCATCACGGCCATGTGGATGCTGCCGAAGTTTTATCAATCGCGCTACTTCACGGCTTACCAATTCCTTGAAGAGCGCTTTTCACTGCCCACGCGGCTGCTCGCGTCCGGCCTCTTCATCTTCCGCGTGGCCTTGTGGCTCGCCGCGGCCACTTACGCGCCCGCTTTGGCACTGGAAAAAGTCACCGGCCTGCCGCTGTGGCTCACGATCCTGGCCTCCGGCACGCTCACCACGCTCTACACCGCACTCGGCGGCATGCGGGCCGTCATCTGGACGGATGTGATGCAGCTCATCGTGCTCTTCGGCGGGCAGCTTCTCATTGTGGTCGTGGCACTGGGCAAGATCCCCGGCGGTCTCGGCGGCATGTGGGAAACCGTCGTCGCCGATGGACGCATGAATGTGAGCCTGTCCTTCAATCCGGCGGAACGCGTGAATCTCGGCGCGATCCTCATCGCCGGTGCCTTCCTGCACCTCGTGCAAATGGCCACCGACCAGGTCAGCGTGCAGCGCTACCTCAGCGCAGGCAGCTTGAAAGACTCGCAACGCTCGCTGTGGATCAAGCTGTGGTTCGTGCTGCCGGTGCTCGTGCTCTTCTACGGCACGGGTTTGGTGCTCTACGCCTTTTACAAGACGCACGGCGATCCTCTCGCCGCGGGCTTGATTCAAAAAGAGGACCAGATCCTGCCCTACTTCGTCGTCACGCAACTGCCCGCCGGTCTTCCCGGCCTGCTCATCGCCGCCATCTACGCCGCCAGCATGTCCACCATCAGCGCCGGGCTGAACTCGCTCGCCTCCGCCACCGTGATCGACTTCCAACAGCGCCTCTCCGGCGTGGCCGATGGTGCCAGCTCGACGAAGATCAGCAACGCCCGCTGGATCACCGTCGGCTACGGCGTGCTCGTGATGGCGCTCGCCTTCGCCGTGTCCGCGATGCCAGGGAATCTCGTCGAGTCCGTGAACACCGTCATCGGCCTCGTCGGCGGCCCGCTGCTGGGGTTGTTCTTCCTTGGCATGTTCACCCAGCGGGCCACGACACGTGGAGCGCTCACCGGCTGCTTCACCGGCTTTGCGGTGCTGCTCGGCCTCTTCCTGTATCAAAGCGGCTTCTTCACCGCGGTGAAGCCACTGCAGAAGGTCTCGTTTGTGTGGTTCAGCCTGCTCGGCTGCGCGGTCACGATGCTCGTCGGCCTCATCACATCCGGCCGATCTGGCAACTCGTCAGCCCGCCATCAATGACGATGATCTCGCCGGTGATGTAACTCGCCGCTGGCGAACACAAAAACGCCACTGCGCCCGCCACATCCTCCGGCGCACCGACACGGCGCAGCAGGATCTTCTTCTCGTAATGATCGAGCAGCGTGCGGTCCTTCGACTCCATCCACTGCGCCGTCAGCGGCGTCTTGATGAGGCCGGGCGCGACGCCGTTCACGCGGATGCCAAGATCCGCGAGCGACACCGCGAGCGACTTCGTGAGCATCACGAGCGCCCCTTTGCTCGCGTCATAGGCGCACGAGTCCATCTCGCCCTGAAAACCATTCGTGGAAGAGGTGATCACGATGCTGCCACCACGCTTTTCGGCCACCAAACGCCTCGCAAAGGCCTGCGCCGTGAAAAAAGCCGACGCGAGATTCAGCTGCATCGTCTTGTCCCAACGCTCGCGAGTCATCTCAAGGAACGGCAGATCAAAAAAGCTGCCCGCATTGCAGATCAGCGTGTTGAGAGCGGGTTCTGCCTCGAAAGCACGCTCCATCAGAAAAGGGGGCGATGATGGGTCACATAAGTCACATGAGACATATGATGCCCATTCAGGAAACGCGGCAGGCCTTTCCGTGAGCCCGTGGCATACCACGCCAGCTCCGGCGTCATGCAAGCCGTGCGCCATCGCGAGGCCGATGCCTTGCGAAGAGCCGGTCACGAGGGCGGCATGGCCTTCAAGAGAGAATGCTTTCATCGGCGAGCTTGAGGTATTTGAGCGTGTTCGTGCAGGTGATGCGCTGGACGGCTTCATCGCCAGCGGCGCGGAGGGCTTTCATCTCGGCCTCGTAGGTGCTGATGAGCTTCACCACCTTGCCGCTGATCTCAGCGGCGTAGCTGTAGAAGGGCGAGTCACTGCCCCAGATGAACTTGTCCGGATACGCCGCGGCGAGATCGGCGGTCACGCGGCCGGGATCGGTGTAGTCGCTGTCGAAACGGCGCTCACGCGGCGCGATGTAAGGCAGATCGTCCACCGCGCCGACGCAGTGAATGCAGTGCGCGGAGTTGTCGAACCAGGCGTTCGGCAACGCTTGAATGCGGTCGAGGCATTCCTTGTCGTAGCGACACGAATGCGCGGCGCAGAAACGGATGTCCGGATTCGCCTCGGCGATGTCGATGATGTCATGCGCCTGAGCCCAGAGATCATCTTTGGCGACGCTGCTGTGAATGATGAAGGGCACATCCCACTCGCGGGCGAGGTCGAGGAAGACTTTGCCCTCATCCGCGAGGCATTTGATGAAGGACTGAATGATGGTGCTCTGGATCTTGATGCCGTGGAAGCGATATTCGCCGCGCAGTTTGACCAGTTCCTTCGCCTGAGCGTCCGTGTTTCGCATCGGATCGACCATGACAAAGGGCAGGATGCGCTTTCCTTCCTCGGGAAAGAGCTTCTGGCACTCATCGAGCAGGCGTTTGTTTTCAAAAGCATACGGCACCGTTTCAAGGCCACCCTGACCGAAGCCGATCTCACCGCTGCGGAACTTCGTCACGTCCATCGCCGCGTAGCTGACGAAGGGAAACGCAACCCAGTGCGTGATGCCGAGCGCTCCGCCCTCATGCTGCATCTGCACGAGCTGCTGCGAATAGGGAAAGTCGCCGTGCAGGTAAAACAGCAGGTCGGCACCGAGGTGATTGTGGCAGTCAATGAGCATGATGAGATTCAAACGAGCCGTGCAAAGCCTTGTTGCGGTCCTTGAGCGGCTTCGAGCGGTGTTTGGGCGACGATGGCGAGCGATTCGTCGAGCGCGGCGAGCATGCGGGCGACTTTTTCGTCGTCGTGGCACCAAGTGACGTAGAGCTGGCTCGACATCAAATAGCCGCGCTGGAGCATTTGACGAATCATGAGCGGTTTCGCGGCTGGATTGGCAAATACGAGCGAGGGAGCGCAAGGCATGCTTCCGACCTTCAATCCGAGCGTGGGATGTCGCGAGGCCACTTCACGCAGACCGGCCTGCAAGCGCTCTCCGAGGCTCCAGACGTGCTTCTGCACGCCTTCACGCTTCATTTTGCCGATGCAGGCCAGCGAGGCCGCGGTGCCGACACCATCGGTCCAGTAGCTGCTGGAGATGAAACTGTTGTTGGAGGCCTCCATGACCTCGTTTTTGCCCACGATGGCTCCGGCGGGATAGCCGTTGCTCATCGCCTTCGCATACACGGCGAGGTCGGGCGCGATGCCGAGCACGGGCGCGGCACCGGGAAAGCCGAAACGCCATCCGCTCGTCACTTCATCGAGCACAAAGACGGCTCCGGCGGCATGGCAGGCATCGATCACGTTTTGCAGAAAGCCATCGCGTGGGAATTCGCTGCGCATCGGCTCCATCACCACGGCGGCGAGCTTGCCATCGAGCTTTTGCATCGCGGCTTGGAAGGACGCGGGATCATTGTAGCGAAACGGCACCGCCGTGCCCGCCAGTTCGCGAGGCACGCCGAGCGGTTGCAAGCCGGGCAGCAGATGCCCGTCGAGCGCGGCGTCATCACCGAGATTCGCGGCGAGATACCAATCGCTCCAACCATGGTAACCGCAGAAGGCGATGCCGCTTTTGCCAGTGGCCGCCCGTGCAATGCGCACCGCAAGACCGAGCGCCTCGCCACCTCCGCGGGCGTAGCGCACCTTGCCCGCCCAGGGGTGCAGATCGAGCAGCTCATCGGCTAGCTTTACCTCATCCGGCGAGGCGAGCGTGGCATAGCTGCCGAGATTCACGCGGCGCTTCACTGCGGCGTTCACTTCATCATCCGCATGGCCGAGGAGAATGGCTCCGACACCGCCGGTGAAGTCAGTGTATCGTTTCCCATCGAGGTCCCAGATGTCGGAGCCTTTCGCGCGACTGAAATAGGAGGGCCAGGTTTGCGGATCGAAGAGATGAGCACGCTTGGAGAGAAGGCCTGTGCCGCAGGAGATTTTGGTTTTGGCTTCTTCCCAGAGTTCGGGGCCTGAAAGTATCCGGGGCATTCCTGCCCCGTCTCTGGGGCCAGGAATGGCCCCATTACATAAACGCAGCGCGTTCTCGCGGAAGATGTCTTCCAAATCACCCTGCGTCATGCCGGTGTCCTCGCAGGCTTCGCGGAGGCAGAGGAGCGATTCGATGCCGACAGTCGTGTACTGGCCGAAGATGGTCAGTTTATCGCCGGTGATCTCGGGATGAATCCAGGTGAAGCCATCGCCTTGCGTGATGCAGGAGCCGCGAAGCTCGCTGACCATGTAATCGCTGCCCCAGAGCACGCGTTTCGGCCCGAGAATCTCAATCGCGGCACGGAAGGCACCGGCTTGCGTCACGGCGGAGGTATCGACGACCACGTTATCGAGATCGACGAGGTGATGCAAGCCCTCACGAGCATGGCGATAATTAAAAGACCTCGCCACATGAGCGAGGACGAGCTTGCAGCGCGGGTAGCGACGGCACAGCCGACGCAGCGCCTCCACGTTGCGCGGATCGGTGATGCCATCGGCGAGCATGATGTGCAGCATCATGATGCCATCGTGATCGTGGCAGGCCTCCCACATCCACTCCGGCGCGAAGGATTCGATCTCCGCTTCCTTTGTGTCCGGCACATCCGCGTAGAGGCGATACGGCTTGATGCCGATGAAGACGCCCGTGCTCATCAGCCGCCGCACCTCAGCCGGATCATCGGTCGGCGCCGCGAGTACGAGAGCCCGCGAATTCGTGCTCACATCGATCTGCGACTGCACCCACGCGTTCTCGCCGACGCGATCATTGCCCGCGCTCGGATAGCCAAAGAACAGGCCTTCGACTTCGCGTCCGGGCATCCAAAGCTGCATCGCCGCCTGAAAGTCCGCCATGCCGTAGCCGCGATCTTCGTCGAGAAACACGGGACGCTTTCCTTCCGCGAAATGACGGCTGTGAAACAGGTGCGTGTGCGCATCGAAGACCTTCGCAGGCACAAAGCCGTCGATGGCGCGATGCAGCAGCTTGCGGTCGGTGTCGTTGAGTTCCGTGACGAGCTTCAGGGACATGCGGCGAGTATGCATCGCCCTCGAACACTTCGCTTCAAAACCTCTGGTTCTCGAAAAAGACCAGCGCCGCCGCTTCGTTGAACCTGCACCTCATGAAACTGCTCCCGCTGCTCGCCCTACTCACCTCGCTCACGACTGTTTGCGCCGAAGACCTGCCCGTCCTCGCCGAGCCCGACTTCAAATCGCAACTCGACGCGACCTGGAAGATCGCCCACGGCACTTACGAGCCGAAGGACGGTGTGCTCGTGTGCGCCGAAAAGCCGGAGAACAAGCATGTGGCCGTGCTTTGGCATCAGGTGGCATGGAACAGCGGCCTCATCGAATGTGAATTCCGCTTCGACGGCTCGAAAATTCTCATCCTCGGCTGCGACGGCCAGACGCCGAAGGGCCTTGCGCACATTGGCCGCGTGGTCGTCACGCCAAAGATGATCAGCATCGCCGAGGACTCCGTGAAGCCCAGCCACACCATCGCCAAAGCGCCTGCCGACCTCAAATCAGGCGAATGGCACCGGCTGAACTTCGCGTGGAGCGGAGATCGCATCACGCTGAAGGTGAACGACCTCGCCATCGACGCCTCGCACACCTACCTCGCCAGCGCGAAGTCGCGGAGCTGGATCGCCGTCGGAGGTCAGACGGCTTCGATTCGTGCGCTGAAAATCAGCGGCAAGCCTTGAGCGGCAGCGCAGCTTCATCTCGACAGGCCGCCATCGCCGCGCTGAATGCGAGCCGCTTGGCTCCGCAACGCCCCAGAGTGCTCATCATCGTGGAAAACCTCCCGGTCCCCTTCGACCGGCGGGTTT
>CALMTT010000314.1 GCA_937872615.1 uncultured Verrucomicrobiaceae bacterium | reverse complement strand
GCCACGGCGGTCACCGGCACGAATCTGGGCATCCGCGTGCGTTTGACCTCCACCATCACTCCTGGTCCCACCGGCGGCTCTGGAAGTGGCGAGGTCGAGGACAACGTCGCGAACATCGCCGTGCCCACGACGGATTTTGGTGACTGGAATGGTGCCGCCGATGCCTCGAGCACCGCTTCAAGCAACCTCCGCATGGGACCGCTCGTCGATACCGAGTATGTCTCCACACGAAACGGCACCGCCACGGGTGACGACACCACCGCCAGCGATGACGAGGACGGCGTCACCGTGCCCGCGCTCACTCCGGGCACGTCGTCGAACGCCACCGTCACCGTCACCAACCTCAGCGGGGCGGCTGCCTACCTCAACGCGTGGATCGATTTCAACAACAACGGCTCTTTCGCCGACGCGGGCGAGCAGGTGGCCACGAACGTCAGCATCGCCACCGGCACGAATGCCGTCGCGCAGAGCATCAGCATCACCACGCCGCTGGCCGCGGTGCCGGGCCAGCGTGGTGCCCGCTTCCGCTTCACCAGCACGCAGAATCCGGGAGCCACCGGCGCCAGCGGCACCGGTGAGGTCGAGGACTACCTCGTCACGGTTAACTGCCTCCCTGTGACGGTGAATCCCACCTCCGTCGCCAATGGACTCGTCGGCACCGCTTACTCGCAAACCCTCACCGGCAGCGGCGGCATGGCACCCTACAGCTTCGCGGTTACCGCTGGCACGCTGCCGGCCGGTCTCACGCTTTCCACCGCGGGTGTCATCAGCGGCACCCCGACGGTGTCGAATGGTGCCGGCACCAGCGTCACCATCCGCGCCACGGATGCCTACGGCTGCTCCGGCACGCGTGCTTATACCATCAAGATCTGCCCGGTCATCAGTCTCGCCGCTTTGAACTCCACGCTCACCATCGGCAGCGCCTACAGTTCGTCCGCCGCGGCCTCTGGAGGCACGGCACCCTACACCTACGCCGTCACCAGCGGCACCCTGCCTACCGGCCTCACGCTGAACACGACCACCGGAGCCGTCACCGGCACGCCGACGGTCACCACAAGCCAGACCTTCACGATCAACGCGACGGATGCGAATGCCTGCGTGGGCACGCGCAGCTTCACGCTCGCCCCGGCCTGCCCCACGATCACCCTCACGCCCACCACGCTGCCGAATGCCTTCCTAAACACGGCCTACTCGCAAATCTTCAGCGCCAGCGGCGGCACCTCACCTTACACCTACGCGGTCACCAGCGGCACACTGCCCGCCGGTATCACCCTCTCCACCGCGGGCGTGCTCAGCGGCACGCCCACCACGGCTGGTTCCGCCACCGTCACCATCCGTGCCACCGACAACTATGGCTGCACCGGCTCCGCCAGCGTCACCATCACGGTGCGTGGCCTGATCATCGGTGACATGATCTTCAATGACGCCAATAACAACGGCCTCCTCGATGGTGGTGAGACCGGCATCAGCGGAGCCACCGTCCAGCTTTGGAATCCGGGCGCGGACAACGTCATCGGCGGTGCTTCCGCGGACACGCAGGTCGGTTCAAATTTCACCACCACCTCCACCGGCCTCTACAGCTTCGCAAACCTCACACCCGGCAACTACTACGTCAAAGTCACGCTGCCAGCGCCGTTCAACATGACCGGCGGCACTCCCGCCACCACGGATGACAACGTGGACAACAACAACGATGGCTCCCAGCCCGGCGGTGTCGGCACGCCTCTCTTCAGCCCTGTGGTCACTCTCGCTGTCGGCACTGAGTCCACCACGGATGGCGACACTGATTCCTCGTCCAATATGACGATCGACTTCGGTGCCTACGCTGGCATCTGCGTCGGCAACCTCGTCTTCAAGGACGTGAACAACAACGGCAGCTACCAGGCTGGCACGGACACCGTGCTCGCCGGTGTGGAGCTCCGCATCTTCTCCTCCAGCATCACCGATCCGCTCACCGGCACGCCGCTTTACAGCACCACCTCGAATGCCAGCGGCATCTACCAGTTCTGCGTCCCCGCTGGCAGTTACTACATCCATGTGCCGCCTTCGCAGTTCGCCACCAGCGCCGTGCTCGACAATCACATCCCCGCCATCGGCCCCACCGACAGCATCGTCACCCCGATTGATGACAACCTCGATCAAAACGTGCTCATGGCCTTCAAGCCGAGCTTCACCGGCGTGAACACCGGCATCTTCACCCTTGCTTTGAGCACCGAGCCCACGAACGCCACTGGCGAGACCGGCACCTCCAACACCAGCGACGACACCGCCGACTCGAACACCGATCTCACCGTCGATCTCGGCTTCTACCCGCTACCACCTCCCGGCACGGCTCTCGGCAGCTCGAACACCTCCAGCAACAATCTCTCCGCCTCCGGCACGAGCGGCTCGAATCTGCTCGCCGCTCCTGTCACCTATGCCACCTGGCTGCAATCGAACGCGGGCGAGGATGATGGCGACCTCTATCCGAAGCTCCTCGAATACGCCCTCGGCACTGATCCTGCCTCCGGAGCCAGCGGAGCCGGTGCTGTCCGTCTCGAAAACTCCGCCAGCCATGCCGATTTCGTCTTCACCCGCCCGGCAGGTGGTCGCTCGGATGTGCGCTATGAGCTCGAAGCCAGCACTGATGGCATCAAGTGGACCCGCCTGACTCTCGTGCCTGTCATGAGCATCGGCACTGATGGCCGCCAGATCGTGCGCTACGCCAGCGTCGATCAGGCTGCGGCCTTCGCGGGATCGAATCGCGGCCTGCTGCGCCTCAAAGCGGGCCTCGATGGCGATCTCGACGGCACCTTTGAAGAAACCGCCGCCTCGCCAGTGCTCATGTTCAGCCGCGAAGTCTTCCC
Source organism: uncultured Verrucomicrobiaceae bacterium (assembly GCA_937872615.1). Taxonomy (GTDB): domain Bacteria; phylum Verrucomicrobiota; class Verrucomicrobiia; order Verrucomicrobiales; family Verrucomicrobiaceae; genus Prosthecobacter. The sequence goes on along the minus strand of CALMTT010000314.1, from coordinate 1,079 downwards.
GGCGGGCGTGCAGCGCACCTTCAGCATGCCGCTGGTGCAAAACGAACTCTTCGCCGGCAGCGTCAGCGTCAGCGATGACCGCATCACCTTGCCGCAGGCCGTCAAACTGCCCGCCAGCAAGCAGCTCTATGTCGAAGACCTCACCACCGGCCAGGCTTACGAAGTCGATGAAGCCGCCAGCACCTCCACACGCCTCGTGCTCGAGTCCGCCATGACCGCTCGCACGGCTCGCATCGCCCTGCGTGCGCATCACACGCTCGCGGGCCTGCTCCCGGAAAATGCCTTCACGGCCGGCGAAGACCGCGTCATCAGCTTCGACGCCGCGGCGAACGACTTCATCGTCACCACGCTCGCTGACACCGGCTGGCTGCGTGATGGCCAATCGGCCTCTGCCGACCTCGTGACGCCGCAGGCGGCCATGCTCGTGCATGCCCGCAGCAGCGAGGTCTCGCTCCTGTTCACCGGGCAGGTCACGAAGAAGCCTGCGATGGCAGCTTCGAGGGTCACACGCTTCATCGGCAGCGGCATGGGCACGTTCGCCCCGAACACGGCGATGACCGAGGGCCTCGTCGACGCCCGCAGCCACAGCTTCCGCGACCCGCAGTGGAAGAAGATGATCCTCGCAGCGTTCCCCGATGCGCTCGGCCCCGACCCGCTCAAGATCAACGTCGACTTCCGGGGCAAGGTCAACTGGGGCGCGCCGGTGTTCGACGACATGGCGCTCGGGATCGTGGCCCTGTCGTCGTCGGAAGTGCCCCTCGGCGACCGCCACGAGGTGCCGAAGGTGTCGGACTGGGCTCGCCTGACCGGCGACGAGGTGGCGGGTGCCTCCGGCCCGGCGGGCGCCTACGTGGGCGTCGACCTCATGATGCGGACGACCGGCGACTGCCTCCAGGGGGCGGTGGTCGTCGAGGCACGCACCGGCAACCGCACGCTCCGGTCGCGCCGCCCGATCACCGATGCCCGCGCCGCGGGGGTCGCCGGCACGTCCATCCCGTTCGCCCTCCCGCTGGGTGACATCGATCCGCTGCTGGTCGAGGACCTGTACATCCACCTCGACGGCGCCCCGCGGGGATGTG
>CALMTT010000313.1 GCA_937872615.1 uncultured Verrucomicrobiaceae bacterium | reverse complement strand
ATAGCGTATAGCTTTTTGCTCTGGGACCGCTTATAAACGTGATCCTCGTAGAACGGCCCCTCGGTTGAAACCGGGTTGCCAATCTCAAGGGATCGGCACTCCTCTGGATCGACCAAGAGCCCACGGAATCCGTCCATTTGGCCGGACTTCATCCCGGCAGCCTCGTCTACAAGGAAGAGGACCTTACCAGCCTTGCTGTGATACCCGGCTTTTGTCGATTTATTCTTGGCGTCTCCGACGACTCCAAACGCTTTGCGCTTCCCGTCCAGGCGCGCTTTGCGGCTTAGTATCGTCCCGCCCAAGGGGCGCTTCGCGCTCGAGTGTAGATCGTTGATCTCCGCCCAGAGAAGTTCCTCAACTTGTCGCGCTGTCGGAGCGGTCGAGACAACTAGACAGACCGGACGGGTCCACAGCCACCAGAGGGCCAGGCAGGCCGCCAGGAACGTTTTTCCGGAGGCGTAGCAGGCGCGAACCGACACCTCTTGGTTCTCTACCACCAGATCGCAGATTTCGCGCTGGCAGATCCACAGTTCTACGCCAAGAATGTCTCGCGCAAAACCAACTGGATCCCATTCGTATTCGGGGTATAGCGCCAGTTTATCCCCGCCGCCGTCCAGGCTCGCGAAGGATCGCTCAAGAAACCGATCCTCATACTCCGAGAGGATCGGCGCGGATATCAGATCCACGGTTACCCTACGAGACTAAGGCGCTTGCGTTTCTCGATCTGCCACTCGGCCACCACTTTTTCGATCGCGGGCTTCGCTTCGTCGCCCAGCTCCTTGATCGGCAGGTCGGCCATCACGTCGCCGCCATGCTTCACCACGAAGCGCTTGCTCGGCGTGGTGTGGCCGACGACGGCGAAATCGAGTCCCCACTTCTTGAAGATTGCTTCGGCCTGCTTTTCCTTCTCGGGCTTGAGCACCATGAGCATGCGCTCCTGGCTTTCCGAGAGCATCATCTCGTAGGCGCTCATCCCGGTTTCGCGCGTCGGCACCGAATCCAGCATGAGATCGACACCGAGGTCGCCCTTGGCGCCCATCTCGACGGCGGAGCAGGTCAACCCTGCCGCACCCATGTCCTGAATGGCGATGACACAATCGGCCGCCATGATCTCGAGACAGGCTTCCAGCAGCAGCTTCTCGGCGAAGGGATCGCCCACCTGTACCGTGGGACGCTTCTCCTCGGAATCGTCGTCGAACTCGGCCGAGGCCATCGAGGCGCCGTGGATGCCGTCGCGGCCGGTCTTGGAGCCGAGATAGACGATCGGCATGTTCACGCCGGAGGCGGCGGCATAGAAGATCTTATCCGCATCGGCGAGACCGACCGCCATCGCATTGACGAGGATGTTGCCGTCATAGCGGGTGTGGAAGCGAACCTGACCGCCAACCGTCGGCACGCCGAAGGAATTGCCGTAACCGCCGACTGTGGGTAGTACGGTTCTATGCTGTGGCGTTTGACCTAAGCCACCAACTTGCCTTGACGTAGCATTACCTCGCAATAAGGCGCGGGTTTACCTGATTAGATGACCCAGCAACCAGCGTTGTTGGGAGCGAGGTACTTATGCAGATCAAAATGTGGATTCGAGGCTTCTTTCTGTTGCTGGTCAGCGCACTTTGCGCTCTTCCCAGTGCGGCGCAATCACAAAATGACAAAACGCTATCGCCGTACTTTTTTGTTCAAGGCGATCCCGCGCTGGATCATCTGCCCCTCAAAGAGACTAAGGTGCAAATAGATGTTTCCGGCGTCATCGCTGACGTGACGGTTCAGCAAAGTTACCGAAATGACGGCACACGGCCCATCAATGCGCGTTATGTCTTTCCAGCCTCCACCCGCGCTGCCGTGTACGCGCTGCGGATGCGAATTGGAGCCTACCTCGATGCCAAAGCACCCGCACCGAAGGATCGCTGGCATGATCCACGGCCTGCGCGGCCGGATTTGAAGAAGGCACGGGAGATCGTGCCGGTGGTGACGCCGTAAGCTATCAGCACTTGGAGAACAAACTCGGCAATGTTGGCATCGGAAAGGTAGGCAGCGTGTGAGTGAAGTTATGCTCGGAGTTCTGAAATCAAATCATTGTTTGATAGGCTCACAGTGCGCGTTTGAGTGAAAAACCATGCCCACCCCCATCCGCGTCACCATTTGGAACGAATTTGTGCACGAACGTCAAAACCCCGCGGTGGCCGCCATTTACCCGAAAGGCATTCACTGCCTGCTGGCGGAGGTTTTGGGCCAAAACGATGATTTCATCATCCGCACCGCGACACTCGATGAGCCGGAGCAGGGCGTCTCACAGGCGATGCTCGATGAAACGGACGTTTTGCTGTGGTGGGGCCATGCGGCGCATGATCAGGTGCTGGATGAAACGGTCACGCGGGTGCAGCAGCGGGTGCTGGCGGGCATGGGGCTGATCGTTTTGCACTCCGGGCACTGGTCGAAGGTCTTCAAGCGGCTCATGGGCACGAGTTGTGCGCTCTGTTGGCGTGAGGCGGGCGAGCGGGAACGCGTGTGGGTGGTGAATCCGGGGCATCCCATCGCCGCGGGGCTGGGCGACTGCATCGAGATCGAGCAATCGGAGATGTATGGCGAGCCGTTTGGCATCCCGGAGCCGGACGAGCTGATCTTTGTGTCGTGGTTCCAAGGCGGCGAGGTCTTCCGCAGCGGCGCGACGTGGACGCGCGGCAGTGGTCGCATCTTTTATTTCAGCCCCGGGCATGAGGTGTATCCCATTTATCATCATCCCGATGTGCAGCGCGTGATTGCGAACGGCATCCGCTGGGCGCAGCCGCAGGGGGCACCGGCCAACACACCACGTCATGTGCCGGTGGAAGAGGCGCGGGAGAAAATCGAAGTGCGCGGCGGCACCGTGCATGTGGCCGATGGCAAACTGGCTGGTCATTGAAGCCACATTCAGCGCAGCACCGCGCGGCAGGGAGCACCATCCGCGCCTTCAATCTTCAGCGGCAGGCAGATGAGGTCGTAGTAGCCCGGTTTGATGTCGGCGAGGTTAAGCCCCTCGATCACCCACATGCCGGCGCCGAGCATGATTTGATGCGTCTCGACCACGTCCTTGCCGTAGCCGCCGATGCTCAGGTAATCCACGCCCACGGTCATGATCTTGAGATCGACGAGGGCCTGCGCCGCATCCGCCCGGATGGAGATGAAGTCCTTGTCGAACTCGCTCATCGCCCAACTGCGGGCCGAGTTCCGCGTCTTGAAAAGCAGTCGCTGCCCCGGCAGCAGGCGCAGGTCCTTCAAATCCGCCGCCGTGATCTGGTCTTCGACATCGAACTCAATGACGCGGCATCTTCCGATCACCGGCTCCAGCGGCATCTGCTCCATCGTGAGGCCATCGGCCACGAAATGCCTCGGTGCGTCCATGTGCGTGCCTGTGTGGGCGCTCATCGAGAGGTGCGTGAGATTGCACACCGCGCCTTCCTCCATCTTGTGGACCCGCGTGATGCGGCACTCCGGATCACCCGGCCAGTGCACCATGCCATCGCGCAGCGGCACGGAGATGTCTTTCCAGGGTCGTTTCATGGTAGTCTTAACGCGGCCACTCCAAAGTTCTTCCGCTTTGTCCTTCGAGGTGCTCGTGTTCGCGCCTGATCAGGCCAGCACCTGACGCAGCGCCTTGAGCATGGTTTCGGTGGTGTAGGGCTTGGAGAGGATGTGCGTCACGCCGAGCCTGGCGAGGCGTTCGGTCACATCTGTGGTGGCGACGCCGGTGCCGGCGATGATTTTCACGTCGGGGTTCAGGCGGCGGAGCACTTCGATGGTGGCCTCGCCACTCATCACAGGCATCATCAGGTCGGTGATGACGGCGGCCACCTCGGAGCGGCGCTCGGCATACAGGGACAGGGCCTGCGCACCATCCACGGCGAGCAGCACGCGATAGCCGAAGACCTCGAGCGTCTGCTGGGTGATGGTTCGGACGGCCTGCTCGTCGTCGATGACGAGCAGCAACTCTCCATTACCGTGCGGGAGGCTGTGTGTGGTGTCCTCGGTGGCAGGGGCCTTGCTGGCAGCATCGGCGGGCAGGTAGATGGAGAAGGTGGTCCCCGCTCCGGGCTGGCTGCGAACGCCGAGCATGCCGCCGTGGCTTTTCACAATGGAATGAACGGTGGAAAGGCCGAGGCCGGTTCCCTTGCCTACCTCCTTGGTCGTGAAGAAAGGATCAAAAATGCGCTCGATGACCTCAGGAGGCATGCCGGCACCGGTGTCTGCCACTTCGATGAGGATGTGCGGGCCGCTTTTGCCCCCATGGGCGGAGGCGGTGAAGTCATCCACTTGCACTTCGCGGGCTGAAAGGGTGAGCCGTCCGGCGGCCGGCATGGCATCGCGTGCATTGACACACAGATTGAGCAGCACCTGATGGAGCTGCGTGTGGTCACCGGTGATCAGGCACGGCGCGTGGGCCCCATCCGCGACGCATTCGATGCCCTTGTGGAAGGTCTCTTGAGCGAGGTGCATGATGTCCCTGATGATCGGCCGCACATCGATCTGGGCACGCTCGCCTTCCACGCCGCGTGCGAAGGTCAGGATCTGCCGCACCATGTCCGCGCCACGACGCGCACTGGACTCGATGGTGGCAAACATGGCCTGCGCACGAGCATCCTTGCTGGTCATGCGCAGCACGTCGATGGACATGAGGATGGGAGCGAGCACGTTGTTCAGGTCATGCGCGATGCCGCTGGCGAGCGTGCCGATGTTTTCCAGCCGCTGCGCACGGAGAAACTGCTGCTCGAGGCGCCGCTCCTCGGTGACATCCGTATTGATGGAAAAAATGCTGTGCGGTCGGCCAGTGTCGTCGCGGACGAGGGTCCAGCGGGATTCCACGAGCAGCTTTTCCCCGCTTTTGGTGAAGTGCTGGAACTCTCCGGACCATTCCCCTTTATCGAGAACGATGGCGGTGGCGGCCTGGAGGGGGCTGGTATCACGATAAATCAGATCCACGATGCGCATTCCGACCGCCTCGGAGGCACTCCAGCCGTAAATGCGGGCAGCTCCGGCGTTCCAGTAGGTGACGCGGTTTTCCAGGTCACGCACGAGGATGGCGTCCTGGGCCTTGTCGAGCAGGGCGGCCTGCTCGTGCAGGCGGTCATGGGCCAGTTTTTGCTCGGTGATGTCCTGGGCCACGCCAACGACGCGATAGACCTCACCCGAGGCATTTCGCACTGGGAAGGCGCGATCACGGATCCACCGCAGTTCGCCATCGGGACGGGTGATGCGGTATTCCTCGTCGTAGACACCGGCCACTTGCTTCGTGAGCTGGGCATGCTGCACACGCTGCTTGTCATCAGGATGGATACAGTCCTGCCAGGAGCGAGGTGCCTCGTAGAGGCTGGCGCGGGTCCGCCCCCAAATCGTCTCATAAGCCGGGCTCACGTAGAGGATACGGCTCAACAGCGCATCCGTGCTCCAAAACACCTCATGGATGTTCTCCGCCATCTCACGAAATCTCTCCTCGCTCTCGGCCAGCCTGTTCTGCATGAGCTTCTGCTCCCGCCGCAGCCGGGCCTGCTCAAGGGCTTGGGCGATCGAGTGATTCAATCGGGCGAGACGGTCCTTCAGGAGGTAATCCACCGCGCCGCGCTTCATCGACTCGACCGCGAGATCCTCGCCGACGGCACCGGAAACGATGATGAAAGGGATGTCCCTCCCGCTTTTTTGCAGCAGCTCCAGCGCCCGGGGTGCATCGAACAACGGCATGTGATAGTCCGAGAGGATGATCTCTGGCTCGGCGGCGAGCGCGGCGAGGAAGCCGGCCTCATCATCCACGCGGGTCCATTGAGGCTGGAAGCCGCGTTTCAACTCACGCAACAGCAGCTCGGCATCGTGCGGGTTGTCTTCGAGGATGAGGACGTGCAGGGCAGGAGTCAGGTTCATATTTCGACGCGAGGTGGCTGGTTCAGCAGCAGCCAGTACATGCCGGTGCTCTGCACCGCGGAGGCAAAGCCTTCAAAATCCACTGGTTTCACGATGTAGCTGTTCACCCCGCACGCGTAACCGCGCACGACATCGGCCTGCTCTTTGGACGAGGTGAGGATGACCACGGGGATGTGCCGGGTGCGCTCATCCGATTTGATCCGCTGCAGCACCTCCAGACCGTCCACCTTCGGCAGCTTGAGGTCGAGGAGCACCAGCTTCGGCGTGTCCTCGATGCGGCGGCCTGAATAAGGGCCTTCGCAGAAAATGAAATCGAGCGCCTCCGCGCCGTCGCGGGCGATTTGGATGTGATTGCCCAGGCTGGCCTTCTTCAGGGCACGGCAGGTGAGCTCCAGATCCTCCGGGCTGTCTTCGACGAGCAGGATTTCAACGACTTGAGACGCGTTCATGATGATGGTTTCTCGGCGAGAGTGAAGAAAAAGGACGCGCCTTTGTCCAGCGTGGCCTCCGCCCAGATGCGGCCGCCATGCCGGTGGATGATGCGCTGCACGATGGCCAGGCCCACTCCTGTGCCCGCATAGTCCTCCGCACGGTGCAGGCGCTGAAACACGCCGAAGAGCTTGTGCACGAAGCGCATGTCAAAGCCGGCGCCATTGTCCCGGACGAAGAACACATGCTGCCCGCCATCCGAAAGGCATCCCACGGAGATTTCGGTCCTCTCGCGGCGCTGGCTGTACTTCAGCGCATTGGAGAGCAGGTTGATCCAAACCTGCCTCAGCAAAACCGGATCGCCATGGCAATCTGGCAGCTCTGCCAGATCAAAGGCCACCTCACGGCCCTCCCGCTCGGCGGCGAGCTCGTTCCACACCGCGGCCACCAGCGGCTGCGTCAGTATCTTTTGCTTGTTCAGAGGCATCCGGCTGAGCCGCGAGAACGCCAGCAGATCATCAATGAGACGGCCCATCTTTTGGGCATTGCCACGAATGATCTCGAGCTGGCGGCGGCATTCCTCAGGCATCTGCGTGCCGTAGTCTTCGAGCACCGCCTTGGAAAAGCCGTCCACCGCCCGCAGCGGCGCCCGCAGGTCATGGGACACGGAGTAGGAGAAGGACTCCAGCTCGTTGTTCGCCAGCTCGAGCTGCTTGTTCATCTCCTGCACCTTCAACGTGCTGAGATACACCTCCGCCTCCATCTGCTGGAGCCTGGCCGAGGGGGATACACCAGGCAGATGACCTCGGCTTCGTCTGTTTTGGCAAACCGTCGGCCGTTCTTGGTGGAGGGCTCTCGATAGGGGGTCAGTGAGGTGCGGAACCCTTTGCCGTCCGCCAGGCAGATCAAGGCTGGCATCTCGGCCGAACCAGACACGAACAGACAGGAACTGACCACTCTTTCGCCGTCATCGAAGCTAAAGTATTTTTGGACAGGATCACCAAATCCCCGAGAGCCAACCGGCAGGTCGTGGAGTTTGATGGTGTAGGCTGCGCCTTTATTGGTGAAGAAGGCCACGGTGTCGTAGCCGCCCACCGCGGCGTTGCTGAAGGTGCCGGTATACGTGGCGCCGGCGTTGCTGATGCTACAAGTGCCGTCGCCGCCACCGGTGAGGTGGTACGAGCCTAGGCCGGTGGCGCTGTTGTCGTAGCAGCTAGAGGCGACGTCGGTCCCCGCGCCGCCACAGCTGGAGCCGGCATACGCGGTCATGCCGGTGGCGGTGCACTCGGTGTTGGTCGTGCACGCGCCGCAGCCGGTGCAGACGCGGTTGTCGGCGTACGTGCGATAGAAGACGTGCCGCGAGGTGTAGCCAGCGGGACACGCCGCGGCCTCGTCGTCGTTCTTGTAGAGGCACGACTTCGCCGCGCTGGGTTGGCAGGCGTCGCCGGGGGCGCACTGGCCCGTCAGCGCCATGCTCTTCGCGCATAGGAAGTAGGCTTGGCCGAAGGTAATGTTCTGATTGCCGGGCGCGTTGATGGTGGTGCAACCGC
>CALMTT010000312.1 GCA_937872615.1 uncultured Verrucomicrobiaceae bacterium | reverse complement strand
GTTGCGTGAGCGTTTCACCTGTGGCCGGGTGTTGGTTCTCGCAAAGCCGCAGAAAATCATCCGCGCGGACTTTGCCGGACAGTCCGAGACGTTCCGCGCCCAACCCGATCCACTCGCCGGCGACGCGCTGGCCCTCCTGGTAGTAATCGCCGACGCAGAGATGTTCCTCGAAGTATTCCCGGGCGTTCTTGAGGTTGTATTGCGTCTTGGCCGTGACCACGCAGTGACACTACACGGGCTCTGCGCGCCGCTTGTGTAGGAGCGACACCTTCGTGCCGCTTCACTGAAGCGTGCGCAAGACTTCTCCCCGCTGATTGATAATCAGAGCAGAACCGTCCACGTCCTTTGCCCAAGCTTGGCCGTTGTAGAAGGCGTCCACTTCCATGAATCGCCGCTCATACGCGGCTTGGCCAGAACGATTGATGTGATGCCAACCTCGGTCATCACGGGCGCGCGCGAAGCCTTTATGATAAACATCAAGTGCGGGATACCATTTGCCATGAAGCAGGTGTCCATGCGCGTCAATGTGTGTTGCTAAACCATTTGATTGCTGGACAACGGCTGCATCTTCTCGAAAGTCGCCAGCATAGGCGTATCGCTCCGCGTAAGCTGCGTTGCCTCCTTCCTTGATGTGGAAGTATCGGCCTTGGAAATCCCGGACCACGCAATGAGCTTGCTGCCAGTTACCAACCCAATCGAAGCGGCTTTCGTAGGCGGCTGTGCCATCAGGGTGGATGTGTAGCCAACCATCACTCGCTTGAACTGCTGCCACTCCTTCATAAAAGCCAAACGCCTGAAGGAATGTTGCGGAATAAGCCGGGACGCCTTGGGGATTGATGTGAAACATGCCGCGTTCATCTCGCGCTACCGCGAGGCCCGGCGACCGAAACTTATCCACGCTGAGAAAACGGCTCGTGTATGCCGGTTTTCCGTCAAGCATGTGATGTGTGTTGTCGGAGGCCACCGCCAGCGCCGACCACTTCAAACCGGTTGTCTCAGAGTGCATTGTTGGCATAAAGGGCGGCTATGATAAGTGTGAACGAGGTGTTGGTATTCCCGGCTATCCCAAATTTCACCCAGGCTGCGGTCATTCAGATTGCCGAATTCGCCTAAAGCTCTGCGCTGGGCATCAGGCGCACAACAGGGACTGAACCGGCCTTCGGCACTCACCCATGCCTCGCGCCCCAGGAAGGGGCAGCGGCTCAATGTGGGACTCGCATTCGCAACCGCCCCATCAAGCGGGTGGAAGTTTTCCAGCAGCACGGCCTGACCGTTGGGTAATAAGTGCTGAGCGGCAACTTCACGGGCCTGACTGACCGCGTCATTCCAACGGCGGATTGAATCGGCATTGCGACGCAAATTTAGCGGCTGCAACTCGCGAAAGTGTGCCCAAACGTGGTGTCCCTTCACTCGATCAACGCCGAGGTTGGCGGCAAGCCGGACGATCTCTGGCAGTTCCGCTACATTCGATTCGAGGAACGTAAGCTGCAATGTCACCCGGCAACGATTCTCGCCTCGCATGGCGACCTCGTCGCGAACCGTGATGAACTCGCGGACGTTATCCACCCCACGCTCCCATTTTGTGCCCAGCATGATGGCTTCATGCGTTTCGCCGGACGCTCCGTTCCAAGAAATCTTAGTGTCGGAAGTGACAGGGACAATCAATTCAGCCCAACGCCGCGCGCCGAGACGTGGAAAAGTTCCATTCGTGGTCAGGTTGAGACGGACCTTGTATTCGCGACAGATGCCAAGGATTTCCTCGAATTCATCATAGAGCAACGGCTCACCCATTGTGGACGGGATGATTTCTTGAAGCCCGCGGGCGGCTGCCTCGGCCACAGTCTTGCGAATCAATTCCAAGGACATCCGGCGTGGCGGGCGACCTTCAGCCCGACGCTTCGCTTGCAGTTCGCTGTGTGGCGAATGCTCCTCGCACATGATGCAGCGCAGATTGCAGTCGTCGGGATTCGTGTCGAAGGTGATGCGCCAAGGGCCACGCAACGGTGTGATGGCAGCCGCTCGCTTGCGCGCTATGGCTTCCTCGTAGATACCGACTATGCTCCGGACATGAGAGTTCAACTCCGGAACATTGCCGCGCGAGTCATTCAAGTAGCCTCGCTCACCGAGGCGAATCGCCTCTTTGGGATGTAGCGCCAACCACTGCATCCGCTCGGCCAGCGACTGTGCATCCCGGAACTTGAACAACAAACCATTCTCGCCGTCCCGGATCAGTTCAGCCATGCCGCCGGCGTCTGCCGTGATGACTGGCACGTGCGCTTGCATCGCCTCGTGAATGACCAGTGGGGAGTTTTCCACCCACACCGAAGGGACAACGATGGCATCCACATGGTTAAAAA
>CALMTT010000311.1 GCA_937872615.1 uncultured Verrucomicrobiaceae bacterium | reverse complement strand
AAGTGTGCGTGTTTTTTGGTAATCAATTCGTGCCGAATGATCGGGCTTAGGTTTTAGGTTGAACCTACCCGGTTGAAAAACTTATGTGTTTTATAGGAGTTTGATTTTGACTATTAAAAAAGTAGCAGGTTTCGGCGCTGTGTCGTTGCTTGCAAGCCTCATTGCCACGCCGGCATTAGCGGCTAACATTCTTCAAAACGGGGCCTTTGATGGCAACAAATCTTCACCTTGGGAATTCGGTTCCTGGGAGTCCTCCAAAGCAACCTTGAGTATGGCCACATACCCCGGCCGCGCCTGTATTAATGTCACGAGCCCAGGCGCTGAATCCTGGATGGTGCAATTTCGCCAAAACAGCATGAAATATGTTGATGGGCGCACCTAAACCCTTACGGCTGACGTATGGTCCTCCAAAGCTATCACCTTAAAAGTAGATGGTTCCGACGAGACCGGTGGTTACGTATGGCAATTTGGTAATACCTTCGCCGTTTCTGCTCCTTTGGCCGGTTCACCGCAAAAGATCACCGCACCCCGCAGCAGTCCGGAGGCAGTGACCAAAACGTAACCCTGCTTCGATGGCAGGCAATTTCGTGGGCGGCTATGACCACTGCGCCGGTTCACGGCGAAGCAGCGGACGCTTCAACAACGGTCGTCGCTTCCAAACCCCAAACCGACAAACCACACCAACACATGCTCATCCAAACCAAATCTCTTCTCACCATGCTCGCCGTGGCTGGGATGACCCTGTTCGCCTCCCGGGCGAGCGCCACCACCTACGTCGCCGGGGACCTGCTCCTCGGCTTCCGTGCCTCTGGAGGCCAAGGATCCTCTGAAAACCTGATCGTCAATCTCGGTCAGGCTGACACCGTGTATCGCGATGCCGTCGCTAACCTCACCAACATCGTCGATATCGGCACGCTGCTCACCAGCACCTATGGCGCTGGCTGGGATACCCGTTCTGACCTCTTCTGGGGCATCGTGGGTGTGCGCACCGCCTCCAGCGTCGGCTCTGCGGTGGATGGTGATCCCGTCCGCACGAACTACCTCTCCGCCGCTCAGACCACGGTGAATCCTGGCACGCAGTCTTCCACAGCTTGGGACATTGCTGGTTCAACATCCCGTGCCGCGGTGGCAAATGCCATCGTCGGTCTTGCGGGCAACTATGATGCCTTCTCCACCGCTGTGACGAACACGGCGATCCTGCCTTCTGGCACGGGCAGCACCTGGACCTCGAACAATGACGGCTCCAGCTCCTTCACGCTGGCCGGCACCGTTGAAGGAAACTTTGGCGCGGGCGCTTCTGGCACTGCGCTGGACCTCTACCGCATCCTGAATACCACGTCCGGCGCCAGCCCCACTGGCACTGTCGGCCTGGGTTCCTATGAAGGCACCTTCACCATCAGCAACTCGGGTGTCGTTGGCTTCGCTGTCACCGCTGTTCCAGAGCCCAGCCGCGCCCTTCTGGCCGGTCTCGGCCTCGCTGGCATCGCTTTCCGCCGTCGCCGCACGGTCAAAAAGTCCCTCTGATTCATCGCACATCTCTTCTCTCTTATCCCTTATCCGATTCTCATGAAATCTGTCATTCATCTCTTCACCGCTGTTTTGGCGCTCACCGTGGTCCAGCAGGCTGCCGCGGATGTCACCCTCCGCCTCACGGGCTCCACAGCCTTCCGCTCCGGCACCCACAAGGCCATTGTTGCCATGATGGGCGGTGAGGCGAACTGCAAGTTCGCCACCGCAGCCATCACCGGCAATACCACCAATACCCAGGCTAGCTTCGAAGGAGCGGACTACACGGTCATCCGTGGCACGGCCACTGGCATTCCCGGTGTGACCACGGTGCATTGCACCTGGTCGGGTTCCGCCACTGGCATTCACGACGTCGCTCTCGGCAACCCGCTGAACTTCATCCCGGCTACAGCCCTTCCAGGCAGCAATGGCTACGCCAATGCCACCGTCGGAAACGGGGCCACGCTGGCCACGGAGTCCACCACGGCGCGTTTTGCCTTCTCGGATGTCTTCCAGTCCTCGACGCCGACACCCACCCCGGCGCTGGTGAACACAAACCTGGCCATCATCCCGTTCTCCTTTGTGGCGAATGAGGGCACCACGGGCATCACCAACATGACGCAGCAGCTCGCCCGCGCCCTCTGGACGAACGGCTCCCAGCCGAAGAAGCTCTTCACGGGCAATGCCGCGGCAGCTGATGCCGAGGATCTCGTCCTTGCCGTCGGTCGTGACAACGGCTCCGGCACCCGCATCACCCAGCTCGCGGAGACGAAGTATGGTGTGTTCACCCCGGTGCAGCAGTGGAAGCTCACCGGCACCACAGCCATCACCGTCGCCCAGCTCTGGCCTGTCGGTGACGGCGTCGGATCGTTTGCCGCTGGCAATGGTGGCTACACCTCCGGCAGCACCATCCGCACCTTCATGGGACTTCCTTCCCCGCTGGTCGAACTGCGTGATGAAACCGGTGCCTCGGTGGCTACGGATCTCCCGCTCTCCTTCATCGCCTGGCTGGGCATCGCTGACTCCATCACCGCCGTCTCAAACGGCGCGGTCCGCCTCTCTTATGAAGGCGTGACCTATGATGGCAGCAATGCCAGCTTGATCTATGAAGGCCTCTACACTGGCTGGGGCTATCTCCACCTCTACACGCCCTCCGGCCTGAGCACGGATGAAAACCAGTTTAAGACCAATCTGGCCACTCAGCTCGACAATGCCTCCGTCCTTGGCTCCTCCGGCTTGCGCGTCTCCCAGATGCATGTCAGCCGCTCGAACGACGGTGCCACCGTTGGCCCGTAATCGGCTTCTGAAAGTCTGAAATCCATTCGCTGGTGCTGGCCGTGAGGTCAGCACCAGCTTTTTGCATCTGACGCTCCTCTCATGAACCGCGTGCTTCCATTGCTCCTCATCCTGTCACTGCTTGCCAATGCCGTGCTGGGATGGCTTGCATCGCAGTCCAGGAGTATCGGGGCCATTCCTAGCCCTTCTGAAGACGCAGGAACGTCTCAGAGAATTCCCGCCGCGCCGCCACCATCTCCCGTTCTTGACTGGCGCAGCCTCGAAGCTCCGGACTTTGCCACCTACATCGCGAATCTGCGCCGCGCCGGATGCCCGGAGCCCACGATTCGCCATCTCATCGAACCGGAGCTGCATGCTGTGTTTGAGGCGCGACGCCAAAATTCCGCAGATCCTGCCGCCGAGCCATCGTCTCCCGCAGATGAGGCGGTCACGCTCGCTGCTTTGCTCGGCACACCTGAGCCTACGCCGCCCGGTGAGCCTGCCGCCGCCTCCAACGCGGCCTCTTCATTTCCTTCCATTCCTGCCGCCTTCCTCGTCGGTAATGCCGCGGGTGATTCCATCACCCAGGATGGCGGCCTCTCTCCCGTGCCGACGGATGCCTCGCTTCCTCCCGAGACGCTCCAAACGCTCGCAGACATGCGCCAGCAGTTTGGCGATCAAGTCACCGCTGGCCGCAGTGATCCCTCCAGTCGTGAGTTTTACCTGCAATGGCTCAAGGCGCAGCGCCTGAGCGATGACTACTTTGCCTCGTTGTATGGCGGCGATCACTTCATCAGCGTGCAGCAGCAGGCGAACCTGCAGCGTTCGCAAAATGGATCAAGCAATCCCGCTCAAGTGACAAAGTCGTCGAATTAAAGCAGCGTGACATGCATTCGTCACACGCGGGTGACGCATTCGTAACCGTGGCCTTGTTGAGGCAGTGCCCGGCGCGACCAAAGACAGCCCGGCACACATGACCGGCTTCACTTCATCCGCTTCAGCACGTTCCACCTTCAGGACAGCACGCTCGCTGGCGTTCGCTGCCTGCTGCGGACTGATGACGGTCCAGGCATGTGGCGAGGATCTGCCGCCACCGGCACCCAAGGCGGTCGAGACACCAGCCACCACGCCCACCGCTCTCTCGCAGGTCGGCCCGCTCTACATCCAGGAGTATCGCGTGCGTGGAAACACGAAGCTCAGGGCCATCGACATCGAGAAGGCCGTGTATCCTTTTCTTGGCCCCGGACGCTCGGAGAACGACATCGAGCAGGCGCGGCAAGGTTTGGAGAAGGCGTATCGCAGCCTCGGCTATCAAACGGTCTATGTCGAAGTGCCGCGGCAGACCGGTGCACGCGGTGTCATCTTCTTGAACGTCGTCGAGGCTCCTGTCGGCAGGCTTCGCGTGAAGGGCGCAAAGTATTTCCTGCCCAGCAAGATCAAAGAACAGGCGACGTCGATGGCCGAGGGCAGCGTGCCAAACTTCAACGAGGTGCAGAAGGACATCATCGCGCTCAACCGCTGGCGTGACCGCAAGATCACACCGGAGCTGCGTCAAGGCGTGGTGCCTGGCACGGTGGACATCGATCTCATCGTCGAGGACAAAAATCCCTTCCACGGCAGCCTCGAACTCAACAACATCCATAACGCTAACACCGTCCCGTTGCGTCTGAACGGCTCGCTGAGCTACTCGAACCTCTGGCAGCTCGGTCACACGATCGGCACCAGCTTCCAAGTAGCGCCGGAGAAGCAATCGGATGGCACCGTGCTCTCCGCCTACTACATGATGCCGCTCGAAAACGAGTGGAGCGTCATGGTTAATGGTTCGTGGCAGGACAGCAACATCTCCACGCTCGGCGGCGGTGCTGTGATTGGCAAAGGCCAGGTCTATGGCGTGCGCTTCATGAAGACGCTGCCCGCTGAAAAAGGCTGGTTTCACAGCCTCAGCGCCGGGATGGACTACAAGGACTTCATCCAGGATGTGACTGCAGGCGGCGCGGTGATCGCCTCGCCCATCGTTTATTACCCGTTCACGCTCTCCTACTCGCTTAGCCGCGTCCGGGAGCACAGCTTCACGGAGTTCAACACCTCGCTCGTCTTCCATCTGCGCGGCATGGGCGGTTCGCAGAACGAATTCGCCGCGCGACGCTTTGCCGCCCGTGACAACTTCTTCTACCTCCGCGGTGATCTCACGCACACACACGATCTGCCTGGCGGTCTCCAGCTCTACACCCGCGTGCAAGGGCAGGCCTCGCCCTCCGCCCTCATCAATACCGAGCAGATTGCCGCAGGCGGCATCAATACCGTGCGTGGTTACCTCATCGCCACACAGCTCGGTGACTCTGGCATCATGGGTACCATGGAGCTGCGCAGCCCGTCCTTCATCGGTGATGGCAAGGACAAGGGTAATGAATGGCGTGCCTACTTCTTCACCGAGGCCGCGCAGCTTTACGTCAACAACACGCTCCCGGCCGAAAGACGCACGCACAGCCTCGCCAGCATCGGCGTGGGCACACGCGTGCGATGGCAGGACCATCTCTACGGCTCCTTCGATCTCGGCATGCCGCTCATCACGCAGCCAAACGCCATCGCGCAGCACCTCTACATGACCT
>CALMTT010000310.1 GCA_937872615.1 uncultured Verrucomicrobiaceae bacterium | reverse complement strand
CTGGTCGGTGATGTCGACGCCGGGCTCGATGCGTTGCCGACGAAGCTCAAGCAAAGCCTGTTCGATCAGATAAGCGAGAGTGCGCCCGCGATGACATTGGTGGCCCTGAGCGGCCATGACAGCGCCGAGCCATTCTTCACACGTTCGGTCGTCCTCGAACGTTCACAAGAAGTTCGAGCTTGAATGCATGAGCGATAAGGCGAAGCGCGACATCCGAAAGGAAGCCGCGCCCACTTCGCGAAGGAGCCGATATGAAGTCGCCCTATCGCGAAATGCCGGGCGTTTCGAGGCCCGCGCTCGACAGGCGGTTCATGGCCGATCAGCCGAACCGCACCTAGATGGCTGTGCGATCGGCGCCCTTCAGATGCAGGATCTCGCGCGCCTCATCGGGCGTTGCGACCTCGAGGCCGAGGCCTTCGATGATCTGGCGGGCGGCGCGCAATTCGGGAAATCCATCTGGGAACTCAATCTGGGCGCGTATCTCACCGGCCAGCGCTTCCGCAATTTTGGTCTTTATCTTCCCGACGATGATCTGGTGGAAGGCATCGTGGATTCCAAGTTCCGTCCCGACGTTGTCGATCAGATTGATTGGTTTGCCCAGATGACGCAGGTCGGGAAGGCGCTGAACAAATCTGGCAAGGCGGTGAACCGCAAGGGCGCGTTCCTCGTCACCGATGGTGACCGCATCGCCGCGCGCGGCGGGTTGAACCTGCATGGCAGCCTCATCAGGCTGAAACAATGGAAGATCTATGGGAAATAGGTGCCTACTGGTAAATCCAGCGTGCAACAAGCGACATACAACATACGCGATGCATTTTTCGACAATCTACCACAATCCCTCGAAACGGGCAGCAGCAGTGCGCGTGTAATGAGCGGTGTGCCGAGGATCGCGGTGTCCAAGATAGTCCTGGATCAGCCGCAAGTCGTGCCCCTTGTTCGCCAGAGCGAAGCCGCAGGAATGCCGCAGCATCGTCTTGTTGCACGAACTGGCCCACGGATATCACGACCGGGTCCTCTCCTTTCAGAATCGAGAAATCTTGGAGGCTTACGAGCACGCGCGAGCGAACAAACTTTACGACCGCGTCGAGAGGTGGCACGGGAGCGATCGTCCTACCACGATCGAACGCGCTTATGCGCTGGTCGACCACAAAGAGTATTTCGCTGAGCAAACGGAGGCTTATTTTGTTCGGAATGACTTTTACCCTTTCACTCGACGCGAGCTACAACAACATGATCCCAAGATGTTTCAGCTTTTGGAACGCCTGTGGGCTCGTTAGCTTGCGCGGCAGTTCGCGTTGCACACCCCCTGCGCGATCGAGCGGCTGCGACAGAGTTGTGCCAATGAAGAAATGCATCACCTCCAAAGAAAGCTTTTCGATCCAAGCTTCGGAAAAGTCGAAGATTTGATTAGGAACAACCGAATAGGTCACCGCCCGCTTGCCCTTTTAGGCTGAAGAAATGGAACTGGATCTGCTCCACGCCGTCTCAGCTAACTTACTGTCCCCTGCCATCCTATTCTTCGCGCTTGGCGTCGTCGCCGCGGTGGTTAAAACCGATCTCAAGTTTCCCGAAGCACTCTACGTGACCCTGACGATCTACCTGCTCACTGCCCTAGGCTTTAAAGGAGGTGTCGCCATTAACGAAGCAGGTGTGCGCACCGTCGTGATGCCTGCGCTGGCGGCGATCTTGTTGGGAGCCCTGATCCCACTGTGGATCTACCCACTTCTTAGATTTCTGGGAAAACTTCGCCCCGTCGATTCAGCGGCCATCGCCGCACATTACGGGTCCGTCAGTGCCGTCACATTCATCACGGCCACGAACTATCTGAAAGGGATTCAGGTGCCCTACGAATCCTATTCCACCGCCTTTTTGGCCGTTATGGAATCTCCTGCGATCATCGTTGGAGTGTTATTGGGAAAGTTAACCTCCGATGGTAAGAACTCTCTATTCAGCAGCTCGTTGAAGAATGTGCTGCACGAGGCGGTGCTCGGCCGGAGTGTCTTTCTTCTCGTGGGGGCACTGATCGTCGGCGCCCTCTGCGGGAAACCGGGAATGGAAAAGGTCGAGCCCTTCTTCGTAACTCCCTTCCAAGGAGTTCTGGCGTTGTTTCTGCTCGAGATGGGGCTCGTGGCTGGCCAAAGACTGGGCGACCTTCGCAAAGCGGGACCATTTCTGGTGTGCTTCGGCATTCTGCTGCCTTTGATTCATGGATTCCTGGGCGTATTTCTGGGGAAGCTCGTTGGCCTGAGCCTCGGAGGAACCACACTCATGGGAGTTCTCGCAGCGAGTGCTTCTTACATCGCTGCGCCCGCAGCCATACGGCTTTCGCTCCCGGAGGCCAACCCGGCGCTGTATCTGACCTCCTCGCTCGCGATCACCTTCCCTTTTAACATTACCATCGGCATCCCGATCTATTACGCCATGGCCCGCACTCTCATCAACTGATATGAGCACTCATCCCGCAAAATTGGTCACCATCATCTGCGAAGCCCTTGCTCGCGAGCCATTGCAAAAACTGCTTACCGAAGTGGGTGCCCATGGCTATACCCTGTTCACCGTCGAAGGACAGGGGAACCAGGGAAGAAGGACCGCAGACATCCAAGAATTCGCCAACATCCAGGTCGAGGTAATCGTGCCTCAAGCGGTAGCGACCGTCCTGCTAGAACGATTGGAGAAGGAGTTCTTCGCCACCTTCGCCATGGTTGCTTACGAGACCGACATTCGAGTCGTTCGCGCACAGAAGTTCTGATCGTTCCAACCTCTGGTCTCAGTGCCCAGTCGCGCTCCGACCACTCTTCCATTACTTCGTTCAGCCCTGAGAACACGACTGATACCCGAAGTCGACGGATACTTCGGCTTTGCCTAAGCGTCCGTTCGGAAAGGCGTATTAGTGCCTACAGCTGATCGAAACTATCTTCGCAACGTGACAGAGATCAAAACAACGAACGCTTAAACGCCCATGAAAATAGTAATGAAGCATGTCAACCTGCATTCGATCAGCGAGCTGGATTCCTGGCTGGAGGGAAGAGTGATTCCGCTCAGCCAAAAGCGGCAGATCGATGGTGCCAACATCGAGCTCATCCGCCATCCGGAACAAAGTCCCGCCTTCGAGGCTCGCTTCCATCTCATCACTCCAGGTCCGGACATCTACGCACAGGCCCGCGACCACACGCTGCGGGCGGCCTGCGAAAAGGCATGGACACAATTGCAAAAGGCGGTCGATCGGCGGGCGTCAAAACTCATCGATCGCAGCCCAGCTCACTCCAGTGGCAGCAGCCGCTCCGGACGATCTCGGTTTAATGTGAGAAACTCATGACTGAAAACACCTGGCTTTGGATCGGTTTCAATGTGTTCGTGCTCGCGATGCTGGCCCTCGATCTGGGCGTCTTCCACCGCAAAGCACACGTGGTGACCTTCAAGGAGTCCATTGGATGGACGTTTGCCTGGATCTTGTTGGCGCTTATTTTCAACCTCGGGCTCTGGCACTTTTCCGGCCCGCAGAAGGCACTCGAATTCTTCACTGGCTACGTGATTGAGAAATCACTCAGCGTCGACAACGTGTTTGTCTTCGCACTGCTGTTTTCTTACTTCGCAGTGCCCCCGGTGTATCAACACAAGGTTCTCTTCTGGGGAATCCTGGGAGCGTTGGGAATGAGAGCGGTGATGATCGTGGTTGGCGCCGCTCTGATTACGAAATTCGCCTGGATTATCTATATCTTCGGCGCCTTTCTCATCATCACGGGTCTCAAGATGATCTTTAAGAAGGAAGAGGAGGTTCATCCCGAACGCAATCCGGTCGTCCGGTGGTTCAAGCGGCTGATGCCCGTCACCTCCGATTATCGGGGGGACAAATTCTTTGTGCGAGAGAACGGAGTTCGCATGGCCACACCGCTGTTCGTCGTGCTGCTCCTCGTCGAGATTTCAGATCTCATCTTCGCGGTGGACTCGATCCCGGCGATTTTCGCCGTCTCGACCGATCCGTTCATCGTCTACACATCCAATGTGTTCGCCATACTGGGACTGCGCTCGCTCTACTTCGCGCTAGCCGGTGTGATGGACAAATTCCATTACCTCAAGATCGGCCTGGGTGTGGTTCTCACCTTCGTGGGAGTCAAGATGCTACTCGCCCACTCTCCTTGGAAGCTCGATACTCTGGTCTCGCTGGGGGTGATTGTGATCATCCTGACTTGCTCCGTGGTGGCGTCGCTTCTCCGGCCTAAGAAGATCATACTTCCAACCGCCGGCATTGCCGAATCCAAGGGAACATGAGTGACATCGCCTCCAGTAATTCGGGCAAAGAAGGTCATCAGCCGCCCGGCGGCCCTATCAAGCGGACCCTGTCCGGTCAGCTGGGGCGGCTGGCGGCTCAGTTCTCCGGCCGCCCCGTGAGGCTCGGGGAACTGGCCGACGTTCTTCAATTGCGAGGCTACAGCGCTTTTTTGATATTGCTGGCCTTTCCGTTCATCACGCCGATACCGCTGCCGGGATTCTCAACCGTTTTTGGCCTGGTCATCGCTTCCCT
>CALMTT010000309.1 GCA_937872615.1 uncultured Verrucomicrobiaceae bacterium | reverse complement strand
CTCCGCCATGAACGCGGCCGCGCCGACCGATGGCCTGATCCTGCAATTGCGGAATGAGTGCCTCCACGGCCTTCAGATGCCGCATCCCGCCCAGCGCCTCCGCGGCGGAGGCTCGAATGACATGCGGATAATCTGCCTGCAGCAGCGATCCGATGCGCGTGACGACCATCTCGGGATTGTCTTCGAACTGCCCGAGGCCCAGCGTGGCCATGGCGACTCGCTCCGGGGCCTTCACCTTGACCGGCTCACCTTTCGCCTGCTCGATCAGTTGCCAGAAAAGGCCGCGAGACTCCAGCAGGCGGATGCTGGCAAAAAACAGCAACGTGTCGTCATCGCACGACGGATGTTTCAAAAGCCAGTCGGCGAGCGTTTTGCGGCCTGGGGCCGTCACAGGCCATGCCGCGACGATTTCGGTCAAGCGAGCCTTGATGCCGCCGCCGACACGTTTGCTCTGGACGGCATCGAGCACGAGCTGCGCGGCCTTGTCACTCGTGATGTCTTTGAGCCCCGCGAGCACCTCCTGATGGCCATCGCGAATGCCCTTTGTGATGCCTTTGAGCAGTGCGTCCTCATCATCCGCAGCCTGAAGGCAGGCGGCCGATGCCAGCAGCAAGATCGAGATGAGCTTCTTCATGATTTTTAAGGATGCTGAGGCTGGAGCATGGAGCATTCCAGTCCTTCTTGCCACATGAGGATAGTTGAAGTGCCGCCAAGTCTGGTGTTTGCCTGCCACTTCATGACTCTCTCGAATCCCTGGTTCCTCGCCGCCCTGCTCGCCATCCTCGGCGTGTTCCATCTCGACCTTATCGCCACGCTGCTGAACCTCTCGCGGTATCGCCTGCCGCTGCCGGAGCGGCTGAAGGGTGTGTTTGATGAGGAAACGGTGAAAAAGGCCGCGGAGTATGCCGGCCGCTCGGCACGCGTCGATTTGATCCGCGATGCCTTTTTCCTCGCGCTGCTCATCGGCATGTGGTGGAGCGGCGGCTTTGCCTGGCTCGATGCGAAGGTCACCGGATGGGGCCTGAGCACGCTGTGGACGAATGTGGCCGCCATCGGCGTTATCATGCTGGTCAAATCCGTGCTCGCCCTGCCCTTCGAGGCCTGGGACACCTTCGGCGTCGAGGCGGAGTTTGGCTTCAACCGCACCACACCGGGCACTTTCATCGGCGACCGCATCAAGGGCCTGCTGCTCATGCTTGTGCTGGGCGTGCCGCTGCTGGCGCTGGTGCTGTGGTTCTTCCAAACGCAGCCTCTCGCGGCGCTTTGGGCCTGGCTGTGCGTGTCCGGCTTTAGCCTCATCATGGCCTGGCTGGCACCGCGGGTGCTCATGCCTCTCTTCATGAAATTTACCCCGCTCGGCGATGGCCCGCTGCGCACGGCCATCCTGGGTCTCGCGGAGCGTTTGAAGTTCCCGGTGGCCGATGTGTCCGTCGTGGACGGCTCTCGCCGTTCGTCGAAGGCGAATGCATTCTTTGCAGGCTTTGGCAAAACGAAGCGCATCGCCCTGTTTGATACCTTGATCGAAAACACAGCGAGGACGAGCTGCTCGCCGTGCTGGCGCATGAGATCGGCCACTGCAAGCTGCGCCATGTGCCCGTGCAGATCGCCATCGGCCTGTCGGAATCGGCGCTGATGTTCTGGCTGCTGCACCTCGCCTTGAGCTCACCGGCGTTTTTTGAGGCTTTCGGCATCACGACGCGTCCGCTTCCGCTGGGGCTTGGCCTGATGTTTTTCACCCTGATCTACCAGCCGCTCGGCCTGCTGCTGGGGCTTGTTTCCAGTACCATGAGCCGCCGCCATGAGTTCCAGGCGGATGCCTTTGCTGCCGAGGCCTGCACCGCGGCCCCGCTGATGACCGCCTTGAAAAAACTCTCGACCGAAAACCTCGCCCATCCCCAGCCTCACCCGCTCACCGTGACCCTCCACTACTCCCACCCGCCACTCGGCGAGCGGCTGGCCGCCCTAGAAAGGCTCGCCTGATTTCTCACCATTGTGAAAAAAGTGCCTCGGAACCCCGTAGTGAGTTCAGCCCCACCCCAAAAACCCATGAAAAGCCCCCTGCGAGCTTCTCTCCCCTCCCTCTTTACCCTTGCCCTCGCCTCGTCCGCCTTCGCGGTGGACTTCGTGAAGGACGTGCAGCCTATCTTTGAGGCCAAGTGCCTCGAGTGCCACAACCCGAACAAGGTCAAAGGCAAGCTGCTCATGGATACCGCCGCGAACCTCCTCAAAGGCGGTGAAACCGGCGCAGGCCTTGTCGCCGGACAGCCTGACAAGAGCCTCATCGTCGAGCGCATGGTGCTGCCGAAGGATCACGATGACATCATGCCTCCGAAGGGCAGCCCGCTCGCGGCGAATGAGATCAACACCATCAAGCAATGGATCGCCGAAGGTGCGAAATGGCCGGAAGGCATTGCCCTACGCTACAAATCGCCTGAAGATCTCAAGGCCATCGCCGACCTCCAGGCCAAGCTGCCCACACTGAAGCGCCTCGAGATCCTGCCGGAGAAGTTTTCGCTCGAAACGAAGCGTGACAAGCATCGCGTGATCGTCTTCGCCACCTTCCAGGATGCCACCACGAAGGATGTCTCCGGCCTATGCGATCTCAAAGTCGTCGATCCGAAGATCGCTTCGCTCAGCGGCCTCGATTTGAAGCCTGTCGCCGATGCCGGTGCCACGGAGATCACTGCCACGCTCGGCGGCCAGACGGTGAAAGCCGCGATCGAAGTCAAAGGCGGCCAGCAGGACCGCCCGATCTCCTTCCGCCTCGATTGCATGCCCGTCTTTATGCGCGGCGGTTGCAATCAAGGTGGCTGCCACGGTGCCGCTCGCGGCAAGGACGGCTTCCGCACGTCCCTCTTCGGCATGGACCCTGCCGGTGACTTCATCCGCATCACCCGCGAGATGCCCGGCCGCCGCCTGAATCTCGCGATTCCCGAAGAAAGCGCCCTCATCGAAAAGGCCGTCGGTGCCGTGCCTCACTCCGGCAACCAGTGCTTTGAGCCTGATTCGGTTTACAACAAGACGCTCATCGAGTGGATCGCCAACGGCGCTCCCGATGACAAGCCCGATGTGGCCAAGTGCACCGGCATCGAGGTCTTCCCGAAGCAGGTCGTGCTCGAAGGCAAGAACGCCACGCAGCAGATCACCGTCCGCGCCACCTACTCCGATGGCACTGACCGCGACGTGACGAACCTTGCGCTCTTCATGTCGAACAACGACCCAACCGCCGCCATCACCAAAGAAGGTCTCGTGACCTCCGGTGACCGCGGCGCGGCCTTCATGCTGGCTCGTTTCGATGTTTACAGCACCGTCGCACAAGTCCTCGTCATTCCCGACAAGCTGCAATACACCCGCCCGCAGCTCGCCGAGGCAAATTACATCGACACCAACGTCAACGAGAAGCTCCACAAGCTCCGCATCATCCCCTCCGAGGTCTGCACCGATCAGGAATTCATCCGCCGCCTCTACATCGACGTCGCCGGCATCTACCCGACCGCCGATGAGACCCGCAAATTCCTCGCCGACACTAGCGCCACGAAGCGTGAGGCCTTGGTTGATGCTCTGCTCGAACGCAAAGAGTTCACCGAGATGTGGGTGATGAAGTTCGCCGAGCTCCTGCAGATCCGTTCCGCCATCAACAACAACGTGCCTCCTTTCTACAAGAACGCGTTGCTCTACTACAATTGGCTCAGCGACCGCATCGGCCGCAACGTGCCGCTCAACCAGATCGTCATCGAACTGCTCTCCTCCACCGGCGGCACCGTCAGCAATCCTCCGGTGAATTTCTACCAGACCGAGCTCGACCAGCTCAAGCTCACCGAAAACGTCGCGCAGGTCTTCATGGGCATGCGCATCCAGTGCGCCCAGTGCCACAACCATCCGTTCGACCGCTGGACGATGGACGATTACTACGGCTTCAAGGCCTTCTTCAGCCAGATCGGCCGCAAGCAGACCGACGACCCGCAGGAAGTCATCATCTACAACAGCAAGGGCGGCGAATCCCGCCACTTCCTGACCAATGCCGTCATGAAGCCCAAGTTCCTCGGCGGTGAAACGCCCGAGCTGAAGCCCGGTGAAGACCGCCGCAAGGTGCTGGCCGAATGGCTCGCCTCGCCGCGCAATCCCTTCTTTGCCCGCAACATCTCCAACATCATCTGGGCGCACTTCACCGGCGTCGGCGTGGTGGAACCGGTGGACGATGTCCGCGTCTCGAATCCGCCCTCGAACCCCGAATTGATCGACTCGATGGCCGCCAAGCTCACGGAATACAACTACGACTTCCGCAAGCTGGTGCGCGACATCTGCGTGTCGAAGACCTACCAGCGCAGCACGAAGGTCAACGAGACCAACGCGGGCGACAAACGCAACTTCTCCCACGCCCAGGTCCGCCGTGTGCGTGCCGAGGTGCTGCTCGATGCCATCTCGCAGATCACCGAGACGCCGAACAAGTTCCAGGGCCTGCCCCTCGGTGCTCGTGCTGTGCAGATCGCCGATGGCGCCACCTCCACCTACTTCCTCACCACCTTCGGCCGCGCCAAGCGCGAGTCCGTCTGCTCCTGCGAAGTGAAGATGGAGCCCACCCTGTCCCAAGCCCTCCACCTCATGAATGGCGATGCCGTCAATGACCGCATCAAGCAGGGACGCGTGGTCGCGAAGATGATCCAGGAGAAGAAATCCGATCGCGAGATCGTCGAGGACCTCTTCCTGCGCGTCTTCGGCCGCATGCCCGTCGAGAAAGAATGGACCGCCGTCCAGCAAGCCATCGCCAATGCTCCCGACGCTCGTCAGGCCGCCCTCGAAGACCTCTTCTGGGCCCTGCTGAACTCCAAGGAGTTCTTCTTCAACCATTGATGTGGCGCTGAAGAGCCATCCAAGTTCCACACGAAGCGGCGGGGAAACCCGCCGCTTTTTTGTGCAAACGCCGCCCTGGCTTTGCGGAGACTTTCATGCAAACGGACGTTTCCAACTAGCCTGCACGCGCGGGGAGTTGAAGTTCGAGTATGCGGGAGACTTGCGGGCGGAGTTGCTGAATAAGGCCGAGCTGGGTTCTCCGCTGCAAGGCGCGGATTTGAGTTCGGTGCTGCACCACTTGGAACACGTTTGCGAGCGGACGAACGAGAAACCATTCGCGATGCTCATCCGCTGCGCGTCGGCGACGAAGAACGGCCAAGCCATCGCGGCGCCGGTGTCGCGTTCGAAGGCCCAAAACGGGCTGGAGGAGCTTCTGGCCGTGCTGAACGATAAAGCCTCTCGCTAACCGATTTCGCGAAGCGGGTCGACGGCGTGGGCCTCGAACTCGGCCTGGACCTGCGCAGCGTGGTGCAGCACGATGCCGAAAAGCTCCTCTACTCCATTTTGGACCCGAGTGCGATCATCGAGCCGGGGTTTATGGCGTATCATTGCACGCTGAAGAATGGCGAGCAGCTTTATGGCATGATCACGACGGAGACGAGCGCAAGCCTCACGCTGAAGATGGCCGGAAACATCACCAAATCCGTGCTGCGCAGCGATGTGGCGTCTTTGAAGAGCACGGGCATTTCGCTCATGCCCGAAGGCCTCGAAGCCGCGATGACACCACAGGCGCTGGCGGACTTGATCGCTTACTTGAAGCAGCCGCGGTGATTTGTCGCGGGCGGGGGCTTTTGGTTGCAGGCGTGCAACGTGACGAGCAACGTCGCGTCACACGCCATGAAGTCCCGCTCCAGCCTCGCTTTGAAGGAACCGCGCATCCAGCAGTTCCGTGCCTTGGTCCACATCGCCCGGCATGGGAGCTTTGTGAATGCGGGGGACGCGGTCGGGATGGCGCGTTCATCCGTTTGGCGGCAGATCCGGGCACTGGAGCGTGACACGGGCAGTAAGCTCATCGAGGTGAACGGCCGCAAAGTGAAGGTGACACCCGAGGGCGCGATGCTGGCGGAGATCGTGGCGCCGATGATCGAGGACTTTGAGAAGGTCGTGCCGGAATTTGCGAGGCGGAAGGAAGAAGCCACGCGCACACTGCTCATCGCCGCACCGCCGCAAATCCTGGCTCACGAGCTGCCGAAGGCACTTTCCTACATGCGAGACAGGCACACAGGCCTGCGCATGATCATCACGAGCGTCACGTCAGGCACAGCGTTGGATCAGCTGCTCAACAACGAGGCCGATGTGGCCGTGGTCGGTCACATGGAGCGGCTCAAAGACGAGTCGGCGAAGCTGCTGGCGGTGCCGATGACCACTTTTCCGATGGTGGCGCTGCTTCCACCGAAGCATCCGTTGAACTTCAAAAAGAAGCTCACGCTCCAGGATCTTGTCACACAGCCTTTGTTGCTGCCTCCGCAGCGCTCCAGCTCGCGCCCACAGATCGACGCGGCCTTTTCACGGCACGGGCTGCTCCCGCAGATGCACGTGGCTCTGGAGGCGAATGTGTTTCACGTCGTGCTGCCCTACGTGACCCTCGGCTTCGGCACGGCGATTCTCGGCGCGAGCCGAAACTACATCGAGGGCGAACTCAAAAACCGATCACGCGATGGCGAAGTAGGACTGAGAGATGTCTCCCACCTGTTTGGGGATGAAAAGGTCTTCTTCCTCACCCGGCGCACACGGGTGAGGCAACCGCACATCGAGGAACTTTGTCAGCTGCTTTGCCACCAGCCGAAGTGATGGATGCCCCATCTCAGTGGCGCTGGTCGTTACCTTATCGCAACAAAAGTTGCCTAAATGCGACAAGATAGGGGTGGATGGTTCGGAAGACCATTTGGTAGGATAATCGATAAATGCTGCGCCCCCCTTCCACCAGCAACCCTTGATCATGATCCACCGTCTTGCTTTCACTCTCCTGCTAGCCTGCATCTTACTGGGCATCCGTCACGCTCAGGCACAGGTGACAAGAGATTTCGCCATCGATTTGAAGGCTCAGGTGTCCCCCACGCCGCCGCATATCACGCTCAGTTGGTCGCTGAGGCAGAATGCGAACATCACCGGGCAGGAAATCTACCGCCGGCCCAAAGGTCAGGTGGCTTGGGGCACGGTGCTGGCGACGCTGACGACGACGGACACGTCCTGGGCGGATACGACGGCGGTTCCCGGCGTGGAATACGAGTATTGGATGAAGCGGAACTACACGAGCATCTCGCCAACGGTGGCACTGGGCTACATCACGGCTGGTTATCAGCTCCCGATGGTCGAGAACCGTGGCAAGCTGCTGCTCGTGGTCGATGACACGATGATGACCTCGCTGGCACCGGAGATCACACAGCTCAAACGGGACCTCACCGCTGATGGGTGGACGGTGGTGACCATCTCCGCCGCCCGTCGTGACTCTTTGACAGATGCGACTGCAGTGGCGGACACCAAGGCGCTGATCAAGGCGGCCTACGATGCCGATCCAGCGAATGTGAAGCAGGTGTACATCCTTGGTCATGTGCCTGTGCCCTATGCAGGCAGCCAGGCCCCCGACGGTCACGGGAATCACTCCGGCGCCTGGTCGGCAGACAATTTCTACGGAGACATGAACGGCACTTGGACGGACTCGACTGTTACCAACACCAGCTCCACGGAGACCCGCATCCATAACATTCCCGGTGATGGAAAGCTGGATCAGAGCACCATCCCCAGTGCCCTGGAACTGGCGGTGGGCCGCGTGGACCTACGGAACATGCAACGTGCGCCGGCGAGCACTGTCACGGAGGCCTCGCTGCTGCGCCGTTACCTGCGGAAAGCCCATGACTTCAAGACGAAGCAGGGTGCTTACGCGAATGTGGAGCGCCGCGTGCTCATCCGCGATGGCTTTGGCAACTTCAGTGGCGAGTCTTTCATGCGCACTGGCTGGGCCTGGGGCTTCACCGGTGTGGGCAGACCGCCGGAGGTGACGTTCGACGAGGCGCCCAGCGGCAACTGGTGGACTCATGCGGCCACGAACAGGTATCTGATGGCCAACGGCAACGGTGGCGGTAGTTACGAGACATGCAGCAGCGTGGGCAACACGGCGGATTTTGGCCGCCGCCCGTTCCAGGCCGCGTTCGTCAGCCTCTTTGGCAGCTACTTCGGAGACTGGGATGTGACGAACAACTTCATGAAAGCCCCGCTGGCTGGCAACGCGACCGGTGACGGGCTCGGTCTCACCTGCTTCTGGGCCGGACGCCCCACCTTCTTCATGCACCACATGGCCACTGGCGAAACGGTCGGCTATTCGATTCGAGCCTCGCAAAACTCGCAGATCAGCACGTTCAGCAATCCGGTTTACACGCCGATCAATTTCCCCGGTGGAGGCACGCACCTGGGGCTGATGGGCGATCCATCCCTGCGCATGCACGTGGTGGAGCCGCCGCGTCATCTCGCGGCCACGAGTTCAAGCGGGAACGTGGCACTCGCATGGGCCACATCGACCGAGACAAACCTCCTCGGCTATCACGTTTACCGCGCCAGCACCGTGGACGGGCCTTTCACCCGGCTCACGCCCACAGCGCTGCCCAGCCCAGCCTATTCCGACGCCACAGGCACCGCGGGCACCGCCTACACCTACATGGTGCGCACCCTGAAGATGGAATCCGCCCCCGGCGGCACCTATGAGAATCTCAGCCTCGGGGAAATGGTCTCCATCACAGTGAATGCGAGCGGCACCAGCGTGCCACGAAACCCCACCGGCCTCACGGTGGCGCAAAACAGCTCGGTGAGCGCTCAATTGACCTGGCAGGACAACGCCACGGATGAAACCGCCTTCCGTATCGAGCGGAAGAACGGACCTGCTGGTGCTTTCAGCACGCTGGCGATCCTCGCTGCGGGCGCGACGAGCCATGTCGATCCCGGCGGCTTTGCGAACAATGAAACCTACTACTACCGCGTGATCGCCGTGAATGCCGTCGGTGACTCGATTCCATCCAATGAGGCCGCTTTCGATGCGGTGCCCGGCTTCTTCGAGTTCAACGACACGGTGGCCAAGGTCAGCAAAACCGCAGGAACGGCCCAGATCAACGTGAAGCGCTTCGGCGGCGTCAATGGTGTGGTGACGGTCAACTACGCGACGAGCAACACCTCCGCGATTGCCGGCACGCACTACACCACCACGAGCGGGACGCTCGACTGGGCGGATGGCGAAAGCGGCGAAAAGACCATTTTTATCCCCATCACGGCCACCGCCAGTCCGCAGAACCCCAAGCAGTTCCGCATCACGCTAAGCTCGCCATCCTCCGGCACCGGCATCGGCACCTACAACGCCATCTCCGTGCTCATTGAGGATCCCGCCGCCTCCCTGCCCGGTCCATGGACACAGGCCATCGTGGGCACCATCACCGATTCGTCACCCGCCGTGCAGGCGGAGGGTGTTATCAGTTCCACCACCATGGGCGGCTCCGGCCTGGCCACGGCGGCCACCTCCGAGGCCGGGCAGTTCGTTTACCAGTCACGCAGTGGCGATGGCGTGCTGACAGCCTACATTCCGGCGGCCAGCCCGGCGCAGACCGGTGCCCGCTATGCGGTGATGATCCGTGAAAACACCGGCGGAGGCGCCTTGATGGCCGCCACCAGCACGAGCACCAGCACCGGCGATGGCACCAAAATGGCCTACCGCGCCACAGCCTCCGCCACGGCCACCTACTCCGGCGGTGTGACGACCCAGGTGGCTCCACGCTGGATTCGGATCACCCGTGCGGGCAACAGCTTCACCTCGGAGTCATCCACGGACGGCATCAACTGGAGCAGCCACGGCACTGCCTCGGTCGCCATGGCCTCCACGGCCCTTTGGGGCGTCTTTCACCATTCAGACGATCGCAGCGGCACGACCTACTCGGGCAACTATCAGGTGGCCGGTTTCCAAAACGTGGCCTTCAGCGCCATCAGCGGCCCAGGTGCTCCCGCCACGCTCAGCGGCACCGTGCCCACCCCGGGGCGTGTCACACTGACCTGGGGCGCCGGGGCCCTCGCCGCTGGATACCGAATCGAACGGCGTGCCGAAAACGGCATCTTCGCCCAGCTCATCGATGTCCCGAGCGGCACGCTGACCTTCAACGACGATCACGCCGCTCCTGACATGGCCTACGAATACCGTGTCATCGCCTTCAACAATGCCGGAAACAGCCCCTTCTCGAACACCATCCGCGTCACCACACCTCCTGCGGATGTCCTCGCGCTCATCGGCGGCCTCACCGCCGCGGCTGATGCCTCCATCAAAGGTGCGGACACGACAGGCAATTTCGGCTCCGAGCCCACCCTGCCGGTCTCAGGCCTTTCAACCGTTGGCACGACCGCCACCACGGCCAAGGCCTACTTCAAATTCGATCTCTCCGGCCTGCCCACCATCAAGTCTGCCTCGCTTCGCCTTTGCGTGGCGACGATGCAGCACCTCGCCATGACAGGCTTCACTTACAATGCCAGCCTCCGCATGATTCCAGACGCGAACGATGGCTGGACCGAAGGCGGACTCACGTGGGCAAACGCCCCGCTCAACAACACCACCTCAAACGGATTCCAAGCAGGCACCACACTGCTCTCCAGCCTCGCAGTCACCAGCGCCACGATTCCCACCGTGGGCAATGTCATCGCCATGGATGCCAGCGCCAACACCCTCAACAACAACAAGGGGGCCAACAACATCGTCACGCTGGTCATGAACTCCACCACGCCCACGGCGGTGATCGAGTTTGCCTCTCGCGAACATCCCACGCTGCCGCCACCTGCTCTCGAAGTCACCTACACCTCTCCGCTTCCCACACGCCCTTCCTTCTTGACCGTCGTGGAAGGCGCTGGCATCAGCCTCGACCTCGCATGGACGGACAATGCATCCAATGAAACGGGTTATGAGATCGAGCGCCGCGTGGCTGGCGGCACTTTCGCCTCTCTCACCTCGGTCTCGGCTGGAACCACCGCGTACAATGACGCGGACACCATCAACGGAGTCACCTATGAATACCGTCTCCGAGCTATCAACGCCTCCGGCGCCTCCGCATGGAGTGCCATCGCGGCGGCCACAGCAGGTGGCAGCACCGGCCCGTTCGCTCAAGGGCTCGGCGGCTATGCCGCATGGATGCAATACACTGGCGTGCCCGTCGAAGGTGACGCCGCCCCCGCGGCAGACGCGGATGGTGATGGACTCGCCAATCTCCTCGAATACGTCCTTGGCACCTCCGCCACGGATGGTGCCACCAAGCCTGCCGTCATCATCGGAGAGGTGCAGGACGGTAGCGAACGCCAGCTCACGCTCACCTTCCAGCGCCGCCTGAATGTGACGGATGTCACGCTCATCGTCGAAGCAGCGGACAACCTCACCGGTCCATGGACGGCCATCGACCCTCTGCAGCCGCAGAATCAGGCCGCAGTCCAAAACAACGTGCCTGCCGCCGGCTGGCAGACCCTCACGATCAAAGACTCAGCCCCCGCAGGAACCAGAGGCCGCCGCTTCATGCGTCTCTCCGTGGTGCAGAAGTGAATTCAGCCGGGGCTCCCCCACCGGCGCCTGCCGTTGGGTGTGTTCGTGTCACACCTTGAACGCCGAGCGTATGTGCCGGCAGGTCTCGGGCTGGCTGAGATAGTTGCAGTGGTGTACCGTATCTCCTTTGAAGCGCAGCACGCGGCTCTCACGCACCGCCCGCGCATCATCGAGCATCGTCATGCTGTTTGTATCCACGACAAGATCGTTCGGTCCGGCAAACAGATAGTCTGCCACGCTGTCGAGAACCCGGGCACCTGGCTTGTTGAAGGCTTTGAGGAAGTTCCAGCCGATCTTGGGCGGCTCAAAGTTCGAGGTGACAGCATGATACTCGCATCCTGCACCGGCTGGACGGCGCAGGCGCAGCAGCTCGCCATTGTTTCCTGCCCGCTGCTGGGCTGCGAGTCCCGGCAGAAGGTTCAACAGCAGGTCCGGCGCTGGTGTTTTGGCCATGAAACTGAACGCAGCCGCCATGATCTCGGTGAGCGCCGTGGCAAATGAGAGGAACGGCACGAAGGAAGCGGCTCCACCCGCCGCGTGCGCGATGTTCGTGAACAAGTCGAGGAGCCGTTTGATGTTCGCAGGCGCGGCGAGGCTCGTGCCGGAGATGGGGCAGCCCATAAGAACGACGCGTGCCGGCACGCCCGGCGGGCAAAGCTGCTCAAGGAACCAACGTGAGACGATGCCACCGCGGCTGTGCGTGATGATGTCGATGCTCGCGGGCATGTTTGAGTCATGCAGGCCGAGCTGGCGGTCGAGATCGATCGCATTGAGCAGCGGCGTGGTGCCGAGCGTGGGATGGTCAAAGCCCAGCATCACGTCGTAGTGCTTGCTGAACGCCGTGAGCAGCTTGAGCCCGTCTTCATGCCCGGAGAGCTCCGTGAGGTTCTTGTCGCAATTGCTCGCCGTCCCATGAATGAAGAGAAACACCTTCCTCCGGTGCAGCGCTGCCTTTCCTCCAGAATACTTCGGGCCGAGCTTGAAGCCGTTTCCATCCTTCACGATCACCCGGAGCCCATCCGGCCTCAGCGCCTTGGCCTCCCAGGCCAGCGGCGTGAGCCAGCGATCCACTTTGTCGATGACCTTCGTCACTTGATTGGGCTGGAGTTCTTCGAATGGCACTTGGTCGATCACCTCTGCTCCGGGTTCGGCTGCGCCGTCGGAGGGCAGACGCCCGGCCATGCGCCGAGTGCCACTCGTAGCCCGGCGCAAAGACGAGCCAAATTCCCACTCCAGCACACCGCTGGCACGCCGGACGAGGTTCATGTGCAGCGGAGGGTTCACGAGGCGCTGCGTTCCATACCGGCTTGCCAGCCTGGCGGGACTCTTTGGGGAAACCGATTGGGCACGGGTAACCCCGTTCAGCTTTTCACGCTGTTCGCGGAGCATGGCGCGAAAGGCATCATCTTGCTCATGTGCTAGTTCGTCACGTTTCATGACCGGGAGTGAAAGGATGGATTGGCTAGCGGAAGAGGCGTCACGGGATGATCGACCGTGCGGGCAATTTGAAGGTCCACGAGACTGATGAAGGCGCCAGCGTCCGCCAGGTTTTCCGCGCCTGCCTCCATCGATGTGCTGAGATCACCAGCCGAGGTCACCGGAACGGCCTCGACCGCGACGAGATCCCCGTCACGGAGGTGTCGGCGTATTCTTGGGAGGAAAGCCTTGCCGAGCATCCAACCGGCTCCGGTCTGCCTCGGAGTCAAGACCGAGGTCTCCATGGCATTTTTCATGTCCGGTGTCTCGTCCTCGACCGTGCTCGTAGCAAAGGACGAGAGGGTCTCCCATTGGCCGGGATCCCTCCAGTAACCAGAGAAGGCATGACCATCGATCAGAAAGACGACCGGGTAGAGGCAGATGTTCTCGAGGCAGGCACTGAAGAGCATGGAGAGATCAATGCAGGTCCCCGCGCCAGCCTCATACATCTGCGTGGGGGTGCGGATGCGCTGGCCGAGCGGGTCGTAGGATGGCGGCGGATTGATGTAAGCCAGCGGGTGCAGGTGCTGGATGGCCGCCCAGATCGCCCGCACCTGCATGTCCACCCACTCCCGGCATGCCTTATTCTTGTCACCACGATCAAAGATCTGGTAACCATCAAAGGCGGCATCCGACTGGTCCGTGATGACCTTCAGCAGCAGTTGAGCACTGCGCATCACCTTCTCGACGGCCGCATCCCGCGGGAAACAAAAGGAAGGCAGCCAGCGGCGGTCCTCATCCGTGTTCCGCCACTCATCAGCCGAGAGCAGTTCCACCGCGTTCGTCTCCTCATGAAGCACCTCGCTCCCGCAGGTGACACGCACATGAAGGGAACTCCACAGGCTCTCCCGGCAACTGCGCAGCAGATCAGGAATCAGCGAGGCTCGTATCTTGTCCCTGAGATCATGAACCGGTTCCTCCATCGTGAGACGCAGCGTGTGCCGCCACGGGAAATCCGCAGTGCCGGCATTCAGCGTCACGCAAACTTCGACAGGAGGAGGCTCGCCCCCGGAGGTGAGCGAGACAACGAACTGGCTCATCAATGGCTGCTCATTGTGCAGCATGGAGTAGTTCACCTGACGCGGCGGCACGATGCGCAGGCCCACGGCCTCCCGGATGGCCTGCGGTGTGACAGCCTCGACCACCGGCTCTATCTCCCTTTCCGTCTCAGCCTCCATCGTTTCAAACAACGACCTCCGGCTCCACAGCACGACTCCAGCGCCTCGCTCACGCGAGCCACGAAAGACATTCACCGCCTGCTGAAAGGCGCCCAGTGGGTTTTTCAGCCTTCCACGCCGCCAATGGGAGTAAAAGCGGGCGAAGAATGCCTCCGCCTGCGTGTCATCTGCCGAGTCTTGGAAGGCCAGCACATGGGTCGCTCCGTTTGCCACGCACAGGGCTGCCGTGCGGGCGGCGGAGTGGTAAAAGTTCATCCCGATGAGCAGCGGTGCGGACTTGGTGGAGGGAACCAAGGCTCCCGCCATCTCCTCCGCCGTCGCCTCATGGTAGGAGGGGGCCACATCACGAGGGGCCGCGAGGAGGAATCCGTCCCGGTCGCCTTCGCGGGTTGAAGACACCGGTATCACCTCATTCTCGCGTGCCTGATGCAGGTCCATGCCGGTGAGATGCACCACATCAGGCTTTTGCTGCTCCATGATGGCCTTGATTTCGGCCAAGGTGCTGTTGGCAGGCTGTTGCAGTCGTTCTTTCG
>CALMTT010000308.1 GCA_937872615.1 uncultured Verrucomicrobiaceae bacterium | reverse complement strand
GACCGGCACCGTGGGCGCCGGCAACGTCACCTCGGTGGCCGTCACCTGCACCACCGCCACCTTCACCATCGAGGCGCGTGATGCCTTTAACTGCGCTGTCACGCAGCTCTACTCGCTCGTGGTGAACTGCCCTGCCATCACCGTCACGCCCGCCACGCTGCCGAATGGCTACCTCTCCGCTCCATACAACCAGCAGCTCACCGCCACTGGCGGCACCGGCCCCTACACCTGGCAGATCATTGCCGGCTCACCGCCTGCGGGCCTCTCGATGAACTCCAGCGGTCTCATCTCGGGCACGCCTGCGGCTTACGGCACCGGCAATTTCACCGTCCGCGTCACCGATGCCTACAACTGCACGGCCAACCAGAGCTACTCCATCCTCATCAAGGGCCTCAGCCTCGGTGACATGGTCTTCGATGATGCGAACTACAACGGCTACCACGACAACGACGAGCCCGGCGTCAAAGACGTGACCGTGGAGCTTTGGGACCCCGGCGCGGACAACGCTGTCGGCGGCAGCGGCCCGAATTCCGACCTCCTGATCACCTCGATGACCACTGGTGCGCTTGGCCAGTATCACTTCAACAACCTCCAGCCCGGCTACTTCTTCGTCCGCGTGCTGCCGCCGACGAATCTGCGCATCCAGGGTGCCAACCCCGTCAACGCGGACAATAGCACCGATCGTGACAACAACGGTGTTTCCCAGCCCGGCGGCCCCGGCGCCGTGGTTTACACCCCGGTGGTCCAGCTCACCACCAGCGGTGAGACCACCTCCGAGGACGGCGATCCTGACACGGACTTCACGCTCGATGTGGGCCTCTTCCGCGGCATGACACTGGGCAACCTCGTCTGGCAGGACACCGATGACGATGCCATCAAGGACGCGGGCGAAACCGGCATCAACGGCGTGGCCGTGGAAGTCTGGAACGCGGGCGCGGATGGCAAGGTCGGCGGCACGGATGATGTGCTGCTGCAAAGCACCACGACAGCCTCCGGCGGCTTGTACACCTTCAACGACCTGCCGCCGGTCACCGTGTATGTGCGCCTTCCTGCTCCTCCGGCCGCTGCGCCGCTCTCCAGCAGCGCCACGACCTTGAGTGACAATGGTGTCGATAACGACGACAACGGCATCCAGATCAGCGGCGGGGCCATTTACAGCCCCATCGTGACTCTTTCGCCCGCGAATGAGCCCGGCACCGGCGGTGGCACTTATGTGGAGAACACCATCGACTTCGGTCTCCTTCCTGTCACACCCACCATCTACGTCTCCGCCACACAGGATGACAGCATCCAGGTCTTCGACTCCACCTCGGGACTCTACAAAGGCAACCTTGTGAACACCTTTGGCAACAGCCACAGCCAGGGTAATGGTGACTGGGGTGATGTGCCCTACTGCATCGAGCTCGGCCCGGATGGAAACTGGTATGCCGCACACTACGGTGCCAGCAATCTGCGCAAAATCTCCCCTTCCGGCACGGATCTCGGCACGGTGCTCAACAACAGCGTGGCCTCCGTCTCCTGGATCGCCACCTTTGCCATCGGTCCGGATGGAAACTTCTATGTCGTCGATGTGAATGGAAACCGCGTCGTGCGCTTCCAGGGCCCCGGCGGAGCCTCGCCCGGTTCTCCGATGGGCATCGCGCCTTACACCTTCATCAGCCAGACGGGCATCCTCGACATCAACTTCGGCCCGGATGGCAACATCTACCTCGTCGTGCAGACCGGTGGCACGCGTGAGATCCGCCGCCACAGCGCCACGACAGGAGCCTTCATCAATTCCATCGTCACCGACAACCAGATCGTCTCCATGGTGGCCGGCGGCCAGCCCATCGCCCTCATCTCGGGCATCGACATCCACGGCTCCACCCTTTACGGCGTGAACCGTGCGGACGGTGAGATCTTCCGCATCGATCTCAGTGATCCTTCTGCGCCCGGCCTGCCAGAGCTCGTCGCCACCATTTCCAGTGCTGGTAAAGGCTTCGTCGAAACCTCCGACGTCACGTTCAATCCGGGTGACGGTCGTCTTTACATCTCCGGCTTCAATTGGGGCAAGCCCGTCGTGGGCGGCGGCACCTTCACCAGTGGCTCGCTCGTGCGTGTGAACCCCGCTGGGGCACCGAACGGCACCGTCGATATCTTTGAAGTGCCGATCCCGACACCTCCTGGTCCGAACAATGAAATCTGGCCCGGACCGCGTGATGTGGCCATCGGCAAGCCGCTGGCACCGCTCGCCAATGCCGTGGCCATCGGCTCCGTCGTCTGGAATGACACGGACGCTGACGGCATCCAGGACGCGGATGAGTCCGGCATCCCCGGTGTGAAGGTCGAGCTCTGGCGTGATGCCAATGGTATCAGCGGAGATGGTGCCGAGGCGCTCATTGGCTGGACCTTCACGAACTCCAGTGGCTTCTACTACTTCTCAGGCCAGGCACAGGGCGTTTACCAGGTGAAGATCCCTGTGTCGAACTTTGCCACCGGCCAGCCGCTCGCCGGCAGTGGCAACAGCAGCCCCATCACCGTCAACACGGACAATCAAACCGATGGCGATGACAACGGCAGCCAGCCCGGCGGCAGCAAGACCGTCGTCTTCAGCCCGCTCATCACTCTCTCACCTGGCACCGAGCCGACCGGCAACGGAACCTCCGGCACGGAACTGCGCCTCGGCGGCGAGCTCGATGACTACACCGTGGATGCGAATGGGGACATGACCGTCGACTTCGGCTTTGTGGAACCCGGAAACATGGCCATCGGCAACCTTGTCTTCAATGATGCGAACGGAAACGGCCGCTTCGACAACGGTGAAGGCGTGAGCGATGCCACTGTCGAGCTCTACCAATGGGGTGCGGTGCCCGGCACGGACCTGCCGTATGCCAGCACGGTCACTGATGCCGGCGGCCGCTACCTCTTCTCGAACCTCTTCCAAGGTCCTTACTTCGTGCATCTGCCCGCTTCGCAGTTCACGAACCTCGGAGACCTGCGCGGCCTCTACTCCCTGCCGGGCACCTCCGCGGGCGATGACAACGTGGGTGAGGATGGCGTGGACAGCACCACCCCATGGGTCACCGGCATCTCCTCCGGCCGTGTGAGCCTCGTGCGCAACAACGCCCCGCTGAATTCGGGCATCGAGACCGGCTTTGAATACACCACGGACGATGCCGATGACAAAAACACCGACCTCACCGTGGACCTCGGTCTCTTCCGCCCTGTCGCGGTGGGCAACCTCGTCTTCGGTGATGGCAACTCCAACGGCCGCTACGACGCGGGCGAGGGCATCAGCGGCGTGCGTGTCGAGCTCTACAAGGATACTCAGGTCCCCGGCGTGGATGCTCCGCAGACCTTTGCCACCACCGATGCTGCCGGCCGCTACTTCTTTGACTACCTGCTCGCGGGGAACTTCATCGTCCACATTCCGAGGTCCCAGTTCCTCAACAACAAGCCCCTCTTCCAGCGCATCTCCATCAATGAAGGCCTCTCCGGTGACGATGATGTGGGCGAGGACGGCATCAACAACGGTGATCCCTCCGTCAACGGTGTGTCGTCCCTCGTCGTCTCGCTCTATCCAGGCTCCTCCCCCACCTCGGACACGGGTGAGACAGGCTACGAATCCTCTTCGGATGATCAAAACGATGCCGCCATCGACCTCACCGTGGACTTTGGCTTCCAGACACCCGTCGGTCTGGGCAACCTCGTTTACTTTGACTCGAATGGAAACGGCACCGCCGATCCGGGCGAGGGCGTGGATGGCGTGACCGTGGAGCTTTACCGCTCCGATCAGACGCCGGGCAGCGCCGTGCCGATCTTCACGCAGACCACCGCCGGTGGCGGACGCTACTTCTTCGATGCCTTGGCGGCGGGTGAATACCTCGTTCATATCCCGAAGGCCATGTTTGAGCCCGCTGGGCCGCTCGCCGGACTGCAATCCGTCTCCGGAGCGTCTTCCACTTCCATCGATGACAACACCTCGGGCAATGACAACGGCATCGATTCCGGTGCTCCGCAGCTCGAAGGCATCAGCTCCGCGGTCGTGGTGCTGGCCGTGAACGCCGAACCCAAGGAAAACGGCGGCGAGACCGGCACGGACAAGGACATGGATGCTTATGATGACGACAATTTCGACCTCACGATCGACTTTGGCTTCACCACCGCGAATCCGAATGCCGTGGGCCTCGGCAACCTCGTGTGGCGTGACCTCAATGGCAGCGGCTCCTATGACGCGGGCGAAGGCGTGGACGGCGTGACCGTGCAGATCTTCCCCGGTGCCGCCGATCCGCTGGCCTCCACCCCGCTCGCCCAGACGGTCACCAGCGGTGGCGGTGTTTACTACTTTGCCAACCTCTCTGAGGGCTCCTACAAGGTCTTCATCCCGGCCTCGCAATTCGTCTCCGGCAAGCCCCTCGCCGGCTGGAGTTCGCTACCGGGTGATGGCGCGGACAATCAAAGTGATGACAATTCCTTCGGCGGTGGTGACAACGGCATCGACGGCGCTGCTCCGTCCTCCTTTGGCGTCGCCTCCGTGGCTATCGACCTGCTGCCAGGTGATGAACCCCTCAACTCCTTCGCCGAGACGGGCGCCTTTGCCTGGTATGATGACTTCAATGATGACAACGCGAAGATCCACATGGAATGGGAAAAAGTGCGCATCACAATTCCGGTGACAACTTTCACCAGCGATCAGGCGATGGACAATATTCGCAACAGCACAGAAGGAAGCTGGAGAGTTTTCAATTCCG
>CALMTT010000307.1 GCA_937872615.1 uncultured Verrucomicrobiaceae bacterium | reverse complement strand
GCTCTTTCTGGCCTCCGAATACGCCAAATACATCACCGGGCAGGTCTTGTCGGTCGATGGCGGGAAGTAAGTGCTAAGTCCTCAGTGCTTAGTGCTCAGAGAGGAACAGGCAAAGAAAAACCGTTGAGCACTGAGCACTTAGAACACTTCGCCAAAACCATCCGCCAAGGCAAAGCCGTCTCCTTCTGGTGGACGATGGGCGTGAATCAAGGTCATCAGGCCACGCGCACGGCGCAGGCGATCATCAATCTGGCTCTGATGACCGGAAACATCGGCAAACCGGGCACGGGCGCGAATTCGATCACGGGGCAGTGCAATGCGATGGGGTCACGGTTGTTCTCGAACACGACGAATTTGCTCGGCGGGCATGATTTTCGGAATGCGGCGCATCGGGAGAAGATCGCGAAAGCCACGGGCATGCCAGTGGAGCGCATTCCAGACCGGCCGAGCCTCGCGTATGACCAAATCATCCAAGCGGCCGACGCAGGCACGGTAAAGGCCATCTGGTTTGTGGCGACGAATCCGAGTCACTCGTGGATCGACCAGAACGAGATGAACCGCATCCTCGACAAGCTCGATTTCCTTGTGGTGCAGGACATGTATTGCAGCACCGAGACCGCGAAGCGGGCGCATCTGGTGCTGCCTGCTGCCGGTTGGGGCGAAAAAGAAGGCTGCTTCATCAATTCCGAGCGCCGCATCGGCTATAGCCCGAAAGTGCGTCGTGCGCCGGGGCAGGCGCTCGCTGATTTCCACATCTTCCGGCTCATCGCCCACTACTGGGGCTGCGGGGAGATGTTTGGGGAGTGGCAGACGCCGGAGGACGTGTTTCGCGTTTTGCAGCGCTGCTCGGAAGGGCAGCCGTGTGAGATTACGGGGATCGAAGGGTATGCGCAGTTGATGCGGAGTGGTGGGGTGCAATGGCCGGCGAAAATGACGAATGACGAATGGCGAATGACGAATGAGCGGCGCTTGTTCGAGGATGGGAAATTTTTCACCGAGGATCAACGGGCGAGGTTCTGTTTTGATGAGCCGGTGGCACCGCCGGAGCTGCGGAGTGTGGAGTTCCCGCTCATTTTGATGACGGGCCGCGGCACGAGTGCGCAATGGCACACGGAGACGCGGACGGGGAAGTCCGCGGTGCTCGCCAAGATGGCTCCGAGCGAGCTGATGCTGGATTTGAACCCGGAGGATGCGGTGAAGCTGGGTGTGCGGGATGGGCAAAGCGTGCGCGTGATCTCGAAGCGGGCAGAGTTGACCGCATTGACCCGATTGACGAGCTGCATGAAGCCCGGTGAGGTGTATTTGCCGATGCATGACGGGCGGGTGAACCAGCTCACGCATGCTTCGTTTGATCCGCTGAGCCGCCAGCCGAGTTACAAACACTCGGCGGTGCGGGTGGAGGCGGTTTAGTGCTTCTTTTCGCGGATGAAGGCCTTCACGGCATCGGTGGTGGCGTCCATGGGCCAGCGCTGCATCTCTTTGGCCTTGAGGGCTTCGAGAGTGGGATGCGTGGGTTCGCTGCCGGTGGCTTGTTGGACGACTTCGGGGAACTTCGCGGGGCTGGCGGTGCTGAGCACGATGCTGACGCGGTCTTGCGCGATGTCGGTGAAGCCGCAGGCAGTGTGAGGGTCGAGCACGTATTGCCAGTCCTTCCACATCTGCGCGGTGGCTTTGACGATGGTATCGTCGTCCATGCGGGAGGCGCGGAACGTGGTGGCGGGCAGATCAATCTTCACCGGCGAGCCGGATTTGATCTGCACCATGACCTCACGGACGCGCTCGGATTTTTCGCCAAGCACGAAGTAGAGGAAGCGCTCGAAGTTCGATGCGGCCTGGATGTCCATGCTTGGGGCGTGGCTGGGGTGGACCTCGCCCTGGCGATATTCGCCGGTGGTGAAGAAGTGATGGAGTATGTCGTTCTGGTTTGTGGCCACGCGGAAGGTGCCGCAGGGCAGGCCCATGCGCTGGGCCAGCCAGCCGGCGAGCA
The DNA here is from genome assembly GCA_937872615.1 of uncultured Verrucomicrobiaceae bacterium. Lineage (GTDB taxonomy): Bacteria > Verrucomicrobiota > Verrucomicrobiia > Verrucomicrobiales > Verrucomicrobiaceae > Prosthecobacter. The sequence continues at coordinate 6,185 of CALMTT010000307.1, read as the reverse complement.
CGTTGCCAAAATTGCCGGTGGGCACGACGAACTCGCAGGTGGCGCGGTCCTTCTCCGGCAGTCGCAGCACAGCCCAGATGTAGTAAACGCATTGCGCGAGAATGCGGGCGATGTTGATGGAGTTCACCGCGGAGAGATTGACCTCGCCAGCGAAGGCGGTGTCGCCAAAGCAGTCCTTCACGACGCGTTGCGCATCGTCAAAGGTGCCGGGCACGGGGATGGCGAAGACATTGTCCGCGCCGGTGCAGGCCATCTGGCGCTCCTGCAGCGGCGAGACGCGACCGTTGGGATACAGGATGAAGATTTGAATGCCGTCCTGGCCCATGCAGCCGTGGATGGCGGCGCTGCCGGTATCGCCGGAGGTGGCGCCGAGCACGCAGAGCTTTTTGCCGCTGAGGCGCACCTGCCTTTTATAGAGCAGGCCGAGGAGCTGAAGGGCGAAGTCTTTGAAGGCGAGCGTGGGGCCGTGGAAGAGCTCGAGGATGTAGGTCTTCTCGGTGATCTTTTTCAGCGGAGCCACCTCTGGCGATTCAAAGCGGCGGTAGGCCTCGGCGGTGAGCTGGTGCCATTCTTCCTTCGGAATCTCGGGGGCGAAGAGCGTGAAAAACTCCGCGGCGAGCTGCGCATAGCTCAGCGTGGACCACTCCGCGAGCTTGCCAGCGATGCTGGGCAGGCTTTCCGGCAAAAACAGGCCGCCATCCGGCGCGAGACCGGCTTCGACGGCTTCGGAGAAAGTGTGCAGCGGCGTCTGGCCGCGGGTGGAGAAGTAACGCATGGGCTTTTTGAGGAAGGGGCGCGACCATGCGTGGGAATCCGGCGGGCTCAAGTGATCGCAGGCATCACTTCGCCGGCAGCACCGGGGCCGTCTGCTCCGGTGTCACGCGGCCCGGCGGCAGTTCCATGAGGTGAATGTTGCGGAAATGGATCTCGCTGCCCTCGGATTCGAGGCAGAGGTAGCCTTTGCGCACGGTGGACTGGCTCACGCCATTCACGAACTTGCCGTTGATGCTTAGCTTCACCACGCCATCCACGGCGACCACGTCGTAGGTGTTCCATTCGCCCGCGCCTTTGCAGCGAAACTCGAAGGACATGCTGCGCTTCCCACGTGGATTCTCCGGGATGATTTCAAGGCCGTTCGCGCCGAAGAGCTCGCCGCTCACATAGCCGGGATGATTCGGCTGACCGTCCTTTGTCGGGTGCAAAGCAGGCCATTGCAACTCCAGCATCTGCACCTCCAGGCCTTTCGGCAGCTCCTTGCCCGGTGCGGGCGTGGCATCGCTCCACAGAAACACGCCACTGTTCCCACCGGGCTTCATGTGCCGCCATTCGATGTGCAGGACGAAGTTTTCATACTGCTTTTCGCTGCGCATGACGCCGATGGGCAGGCCGCTGCAAACCAGCAGGCCGTCTTTGACACTCCAGGTCTCTTTTGAGGTATTCACATCCACCCAACCGCTGAGGTCCGTGCCATTAAAGAGCGGCTTAAAGGCAGGCACATCGTCAGCGAGAGCGGTTGAGGCGAGGAAAAGGCAGGCGAGCAGGTGTTTCATCGCGAGCACAAACGAGCCTTTGAGCGAGCATCTTGTCACGCGCGTTCGTTTATCCGCCCTCGACCTCGAAGGTCACATGGACGACGCCAGCCTGATGCAAGGCATCGAGCACGTCCATCACGCGTTGAAAACCAGCTTCCGGCTCCGAATGAATGGTGGCCAGCACTTTGGACTGTTGCGCCGTCACCGTGTGCTGGATTCGCCGCAGGGAACGCGTCAGCAAGGGCAGCTTCGGCGCATTGGCAGCGTCAAAACTCTCGCCATTGAGCGTCACCGAGCCATCGCGGAAGATTTCGAGCATCAGTTCTTCGTCGGGAAGTTTGATGTTGCCAGAAAGAAGACCTCCATCCGGCAGCCGCAGGCCGATTTCTCCCTCCTTTTGTCTCAGACCAGCCATCACCATGAAAAACAACATGATCACAAAAACCACGTCGATCATCGGCGCGATCTGAAATCCGGGCAAAGGCAGTGATTCGATCGAAAGGGCACGCTTTTTCATCAACAGGCCTCACGGGTCACCGCAGGCTTTCTTGGGGTGAAATGCTGCCAGGGTGCTGCGATGGCTACCTTGCCGACACAAATCCGTGCGCACGGAGCCAGAAGAGCAAATCCGCGAACCACGGATGCTCGGTGCCGATGAGTCCGGTGCCATGGTCGCCATGCTGGTAAAGATGAAGCTCATGCGGCACGCCATTTGCATGCAAAGCAGCCGCGTAGAGCTGTGCATGCTCCACGGGCACCATTTTGTCCTCCATCGTGTGCCAGAGGAAGACGGGCGGCAGACCGGGCTTCACCTGCAGCTCGCTGGAGGTCTGGCGGATGAGTTTTTCATCGGGTGAATCGCCGATGAGCATCTTCCGCGAGGTCGCATGCGGCTTGGTGATCATGCTGATGACCGGATAGCAGAGGATGGCGAGATCGGGTCGGGGACTGATGTTGTAGCCACGCCCATCGATCATGCCATCTTCGGGCCGGTTGATGAGTGTGGACACCAAATGTCCACCCGCGGAGAAGCCCATCACGCCGATGCGTTTCGGGTCGATTTCCCACTTCACGGCATTGCCACGAATCTGAAGCATGGCCTCCACGGCATCTTGAAGCTGCGTGGGATAACGGTAGCCCGCGCTGCCAAGCCGGTAACGAAGCACAAAAGCGGTGATGCCTTGCTCATTGAGCCAAAGCGCGAACGGCTCCGCCTGCCCTTCGTAGATGCCGCTGTAGCTGCCGCCGGGGATGAGCAGCATCCCTGCGCCGGTGGGTTTAGCCGAGAGGTAAGGCGTGAGCGTCGGGATGTCCTTCGCCGAGGTGCCGAGTGCACCGGGAGCACCATTTGGCCAGAGCGTGATGGGTTTCTCGCCGGCGAGAAGCGCTGTGGTGAGAAGCAGGAAGAGAATCGATTTCATCGCTTGTGAAAGCATTAGCCGAGGTTTGGGGAATCAAATTGGCTAAAACCTGGACTCCAACACACCAAACGGCAGCGGGTCATCGAGATCGGGAATGCCATCGGCATCGGCATCATCGGATTTGAGGCGAACCCAAGGCATGGCGGGCTGCTTTTCGAGTTTGGACCACACTTGGGCGGCGAACTCGGCGCGGGTGAGTTTTTCGTCGATGGGCATGTCGAGGCAGCTGCGGGTGAGGATGGCTTTTTGCCAGTCGGGAGTCGCGGGAGCATCGGGTTGGAAGTCCACTTCCGTGCGGGCGGCGGGGATGAGGCCGCGGGCGCTGAGGCGGTTGATGGCGATGAAGGCGGGATGATTGGCGGGGAGGTCACGCCAGGGCCAGAGGAGGATGGGGGTGCCTTCGGTGCCGCCGCAGAGAGCGTGTTGGATTTCTTCAAGGTGGGCGCGGCTCGCGGCGAGGTCGCGCGGCTGCTTTTCATGCTTCAAGACGAGCACGGCGAGCGCTCCGGCGGCCTGGCCGATGTGGACACGATGATCGTGAAGACGCACAGCGCTGCTGACGATGCTGCTGAAGCCCACATTCCCCTGCGCACCGATGAGGCCGTTCGTTCTAACCGGCACGAGGCTGCGCAGCGGGAAGACGCTGCGCTCGCTGAGATAATGGATGTCGCGTCCAGGCTTGCCGTAGTGCGTCCACGGGCCGGAATCGCCCTCGCTTTTCAAATAAGCGCGGCCGGTGTCGTGGAAGTCGTAGTGAAACTGCCACGCGAAGACACCGTCAGGATACATCACGGTGGCAAGGGTCTCTTTGTCGGCGTTCTGGCTGGCGCCCATGAAGCTGTCCTGCTCACGCATCATGTAGAGCGCCTTGAGGCGTAGGCTCTCGCGGATGTAGGGCTTCATCGGCAGATGGTCCGGCGTGCCGAACTCCGTGCTGAGATGGTAATGCCGCAGGCTGTTCGCCTTGTCAGGCGCACGATCATGCACCGTCGTCTGCAAATGATGCAGCAGGCCGAGCGAGTGGGCTTTGCAGTCCTCGAAGACGATCTGACGCTGCTCGCGGCTCATCAAGACGAGGTTCTTCATCGAAGCACCGCGCTCCGTGGCCTCCAGCGCGTCACACACATGGCGAGGCAGGCGCTCCAGCGGGTAGTCCTGGCCATTCGAGTAGCAAATGAGCGCGCTGGTGATGCCATCGCGGCTCGTCGTGCCCTCGACGATGCGCCGCATGCTGAGGATGGTGCCTTGCCGCCGGTTTTCTGTTCCCTTCGCGGGCCAAGGCGAGTTGGTTCCGAGTTTCACGGCATGATCCCATTTCAGCTTTGCCGCGTCTTTGCGACCAAACGAGGTGCTGCGCAAAAAGCTTCGCTCATCGTAATGCGACGGCGCGGGAACCGGTGTCTCTGTTTTGCCTTCCTCGACGATGAGCGTCCAGGTGAGCGGGTTCATCTCGTTCGGCGGATTCACGGAGACATCCGCCTGCGCATGAGGCTCGCCGTAGCGTGATTGGGGATCAGGCCCGACCTCAAACTCGGTGCCGCTGAGCTGCACGACATCGCCCCAATCGCTCGCATCAATCGTGAGCGATGCTTTTACATCCAGCGTGGCGCCTTTGTCAGAACGAAAGGTCATGCCGGTGACTTGGTTCTCCGATTTCAAGGCGCTCACCGGGATGTGATTGAGCAGCAGCGTGACTTGGCCGCTGGCAAGGTAAGGCTGGAGCATCTCGCGAAAAATGGCCTCCGCCTCGGCAGGACGAAACGTCGTGGGGCCGTGTATCGGCTTTCCGGGCATGGGCGAGCCGTATTTCTTCGTGTTGAAGTCCTCAATGCGGTCCATCAGCTCCTTGAAGAGGCCGAAGCGATGAAACGAGCGCTTCATCGGATGCCAGTCCGGCCCCCAGCCGATCTTGCCGCTGCCTTTGCTCTCATCGACGCACACGAGGCCCTGCTCCGTGTATTGCCCGCCGAGCCATGAGCCGTCATGCACGATGGTCACCGACTTGCAGCCCATCCGCGCCGCCTGGATCGCCGCCGCCCAGCCAGACTCCGTGCCACCGACGATGAGCAAATCCGTCTGGATGGTCTCCGCGGCGGCGAAGGTGGAGAAACAAAGGCAAATCAGGAAGCGAAGGCAGGACATGCCAGATCAACGAACACAATCGTCACCGGCTCTCCGCGAGTTTGCGTGACTTCGAGGCTGTTTTTGCCTTCACGGAGCAAACGGGCTGGAATGAGCCAGGCGCGCAGTTGCTCGGGTTTGCCGAGCATGGAGGGATACGGGACCGCGAAGGGCTCGGAGACATCTTCGGTCGGTGAAATGGCCTCGCCGTTGAATCGAGCCGCCAGATCGGTCGGAGCGGTCTGATCCGTCTGGATGCGCACGCGGGCATCGCCGTGAGGTGATGCGAGATCGAAGTTGAACTTCGCGGGCTTGTTGAGCTCGATCTTACGCGGCACGGGCAGTGGTTTGGCACCGGGGGAACGCCAACCGCTGGCGATGAACCAGTGCTGCGGGGCCTTGGCGAGGGTTTGAAGTTCACGCAGCGCTTTAAGCACTTCAAATGGCGGCTCACCGAACTCGCCGCGGCCTTCGCCTTGGCCGTGCTGACGGTAGTAGGCGAAGTTGAAGAGGCTGATGCCATCGGCTCCGCGGGCGTAGGCGAGGTGCGCGGAGGTATGCAGATGCTCGCGAGCGCCGGCGCGCCCGACTGCACGATCGCGGTAACCCCGAACAAAACACCTGCGGTCAATACCAACGTCACGCTGACCGCCACCTGCACCAACAATCCGACGAGCTACGCATGGCAGGGCGGTGGCTGCACCGGCACGACGTCCTCGTGCACGACCACGGAAACTACGCCGGGGGCCAAGACGTACGTGCTCTACGCGTCCAACACGTCGGCACCGGCGGTGCCGACCCCAACAAGTGTCACGTGGAGCGCCGCGGCCGGCACCGTGCCCGTGTGCAACATCAACGCGAGCTCGGCCACGCCGACCGTCGGTAGCTCACTCACACTCTCGACAACCTGCAGCAATTCTCCCACCAAGATCGAATGGCGTGAGTGCGGTTACCTTATCCCAGATATTTGCAACATCATCCCTGCCTGCCCGACGGCCTCCACCTCCTGCACGATCAGCGCGACCGCGGCGGGCCTCACGCTATACGCTGTCGACGGCGTGAACGCTTCCGGCACTGGCCCCATCGTTAAGACTACGGGCGAATGGAAGAG
>CALMTT010000306.1 GCA_937872615.1 uncultured Verrucomicrobiaceae bacterium | reverse complement strand
GGTTTCGAGGAGCTTGAAGGACTCGTCGTCGAGGCTGTCGAAGAGCTCGTCGATCAGCAGAAGCCGTGGACGCTGCACGAGAGCGCGGGCGAGCAGCAAACGCGTGCGCTGATTGCCGCTGAGCGGCGCACCGGCGACCTTCAGACGCAAATTGAGGCCCTCGGGGCGATGCAGCAGCACGTCGAGCAGGCCGACACGTTCCAGCGCCTCGCGAATTTCATCGAGACCGACATCCGAACGGCCCAGGCGCAGATTTTCGATGATGGTGCCGTCCACGATTTCATCGCGGCGCAGCAGCATCACACTCTCGCGAAGCGCCTCGAGATACCAACTGCGCAAATCGAGGCCGTCGATGCTCACATGGCCCTCGACCGGCTGGCGGAGGCCAAAAAGGATGTCGAGCAGCGAGCTGGCTCCCGAGCCATGCGGGCCGACGATGGCCGCGCGGCTGCCGGCGGGAATGGTGAAGGTCTTTTTGTCGAAAAGCGTGGCGTGGTAACCAAAAGCCAGCTCGCAGCCGCGCACCTCGGCACCGCCTTCACGCTTCGCGGGCTGCTCACCGTCCTCGCGCTCGATTTCGAGGTCAAAGATGTGCCCGAGCTTGTCCATGGCGGCCATGGCGTCATACCAGGCTTCGAGCTTTTTGCCCATCTTGGCCAGGGAGGCCACGATGCTGCCCATGATGAGCTCCGAAGCCACAAGCTGCCCAAGCGTGATCTGCTGGCTCACGACGAGCCAGCCGCCTACCACGAGCAGTGTGGCGCTGGCTAAGACGCTGAGCACCAGCAGGCCGATGATCTGCCGCATCACGATGCGGAAGTGCCCGGCGCGGCGGCTCAAGTATTCCGTGGCGAGCTGGTTCGCACGCTCATAGGCCATGTCATAGCCGCCGGGGCCTTTGAAGAGGAATGGAAAGGCCGCGATCTCTTCAAACCAGTTCACCACATCGTATTTCATGCGCGATTCGGCGATGGAGGTATCCACCGCGCCGCGACCGAGCAGCCAGGTGATCACAATGATGAGCACCAGCAGCACGCCGACGAAGAGAAGCAGCACCGGATGATACAAAGCGAGCAGCAGCATGCCGATGAGGCTGCCAAAGACGAGGTTGATGCCATCCAGCAGCAGCAGCGAGGTGCTCTTCTGCGCGGTGACGACATCCAGGAAGCGATTCACCAGCTCCGGTGCATGCACATCATCCAGCGCCTCCGCCTTCACACGCGGCAGGCGATACGCGAGGTCCGCCGCCGTGCGCACAAAGATGCGCCGCTGGATGATATCGGAGATGTAGTATTGAAAGCCGCTCACCACCGCCTGCAGCGCCAGCGCGCCAAACAAGGCGAAAGCGAGGATCACGATGGCCTGCACATACGGCTGCGATTGCCCGCCGAAGGCCAGATTGCTCACCACCGCGTCCACCGCGAGCGGCGCGGCCAGGTAGAGCAAGCCGGAAAAAATCGAGAAGATGAGCAGCGTGACGATATCGCCCCTTTCGGCCTTCAAGAGCCGCAAGAACCGCCGAACAGGACTCACATGCGCCCCATGACCATGACCGTTTCCATGTTCAGCGCCATGAGTATGCACCTCCTGAGCCACTGCCGCATGCACACTCATGTCATGCGCCGGACGCTCCGGGTGCACGATGCCTGCCTCGACGATGTCATTGACGCCGTTGACTCCCAGCAATTGAACGAGGTCGCTCCGGCTAATCGTGACACGATGGGTGGGATGATCGCCCTCTGCGATGCGCAGGCGAAACCAGCCGGCAAAGGTGATGACAATCCAGCGCGACTCCTGAGCGCTCCAGATGACCACCGGCATGTCATGATGCGCCCGCCAAACGACCTCCGCCAGCGGCAGGCGGACAGGAGAGACATGCATGTAAACCTCCGCCGCGGCGGCTACGAGCTTCGAAAGCATGTCCCCCTCGCGTTTCGTCGCGTTCTGCACGGCGATCAGGGCGCGATTGTGATCGAACTCGCTCCCGGTGATGGCGGCGAGCTGGGCAAGCAGAGCTGGGGTGGTGGAGAAGGGCGTGGACGGCATGCGTTTTGGATTACGTCTTGGCGAGAAAGCGGGATGACGTGAGACAAGACTCTTCATTCGGCGGCCGGTGGATGCAAATCAGCGATTGGCTGAGTTCATCCGCGTAAAACCAGCCGGAACCGGCCTCCAAATGACGGAGACCACCACGATCCGGTGGATTCACCAGACCGATGAAGGCATGGCTGTTTCGGGGAGCGGGCATGGATTTTGGGACGCGGAGAATGCGCCCCGACCTCGTTTTGACTATTTCGATCTTTCAAAGCCATGCTTTGGTCTGATCAAACTTTCTGAAATGAACCCCACCCATCTCAATTACCACCATCTGCGCCTGTTTTGGGAAGTGGCCCGCGCGGGCAGCCTACGTGCCGCCTCGGCGAGGCTGCATCTCTCGCAACCGACGATCAGCGCGCAGATCAAGGCGCTGGAGAAAAGCCTCGAAGAGCCGCTTTTCGACCGCACAGGCCGCGGACTGAAGCTCACACCCGGCGGCCGCCTCGTCATGGAATGCGCGGGAGAGATCTTTTCCCTCGGCACGGAGATGGTGCGCTCGCTGCACGGCATGGGCAGTGCACGGAATCTCCGCCTGAATGTCGGCATCACCGACTCGCTGCCGAAACTCGTCGCCTGGCGGCTCATCCGGCCTGCGGTGCGTGCGTTTCCAAATTTGCAGCTCTCCTGCGTGGAAGGTCACGCGCAGGAGTTGCTGGGTTCGCTGGCCGGTGGTCGGCTCGATGTCGTTTTATCCGATGAAGCCGCGCCGTCGTCGCTGCCGGTGAAGGCCTTCAATCATCTTCTCGGTGAATCGCCGGTCGTTTTCTGCGCCACGCCCTTGATGGCCAAAAAGCTCGGACTGGGCTTCCCGGGCTCGTTGAAGGACGCACCGATGCTCCTGCCAGCCAGCCGCACGGCGTGGCGGCATGAGATCGACCGATGGTTCGACTCCCACCGCATCCGCACTCGCGTGGTGGCGGAGTTTGACGATGCCGCGCTGATGAAAACGGCCGCCGCCGACGGCCTCGGCGTGGCGCCGATCGCCGCGAGCGTGCTCGACGAGGCGATCGAGCGCTACGGGCTGAAACCGGTTGGCCGCCCGGTGAAGTGCGGCTTTCCCTGCTACCTCATCACTTTGGAACGCGCCATGCGCCATCCGGCACTGGCCGTGATCACGGCTGAGGCCAAAGAAGTGTTCTCCTCGACGAGTTCACGGCGTTCTTAATGAGCTTGGTGCTGCTCATCCGCGTCGAGGCCTAGGCCTTTCTCGATGCCGTGGGCAGCCTCTTCACGCCAGTGGAGGATTTTGGAGGGGAAAATGCCGCCGGCGATGAGGAAGACGGCGATGAAGGCCAAAGGCCAGCGTTCGCGGGGCAGGGCGTCGGGGATGTCGATGACGTCGCGGGGGAGGACGCCGAGGAAGAGGATGTTGAAGATGCGCAGCAGGTTGATGGCGTTGAAGGCGGTGGCGATGGGCAGGGCGATGCCGATCCACGGGTGGTTTTCAAGTGCGCCGTGGAAGATGAGGTCTTCGGCGCAGTAGCCGAGCGTGCCGGGCAGGCCGATGAGGGCGAGACCGCAGACGAGGAAGAAGGTGGCGAGGCGCGGGGCTTTGGCGGCGAAGCCGAAGTGGCCGTCGGGGTCGTCGGAGCTGGCGACGCGCACTTCGAGCACGCGCACGATGGCGATGAGGCCGGTGGAGGCGGCGGAGACGACGAGCCAGTGCACCAAGGCACCGGTGATGCCCTCAGCGCTGTCGGTGGCGATGCCGGCGAGGATGAAGCTGGCTTGTGAAAGGCAAAGCAGGCCCAGCATGCGGCGTGGTTTCTTTTCGGCGAAGCCGCGGATGCTGGTGATGAGCGCGGTGGTGAGCGCGATGATGCTGAGGAGGTCGAGCGTGTGCTTTTCAGCGAGCGTGAGCACGGTGGTCTCGCTGCGGGCGATGAGCAGGGCGCCGAGGTGGCCGTTGAAAAGCAAGGCGACGGGCAGCAGCGGCCCGAACTCAAACTGGCGGATCATCCAGCCATGCAGCGGGAACAGGCCTTTTCGCAATGCGACGGCGAGGATGATCAAGGTGAAGGCGAGATTGCTCGCGTGGCTAATTTCCTCGATCTCGATCCGATGCAGCACGGCGATGGCGACCGTGAGGGCGATGCTGCTGGCGATGAGAAAGCCCTGCGCGACCTTTTGACTGCGATCCTCGCCAAACATGCGCAGCACGAAAGGCAGGCTCGTGAGCCACCAGCCGGTGGCGAGCACGGCGAGGTTGGCGGCGGCGTAGGCCGTTTGGGTGGCGGCGGCAAGGAGGAGCATGCCGGCGAGTGCTTTGCCGGTGGCATCACGGCGCGGCATGAGGATCAAAACGCCAAGCGTGAGCGCGGCGAAGAAGGCCATCGGCACGGCGTCGAGCGCATCGGCCTCGAAAAACTTGAGCCAGGGATCAAACAAGCGTTCGTGACCGGCGGCGGAGACTTCGAAGGCAGCTCGCAAAAAGCACGCGAAGGACGCGGTGGCACCAAAAATGGCCGGAAGACGCGGTTTGGCCGATTTGAAGGCCCAAAGGGCTCCAACGAGCAAAAAGCCGAGTCCGAGGCTGATGAGAGGAAAAGAGAGAAATGACATGATTCGGTCCAAAGATCAGGATTTGCCGCCACGAAACTCAAACAGGCCCAGAAGCCGTGCGAGGCCCACCACGGGCGCGACGATGAAGCGATCCACGATGGGATCATAGAAGCCGCGGCCCAAGGCGACGCGGTAGAGCCACATCTGGACCTTCTTCGGCAGCAGCGACTCGTAGTGCTCGCCGGTGGGATCAATGCGGCCGCCGGCAGCGGAGTGCACGCGGTTGTAGTCGCGCAGCATCGAGGGCGAGCGCAGGAATTGCAGCGTGCGCAGCACGGCGTGGCTCACGAGATGCACGATGGCAAAGGTGGTCCAGCCGAGGCCGATTTCGACGAAGATGAGGCCGAGCTGCGTCTGCGCGGCATAAGCGAGCGAGGTCTTTGCATCGGCGCAGGTACGGTGGACGAGCGTGCCGAGGAATGCGGTGGTGCTGCCGATGAAGATGACGAGACCGGTGGCAATGGCGGAGGAGTGCAGCAGCGGCTCGATGCGCAGCAGCAGGTAAGCGCCCGCATGCACGCTGATGGCACCGTAAAAGATAGCGCTGGAGGGCGTGGGGCCTTCCATGGCTCGTGCGAGCCAGCCGCAGAAGGGGCCTTGCGCGGATTTGCCGCTCGCAGCGAAGACGAGTAGCACCGCGACGACGGTGGCGGCGAATCCGGAGAGGTTGTTGACGTGTCCAGGCCACTCGCCGCTGAACATGCCATTCCACGAGGCCGTTTTGAACCAGTGATGTGCGAGGAAGACGCCCATCAGCATGAACAAATCCGCGACGCGGTAGGTGGCAAACACACGCAGCGCATTTCGCACGGGATCAGGCCGGTATTGGAAGAAGCCGATGAGCAGCACGCTGGTGATGCCGACGATTTCCCAGCCACCGAGCAGCACATCGAGCGAATCGGCCATGAAGACGAGCAACGCGCCGAAGGTGAAGAGATGCAGGAGCAGGAAGAAGCGGAAGAAGCCCGGATCGCGATGCAAATAACGCACGCTGAAGGCACCAACGACGCCCGCGAGGATCACGGTGACGGTGACGATGGGCAGCGATAGCCGGTCGAGCAGCAGCGTGAGCGGAAACTCATAGTGCGCGACCTTGAACCAATGATCGCCGATGGACGTGTGCACAGAGTGCAGATCATCCTGCCACATCTTGTAAAAGATGATGCCCGCGATGACGGTGAGGAAGGCATAAACGAGCTTCGTGACGCGCGACATCGCCCGCTCAGAAACCGGCACGCCGAGCAGCCAGAGCAGGCTCAAAAGGATGAAAGTGATCCCCGGCGTGGCGAGCAGGGTGAGGGAAAGGTGCTGGAGGGACATCGGGGCGAAAGGACGATAGTAGGACGATGGGTGATGAAAGCCAGCCGAAGGTCCCCGCGCCATCCCCCGCGCAAGGGTAAATCAACGCAGGGCGAGGGGGATGCCCGCGGCGGCACTAGGTGCGCGGCGCCCATCCGGGCCGGGCGGCCTCAAAGGTCATCACCTGGCCGGTGAGCGGATGTTTGAGCGTGAGTTTCCACGCATGCAGGCAGAGGGGCGGGGCATCGAGGGGGAGGGTCTGGGTCTCACCAATGCCACCTTCGGCAAGATAAGCGGCATCGCCAACAATCGGATGCCCGAGATGCCGCAGATGCAGTCGGATCTGGTTCGTGCGCCCCGTAAGAGGCCGGGCTTCGACGAGCGCCGTGCCATCTGCCTCACGACTGAGCACGCGGAACTCCGTGCGCGCCGCCTGACCATCCTCGGCGATCTCACGTGCGCCGAGCTTGCCCGCGTCCGCACTCACCGGCGCATCGCAAGCAAACGCATCCTCGGCCGGATGGCCCTGCACGCGGGCGAGATACACTTTCTCGACCTCACCACGCTCGAACTGCGGCTGCACGAGACGCGCAAAATGCCGCGTCTTCGCAAACACGACCACACCCGTCGTGTTCGCATCGAGCCGATGGATCGAACGCGGCAGCAGCGGATGCAGCGCCGTGTTGAGGAAGTATTGCAGCGTGTTCCGGCAGAAGCGGCCGCCCTCGTGCATCGGCAGCGGCGCAGGCTTGTGCAGCACGAGCAGCGCCTCGTCCTCGTGAATCACTTTCACCTGCGCACTCACCGCGGGCTCCTGCGAGGCCGGCTTGAGATGCAGGTAGTGCTCCCCTGCCCTCACCCGCTGCGTCGGCGTCACCGGCGCACCATCTTTGTCCGTGATGCGGCCTTCCTCAAAGACACGCAGCCACTCGTCGCGATCCGTGTGCGGCAGGATATGGCAGATCGCATCATGCACCGTCATCTCATCACAAGCCGCGGGAATATGAAACGGCCGCACATGATCATACGGCACGCATCCCGGCAGCGGGTCCGCCGCACGGCGAATGGCCGCCTCGGTCTCAGCGCGGCGCTTTTCACGCTGTTGCTCGTCCGTTTGAAAGCAGTAGGGGCACGACACATGCGCCACATAGCGAGAGTCAGCCTGTTCCTCGGCCGTGAGCGGCGTCTGGCAGACAAAACACTGCGCCGATGGCGTCTCCTCCAGCGCCGGATCCACGCCCACCCGTTGATCAAACACGAAACACTCGCCGTCGTAATGGGCCGGGCCGCATTCCTCGAAATATTTCAAGATGCCGCCGTCGAGCTGCCAGATTTGCTCAAAGCCCTCGCGCTCCATAAATGGTGCCGCTTTCTCGCAGCGGATGCCGCCGGTGCAAAAAGTCACGATCGGCTTCTTCTTCCAATCCTCCGGCAGTTTCGCCACCGCGGCAGGAAAATCGCGAAAGTGATCCACCCGCGCAGGTACAGCACCTTTGAAGGTACCCATCTTCACTTCGTAATCATTCCGCGTGTCAAACAGCAAGACCTCACGACCTTCATCGAGCCATTTTTTGAGCTCTTTCGGCGGCAGATGCGGTGACGTGTATCTCGCCGGATCAATGCCATCCACGCCAAACGCGATGATCTCCTTTTTAATGCGCACCAGCATGCGGCGAAAGGGCTGCTCGTCACTGAGGCTCACCTTCGGCGTCAGATCCTCGAGGCCCGGCAGCGATCGCAACTCCGCCACGAGCGTGTCCACCGCCTCACCCGGCCCTGCGATGAAAAGATTCACACCCTCCGTGCTCAGCAGGATCGTGCCCTTTAGGTCGAGGCTCTTGCACAGCTTCAGCAAACGCTCACGCAACTCCTTGAGCCCCGTCATGGGTGCAAACTTGTAGGTCGAGATGTTCGTGATTGGCTTCGTTTTCGTCATCGCCGCTCAAAAACACACCTTCGCCGCCCGTGCGAGGAAAAATCCCGAGCCATGCTTGCGCATTTTTCGCCTTGCCGCCTCCACAGGCCGCCGGTTAGCTTCACCCATGCGATTGACCGCCACCTGCATCTGGCCAGCCCTTCTATTCAGCCTGCTCATCAGCGGCAAGGCCACCGCGCAAACAGCGCCAGACATCAATCTGCTCCCTCGTTCGCCGTCCCAGCCCATCACGTTGCCGAACCTCAGCATGCCTCACACCTACCGGCTGAATCAGGACGGCTGGCTCGTGCCGCCACAGCTCTTGCCGGTGATTGGTGATCCCGTTGCCGAAATCCTCGAAAAGAACGGCGAAAACTCCCCCGAGTATCTCGAGGCAAGCCTGCAACGCGTCATCGACGCCGTGGACAGCAGGCGTGTCGAGGAGGCGCAAAAGCTTTACGAGGAGCTCGAGCCCAAAGCCCTGGCCATGCTCAAAGAAGCCGGCAAAGCCACCACCAGCGAAGACCGCTACATCCGCCTCAACAATCAGCTCTACCGCTGCAGGGAGAACCTCTTTTACGCTCGAGGCCAGATGGCCGATTACGTCAAAACCGCCGTGGAGCATCTCAAAATGCTCCGCGAGGCCGGCTCCGTGGAGGCCAGGGTCGCCGAGGTCACCACGATCACCATTCTCTCGCACCAGCTCGTCGAGCTGAAGCGCGTCGCCGAATGCCGCCCGTGGCTGAAACGCGCTGCTGAGATCATCAACGAGGTCACTCTTCCCGCGAACGATCTCCACATTGCGGTGCTGATTTCACTCACGCGTGATGCCTCCACCCTCGAGCTCAAACAGGAGGCGCGACTGTTTGGCGAGGCCGCCATCAAGGCAGCTGAATCGCTCCCGACCGGCACCGGCAGGGAAAAGCTCGCCAGCAGCATCAACGTCGCCCGTGTTTACATGGAGCAAGACCGCCTGCTCGAGGCGGAAACCGTCCTCGCCAAGATTCGTGCAGAGATCGAAAAGACCGAGCCCCTCGACGCGTCCGGCCTCGCGCTCGTCGTCAATGACATGGGCCTCGTCAACCAGCGCATCTACGACTTCCAGGGAGACAAGGACCGCCTCGAAAAGGCCGAGAAGCTCTTCGACGAGTCCTACAAGATCGCCAAGCAGGCCGGGGACAATTCCCTCGAGGCCGAGCGCGGCTACTGCTCCCGCCTCAGCAATCTGGCGCTCATCAAAGTGCGCAAAGGCAAGGTCGCGGAATCCACTGACCTGCTGAAACAGGCCGCCGAGACCGCCGAAAAACGCCTCGGCTACAACGACCAGCAAACCATCGACATTCTCTGCTCCTACGCGATCGCGCTCGGCAGCTTTGGCCGCGTCAACGAGGCCGTGGAAATCCATCGAGACGTGCTCAAGCGCAGCCAGGAGGTCTTTGGAGATATCCACCCCCGCACTGGTGACGCCCAGCACCTCCTCGGCAGCGTCTTGATCAAGCTAGGCCAGTACAACGAGGCCGAAAAATGCTACGAACACTCCGCCGGCATCCGCGAGCGCACGCACGGTCCTGATCACGCCGAGACTGCGAAGGCCTACTTCAACCTCGGTCTCATCCGCGAGGCCAAAGGCGACTTCGCTGGTGCCTCCGCCTACTATGGTCATGTGCTCAAAATCGACATCAAGGCCCACGGGCAGGACAGCAGCACGGTCGCCCACGACATGGCAGCCCTCGCCCGCACGCTCACCCAGGAAGGAAAATTCGACGAGGCCGTCTCCCGCCTGAATCAGCACATCGTCTTTGTTGAAAAAGAGTTCGGAAAGGACAACCTCGTCCTCGGCATTTCGCTCCTCGCCCTCGCCACCATCGAGGAAAAGCGGGAGAACTACAAAAACGCCGAAGGCCTCTTCAAACGCGTCATCGACATCCGCACCAGCAACCTCGGTCCCGAGCATCACGACGTCGCCGCCGCACGCGCCCACTACGGCCTCTTCCTCGTCTCACGAAACAAGCTCTCCCAGGCCGCCGACCAGATCCGCCGCGCAGCGGTGCTTTTCGCTCGCCACAATCAACGTGAAGGCGCCAGCGGTGCGGACATGCGTGCCTGCATCGACATCTACGGCAGCATCCTCGCCCGCCTCCAATACGACCGCCAGACCATCCAGAAGCACATGCAGAACCTCGAGTCCGGCATCGATCCCGAGGAGGGGAAGGGCAAAACCGACGTGTGAGCCTCACCGCGCCCACTTCGGCGTTCCAAACCACTCGTCCATCTCCTTCGCAAATGGTGCCACCACGTCCTCAGGCTCCGAAACCGCTCCCTGATCGTTCGTTTCGACCATCCAGGCATCCAAAGCACCACGCAGCCGCGTCAATGCCTCACGATGCTCCGCCTTTGATGAATCGAGCAAATTCACGATCTCATGCGGATCGGCCTGCGTGTCGTAAAGCTCCTCACACGGCCCTTTTCGCTCCATCAACTCACGCGCCGCGCCGGTGAGCTTGCCCTCCGCATGCAGTTGCCGCATCAGCGGCACGATGAGGAAGCATTTTTCCTTGTAGCGGTTTAGCGAGGCAAAAGTCGGCCCGCTGGAAATCGTGCGGATGTAGTGAAAACGCTCGTCATGCACGCTGCGGATGCGTTGGCGGGTCTCATCAATCCGATCTCGTGCCGCGAAAGCAAAGCGACGCGGCGCAGCAGCTCTCTCACCAAGGAAAACCCGTCCTTGCATCGTCAGCGGCGGTGAGATGCCTGCCAGCGAGAGCGTCGTTGCTGTCACATCAATAAGACTGTGAATGCCGTCATCGACACTGCCGGGCTTGTGCGCCGCGTTTTGAGGCCAGCGAATGATCATCGGCACGCGCAAACCGCTGTCGTAGCACCAGTGGATTCCGCGTGGGTCGAGCCGGCCGTTATCGCCGAAGAAGATCACGATCGTGTTTTCCGCCAAACCATCCTTTTCGAGCTGCGCCAGCACCTTGCCAATGCGCACATCCATGCCACTCACGCTGTTCAGATACCGCGCCCATTCCTCGCGCACCACCGGATGATCCGGGTAGTAGGGCGGTGGAGTCACGCTGTCCGTCTTCGCATGCTTCACATGCTCCCGCTCACCCACCCACTCGACACGCTCCTTCTTCGCGCTCTGGCGGTCATAGATGTCGTATTCGTTCTCCACGCTGTTCACGACCGCAAAGAAGGGCTGCCGCGCCTTCAGCGTGCTCCAGTCCTCCGACTGCTCATCGTAGATCGGGCCTTCGTTGACGAAGTTGAGATCCAGCTTGCCGGTGCCGACGGCCTCACCGTTCACCGTTTTGATGTTCGCCGTAAAGTAGCCCGCCTCGCGCATCCGCTGCGTCACCGGCCGCACACCTTCCGGCAGGCGAAAGGCATCACTGCGATGCGAGCGCATGTGCTGCGTGTCCGTGCTCGTCTGATACATGCCGGTGAAAAAGGCGCTGCGGCTCGGCGCACAGGCCGGATTCGTCGCAAACACCCGCGTGTAGCGCACGCCCTCGCTCGCAAGCCGGTCCAGATGCGGCGTGTGAACGTCCTTTGCGCCATAGCAGCCTAGGTCGTGCGTCAAATTCTCGCCCACGAGCCACAAAATGTTTGGTTGGACCGCGCAGGTGGTGCTGACGGCGAGGAGAAGAAGGGCAAAACAACGCATCCCACCCCAACGATGCCAGGCAACATGGCTTTGCGAAGATCGTTCAGCAGTCCTGCATGAAGCTCCTCGCCCTTGCCCTTTGCCTCTTCGCCACCTGCGCCACCGCGGAGAAGCCGGACGTTCTCGTCGTCATCGCGGATCAGTGGAGCCCTCGCTACACCGGTTGGGATAATAAGGAGGTGCGCACGCCGCACATGGACCGCATCGCGGCGGAGGGGATGATCTTTGATGCGTGTTATGTCACCTCGCCGGTGTGCATGCCGGCTCGGGTTTCGCTGCTCACGGGACTGTATCCGCACAATGCAGGCCACGGTCTGTGGGGCAATGGCGCACGGTATTATCCGCAACCGGAGGACGCGCCGATGTTCCTCGACATCCAGCGAGCGGGTTGGACCACGGCGCAGATCGGCAAAACGCACTGGAGCGCTGGTCCCGCATGGCAGGAGCGCTTCAAAAACAGCGGTGCCTTTTTCAAAGCGCTCGGCCTCGATCATGTGGCGGATATTTCCGGCCCGCCAGACTCGATCAACGGTCGCGATCCATATAAAGAGCACCTTCGCGAGCGCGGTCTGCTCCAAACCGTGGCCGACGATCTTCACGCCCGCTATGTGAAGGGCGAGCAGGAGCCGCGGGCGAGCGTGGTGAAGGTGGAGGACTACCACGATGTCTTCACCACCGGCCTCGCGGTCGACCTCATCCGCGAGCAGCCGAAGGACAAGCCGCTCTGCATCGTCGTCAGTCTGCACTCGCCGCATCCGCCGCTGGATGCGCCGGGACACTACGCCACGATGTTTGATCCCGAAAAGCTCACGCTCCCAGCCAGCGTGCCGCCGAAGTATCTGCGTGAAGGCCGAGCGCTCGATCATGCTGAGACAAAACGCATGCTCGCGAACTACCTCGGCAAGCTCGCGCTTGTGGACGACTGCGTCGCGCGGCTCGTCGAGGCGCTGAAAGCCCGCGGCACCTGGGACAGCGCCTTCGTCGCCATCACCGCTGATCATGGCGAAATGATGGGCGCGCATGGTTATCTCACCAAAGGCCGCTTCTACGAGGAATCCGCCCGCGTGCCGCTCGTGCTGCGCTGGCCCGGCCATTTCAAAACTGGCCGCAGCAAGGCCCCGGTGCAGATGATGGACGTGTATCCGACCGTGGTGGAAGCCATCGGCGGCGAACTGACGCCCGGACGCTTCGCGAAATCGCTCCTGCCCATCGCCACCGGCCAAAAAGACCGCATCCGCCCCATCGCCATCAGCGAAATCGGCGACAAGGCCCCGCTGCGCATGATGGCCCGCGACGAGCGCTTCAAATACTGGGCCGATGAGGATCGCGAATACCTCTTCGACCTCGAAACCGATCCGCTGGAGCAGCACGATCTCGCTGAAGCGCCCGAACACCGCGAAACGCTCAATCGCATGCGCGAAAAGCTGCTCACGCACCTTCGCTCCACCCAAACCAATCACTCCGCCGGGTACAAACCCAAAGTACAACGTCTGCGCGAGGCCGAAGCGAAGAAAAAGGGCAAGTGAGGGGCCGCTTCAGAGAGACGACGATTCACGGAAAGGAATGAAAGGATGAACGAGCGTTTTCAAGTCGGTGACCATGTCACCTGGAACTCCAAAGCCGGTCATGTCACCGGCCACATCGTCAAGGTCCATCTCCAGGACACGGACTTCCACGGCTACACGCATCACGCGAGCCCGGAGAAGCCGCAGTATGAGATCAAGAGCGACAAGACCGATCACATCGCCATGCACAAAGGGTCGGCTTTGACGAAAATCGGGGGGCTGATGGCCCGGGGCCGCATGCGGTTCCGTCAGCGCGTCAGAACAACTCTCCCTGCTCCTGCGGATAGGTGATCGAGGTGCCTTCAACGTGGGCGAAGGGCGTGAGCTTGTGCGGGCGAAAGCTTGTTTCCGAAAGGATCTCCACGACGGGCACACCGCGCACCAGCAGCGCATCGGCGACGAGGGAGCGATGGCAGCGCCAGGGCACGGCCTCTGCGCACA
>CALMTT010000305.1 GCA_937872615.1 uncultured Verrucomicrobiaceae bacterium | reverse complement strand
GGGGAACAGCACAAAAGCACACGCAACGAAAGAAACCCGCACAATAGTTGTGAAGTGAAAAAAATTGATGAAATGAGAAAATACTTTACAAAAGCTTCGCGATGAAATTAGCAAGCTCACGCGCATCGTAATGACTGCCATCAGTTCGATCTGCGGGTAAGCGATGAATTTTCCGAGTCGATTTGTGACCATCACTATTGCTCGACTCGTCACGACGACGACGATCAAACCGGTTGGGCCATCTCGGGTGCCACCGGCAAGAAACACACGCTCACGCTTCAACTGGCCGAACCGCTCACCTTGAAGGCCGATGAGACGCTCGTGATCGAGCTGGAGCAGAACTACAAGCAGCTCGGGCACACCATCGGGCGCCTGCGCTTGCTCGCGGCCAGCGAGGAGACGGAGGACAGCATCGCGCCGGAGGCGGTGCGGAAGATTCTCAGCGAGGAACCGAAGCGTCGGAACCCGGTCGTGATCCAGCCGCTGTGGGATTGGATGGCCAAAGTCGATCCTGAAGTCGTCGCCGCGGACACCGCGTTGAAGCAGGCGGAGGCCAAACTGCCCAAACCGCCGCTCATGGACGTGCGCGTGATCTCTCAACGCACGAACAACCCACGCAAAACGAACCTGCTGCATCGCGGTGACTTCCTGCAACCGGCCGATGACGTCACACCGGGCGCTCTTTCGACCCTGCCGCCGCTCAAAGGCTCCTCGCGACTCGATCTCGCGAAGTGGCTGGTGAGCCAAAACAACCCGCTCACGCCCCGCGTGACCGTGAACCACTTCTGGACGCGACTCTTCGGCGAAGGCCTCGTGCATACCGTGGCCGATTTCGGCGTTCGCGGTGATCCTCCGACGCATCCTGAGCTGCTCGACTGGCTGGCCGATGAATTCATGAAGCAAGGCTGGAGCCGGAAGAAGATCCTCAAGACGATCATGATGTCGGCCACGTATCGTCAGAGTTCTGAGTTCGTAGTTCGGCCTTCAGGCCGTCCAGCCGGGCTAAAGCCCGAACTACAAGCAGCCGTGATGGAGATCGACCCGAAGAACTACCTCCTCTGGCGTCAGAACCGTCTTCGCGTCGAGGGCGAGATCGTGCGCGATCTTTACCTCGGTGCCAGCGGCCTGCTTTCGGCGAAAGTCGGCGGGCCGAGTGTGTATCCGCCGATCCCGGAGGGTATTGATGCGCTGAGTTATGCCGGGAACTTCAAGTGGACCACGAGCAAGGGCGAGGACCGCTATCGCCGCGGCATGTACACCTTCTTCAAACGCACCGCGCCGCATCCGGACCTCACCACCTTCGACTGCCCGGACGCGAATACGACCAATGTGCGCCGCACGGTGAGCAACACGCCGCTGCAAGCCCTCACGACGCTCAACGCCGAGGCCTTCTCCGAGGCCGCTCAAGCTCTCGCGAAGCGTGTCCTCAGCGATGCGAGCCTCAAGGACGACACCGCAAGGCTCACGCGTGCCTTCCGCCACTGCGTGGCCCGCGTTCCCACCGCGAAGGAGCTCTCCGCGCTGCAAAAGCTCCTCGATGAATCCCGCTACACCTACCAAAACGGCCCCGCTGACGAAGCGAAGGCCGCGTTTGGCACTCACGCCGCTCCAAACATCCCCGCCGCTGAAAATGCCGCGTGGGTGGCGGTTTCGCGCATCGTGCTCAATCTCGATGAATTGATCACGCGGGAGTGAGCTGCCTCACTTGCGCTTGAAGAGGTTTTTGAGGCTCTTGAGGTCGTTGAGCAGCTCTTTGGCCTCTTCGGGATTGCCGAGCAGGCGGCCGATGGCGCCGCCGGTGAATTTGTCGAGCTTGTTCACGATCTTGAACTCGACCTGCGGGTGCGAGAGGGAGCCGGTGATGATGATGTCCACGTAGGGATTGCCACGGTCATCAGAGATCATCGAGACGATGGTGCGGGTGATGCCATCACCGAGGCCCTTCGCGGCGATGCCTTGGATGAGCGGCTCGCGGATGGCGGGACCGAAAACGACGCGCATCGGCATCTGCTGGTTGTCTTGCGCCGGGCTGATCCAGCCGCCTTGCTGGATGTTGAGCTCAAAATCGGGCATGAGGATGTGTGTGGGCTGCTGGAAGGCGATCATCTCGCGGTCGTAGCCGATGGTGGCCACGGCGTCCTCCGCCAGCGGGCCGCCGAGGCGCACGTTGCGGAGGTCGATGCCGTTTTTGAGCAGCTTCTCGAGATGATCACCCGCGACATCATTGAGCGTCATGTGGCCGCCGATGGTGGAGCCGCGCTCAAAGGTGATCGCGAGCGTGGCGGCGGGCTTCCACAGCATCGTTTGCGGATCGAGCGGTTTCACATCGCCCTCGCCATGCAGGCTGGCATCGGCGAACTGCACGGGCTGCATCTGGCCATTCACCTGCGCCATGCCTTTGACGTTCACCTTGGCCTTGAGCATGGCGTGGATGCGGTTGTGCAAGGTGAGGTCCTCGGGATCGACATCGATGTCGGTCAAATGCAGGTCGAGGTCGCGGATCTCCGCGTCGATCTGGGCGGCGACGGCTTTGTTCGTGATGTGAAAGGTGGCCTGCTCCAGATGAATCTCTCGCAGCGGGATACGCTCGGGTTTTTCGACCTCGATGGGCATGGCCATGGCCGGTGCTGCGGGCGGTGGCGGCACGGGAGGCGGGGCGTTGCCATTCAGGTCGTAGGTCTGCACCTGGGTGAGATCGGGGGCGTTGGGGTTGGCGCCCAGTCTGGTTTCCGTCAGCCGGTCCAGCCGGTCATACCCAAAGCTCTGGCTGGTGCTGGCATCGATCAGGTCTGAGATGCTCAGGATGCGGTTCGCGTTGTCGTGGGTGAGGGCTTTCTTGAGGTAGGAAATTCCGTTCCTGAATTCCAGCGTCGATACCCTGCCGTCGAGGTCGAAGTCGCGGTAGGTCTTGAGTCCGTTGGCCCACATCCAGCCGTTCGCGGGACCAACGGCTCATAGGCGATGCTCTGCACCAGGGCTGCGCCGTTGAGGGTGATGCTGGCCAGTTGTCCGTTCTGATAGCTGTAGCCAATCGCCTGACCGCTCGGGGTGGTGAGGCTCGCGAGCTGGCCGGCCGCGTTGAACGCGTAGCCGACGCTGCGGGCGAGCCCGGCGATGGTTTGCGTTTTCTGTGTGATGCGGCCGTGCGCGTCGAAGCTGTAGACCGTGCTGCCTGCGGTGTCGTCGATCCGTGTCAGCTGCCCTTTGCTGTTGGCGACCGCGGGGTCGTCATAGGTGTAGGTCCAGGTCTCGGTCGGGCTGCCGGACCTGGTGTGCACCACGCTGGCGATGCGGTTCAGGGCATCGAAGCTGTAGGTCGAGGTCACGCCGCGTGCGTCAGTGCGGGTCTTCACGTTGCCGGCGGCATCGAAGGTGAAGGTGGTGGTGTTGGTGACCGGGCTGGTCTCCTGCAGCGTGTCGCCGAAGGCGTTGCGCGTATAGGTCGTGACCAGGCCCAGCGGATCGGTGACACTGGTCAGCTGGTCGCGGAGGTCGTAGCCCACTTGCGTGATGCCGCGCGTGGGCGCCCCCGCATCGAG
>CALMTT010000304.1 GCA_937872615.1 uncultured Verrucomicrobiaceae bacterium | reverse complement strand
GCTGCGACTGCGGGAGGCCCTCATCGCCCGCTACTTCCCGCAGGCACGTCCGGCCCTCAGCCTGCTCTTCATCGAGAACCAGGTCGCGGAAGGCCTGATCGAGCCGGAGGACGACCGGGATGAATACCTCCTCGAGCCCCCCGATGGCTCGGGGGAGGACGACGAGCGCCCGGGGCGCTCCGCCGGCTTCCGCCGGGTCGTGCTGGAGGCCTACGACTTCCAATGCGCCGCCTGCGGCCTGCGCATCCGCCTGCCCGAGCGGGACGACCTCACCTTCGTCGATGCCGCGCACCTCATCCCCTTCCGCGATGCCTTCGACGGCGGCAATGACCACCCCACCAATGGCATCGCCCTGTGCAAGAACCATCACTGGGCCATGGACCGCTTCCTCATCGCTCCCACCCCGGAGGGCCGCTGGCAGGTTTCCTCCGTCTTGGATGCCCGCCGCTCCGCTGGCGAGGCCGATCTGCTCGCCCTCCATCAACGCCGTGTCCTGCTACCCGGCGACGAGGCCTTTCATCCCTCCGCCGCTGGCGTCGAATGGCGCGTGCAACGCCTGGCTGCTTGATGAATGGCATTGCCTTGTCCCAACTTGCTAATACCACACCGCAAGTTTGCCGGGAACTCGGAGGACTGCATAGTAGTAACGCAATCCTTCATCGCGAGGCAAGATGACGTGAATACACTAATTCAGCCCAGAAAATGGCAGCGCACGCAGCCGCAATTGTTTCAAGCGTGCCCCCACGGGAATTGAAGCCGAAACAATATGCTGGGAGCGCAAACTCAACTCGTCATACAGCCCAGCTGAAACGGGATACACTAAGGTTGCCTTGACGTTCGGCACATCTCCGCAAACTGCCGCATACGCCAATACTTGGTGAACATCGGCCCGAAGGCTCTCTTTGGCGTCTTCAGTAAAAGCCTTCCATCCCGCCACATCCAAATCAGCAAAGTGGGCTTTGTATTTTGCGTCGATAATTTCGATCCCACTCGGATCCTCCACAATGATGTCAGGAATTAGGTGTCCGATAGCACGGTGACTTCGGTGATCCCAAGGCAGTGGCACGGTCGTTTCTCCGAGGCGGCCAACTTTCACGCGACCGCCCGAAAGGGCTGCCTCAGATCGGGCAAATTTCTCGACATATCTTTCCCACAAGGTCTCCAACGGCAAAGTCCATGCGAGCCCGTCGGAGCTGCGTCCACCCCCAAGCCCTCTTTCATCTACAATCCAGCCAATGGCTCTGAGGCCTTCTCGCAGGACTGCTGAAGACAATGGGCCCGCACCGAGATTACGTTCCAATTCGCCACGATAAGGCCTACGGGAAGGAACGTCGGCAACTTGATCAAGTAGGTGCATTGCCAATGTCGCCAAGATCAACGCCATTGGATCGCTGCCGCCAGTTGCGGCAAGATCAAGGCGGATACGCTCAAGCGTCCATCGAATCGTCTGACGCAAGCGCGAATCAGTGCCAAGCTCGCTGAATTTGCATGGTAAATGATGCCAGCGTCCAGTTGCCATCTGTTTTGCGAGATATGTAGGCCACTGAATCTGACCACGGGGATGCGTGCGGACTTCGATGCGCTCTTGGTATCCAGGTTTCAGGTGTGACAATAGATCTGAGAGACGCTGCAGGACGGGACCAGCGAGAACCCATGGCGGCACCTCCCTACCGCTTCCTGGAACCAGCGGCTGTGTGAGAAATTGAGGCCCACTTCCCCAACCCGTCGCAGATAAGACCCGCCCGACCCCAGGCCAACCGAATCTAGGAGATACAACCAAACCTCCGGCTACTTGGCCCGATACAGGCGAGCGGAGAGGAACTGCCCCAGCCGAATGTCCGGGCTTTAGCTCAAGCCTTATCCCATGGCGACCAGCAACTACGAGTGGTTCGGCACCTATTGCGGCCAGAGCTTCCCGGTTGCGTGACAAGAAACCATCCAAATGCGGACCCCAACCAGGATCACGTCCTCCAGAAACATAAGGAGATGGATCGACGCACACTGCGGGTCCGTTATCGACCGCATGCAGCAAAGGCTGTGGGCTGGGCGCCCTAGCGATATGAACCCCTGGTGACCTTGCTTTAGTCACCTTGGACCCACGTGGCGCAGTCGCTTTTCTCGCCATAACTAAGAACCAGAGGTTGAGTCAGCGATTAGGTTGCGAACTGCATGCAGCGATCCAGAAGCTGGGCCCAAGTAACCCTCACGAAGATATTCATCTACGAGTGGAAGCAGTTCGTAACGCAGGCGGTCTCGCAGCACTGCATCGTCGCAAGCAATGAAATAGGAATGTCCTGGCATCAGGGCAAGTGCGTCGTCGGGGGCAAACTCGAGAAAGACATCACACAACGCGTCAAACAGCTTCAGACCCATTTCCGTGCTGGTGGACTTCACGACTTCCCGATCAGGCATCATTGTGATGAAAGCGAACCTTCGGCGAATGGCTAGGTCCATGCGTGCGACACTGCGATCCGCGGTGTTCATGGTGGCGAGGACAAAAAGATTGCTCGGCAAGGCAAATTCGTTCACGCCATCGATTGCATGGGGCAGCCTCACGACCCGGCCTTCCTCAGTGTCTCCTGCTTCAAAGAGATAGATGGCCTCACCGAGAACTCGCCCGAGGTCTGCGCGGTTGATCTCGTCGATTACAAGTAGAGCACCACTGCTTCCGGCTTTCTTCGAAGCCTCCATTAGGTGACCAGCACGTGCTTGGAAGCGCAATGAGGCGTTGGCAACGTCGGGCGACAAGCCAGCGACAAAATCTTCGTATGTCGTCGAGGGGTGAAATTGGGTAATGACGCCGTTGCTAGCGAAGGTCTCGTTCAGGATTTGTTTTGTGATTCGCGACTTACCCGTGCCAGGAGGCCCTTCAAGAACCACAAAACGACGCGACTTCAAAAGCCGAGTGATCTCATCCTTTGACGGAGTTGCAAGCCATGCGCCGTGTAGCGATGCAATGAACGATCTATGCTCATCTTCGGCCGCCTTTAGAACTTCCCAACCACGCTCGTAAGCGTAAAGATCAACGAAGGCCTGCACTACGCGCTTCGCCAGTTCGGGGTTGTTCCTTGGAACTTCCGCCAAACAGTAGAGCTCGTTGCCGTATCTATCGAAGATCGTTTTCCAAGCGGGCAACTGGTCCGTCACCACCTTTGGAACTGGCATGCCCATTGTCGCAGGGTCCTGCCGTGCCCATGCGGTTACACCGAGGCTAACCAAGTGCTTCCGCAGACTTTCGATTCGTCTGCGATGCCCGGGGCGAGTCAAAATGCCTTCGTCCGGACTAAGGCCGCGGGTTCCAATGCCGAAATCGATCAAACACCCCTCTGGGCGTGGAAACCACACCAAACTCGTTCCTCCATAGGGTCCGCTTGGTGGGTTGTCCGGATTTATGAAGCCTGCATAAGCGACGTGCTCGGACTCGGCACCACTTCGGCCATACGCATTGCGTATGAATGGCGGCCTATCGTGCTCAAGATTCAAGGCGGAGCGTTTGTGGAATCGCGAACCGAAGAGTCCTTTAATGGCTTCGCCGATGGCATCGCTTGTTGTGTCTGAGCCCGCAGCTATCGCGTTTGCAAGAAATTGAATTGAGTCGCTCATTCTGACTTCTACTGGTGTGCTCTACGAGTCTGTTGGCAATCTGTATGTGCACTCGAGAAGACTGGAAGACGATGAGGCGCGGGCGGTGGGGCGGGTCAGGCCGAAAGGGGCCTCGGGAGGTGATTTCGGGCGTTTTTGGTCGTTTTTTGGGGTTTTGGGCCGTTTTGAGACTGAGAAAATGCCAAAGTCACCCGACTTTCGAGCGGAGTCACCCCACATGGCGGCGGTGTGGACTGACTTTCGCGGAAATTCACCCGACTCCCGGGAAAAGTCACCTCGCATGGGCGGGCGGTGCCCTGGCTTTGGAGAGGAGTGGGGTCGCAGGGCTCGTGGGTGCGCTGACGCGGGGGCGTTGTCGGGCGACTTTTCGGCGGTGTGACCTGGCGAGGGGCGGTTGTCAGGTGAGTCTGGAGCGATGCGGGGTGACTTGAAAGTGATGTCTCCCGGATCTGGCTGACCGTGACCTGACGGGCGATGAATGAGGGATTGAAAATCGGGGATTTGAGGGCACTTTTCGGCCGCTGTTCACGAAAGTGAACATCGTGCCACGCGAACCGACTCCAACCATGATGTGTCATGAACGCGCCCTCTCCAGAGCATGTGGCACGTGTCATGGCGCAGCGGAGACTCTTCCGCAAAATGCTGGGCCGCGTGCTCAATGAGCAGCGCGTGCGCAAGGGCATGAGCCAGGAGAAAGTGGCCTGCGAGGCCTGCCTTTCCCGAACGCAAATCCACAAATCGGAGCGCGGGACCAGCAATGAGGGCATCGACACGGTGCAGAGCATTTGTGATGCGATCGATCTGGACTTCGGCGCGGCCGTTTCGCAGGCCAATTTTTTCATCACGCATCCTCAATCTCGCCCGCGGGGAAAGCTGCTGCACCTGCCCGGCGGAAAAAAGCGCGATGTGCACTCCAATAACGGTGAGTGAGCCGGGGCGGCGTGGTTCACTCCGCAGCGAACCGACGAACCGCCGTCATGCCTCTGCACTACGACTCCTCCGCCCCGCCGCTCCGCATGGACCAGGGGCTGAGGTTCGATTCCGGGCTGGTGGGGCCGTCACCTTATCAACCCACACCACGGAGGAACCGAACCATGACACGCTTTCGCCTTGAGCTCTCCCGGCTCAACATTCAGCAAAAACTGGCGCTCGGCGCCAGCCACATCGCCGCGATGACCGGCAATGCCAGCTACCCGCAACCCACCCGCGTGCCGACGGATGCGCAGGTGCAGACCGCGCAGGACGACCTGTCCACTGCGGATGCCGCGGTGGCCGCGGCCGACATCGCCCTGAAGCAAGCCGTCCAGACGCGCGATCTCAAAGAGACGACGTGGGACACGGTGATCACCGCCCGCGCGAACAACTGCGAAGCGGTGACGCCGAATGACCTGGCCGCGCTGCAAAGCACGGGCTTCCCGCTGCGCAGTGCCGCCGCGCCCATCGGTGATCTCT
>CALMTT010000303.1 GCA_937872615.1 uncultured Verrucomicrobiaceae bacterium | reverse complement strand
GCGGGTCGTTGAAGGCCCAGTGCTTGATGTCGCCCTGACCTCCCTGCATCAGCACGCAGCGCACGCCGCTCTGCCAGCTCTTGATGTATTCAGCGGTGTCCGCCTTCGGGAAATGCAGATGGCTGTCCGGCATGCAGAGCTTCTTTTGCATGCGGTCAAAGCACAGCGCACGGTCCGCACGCTCGAAGGAAAGCGGATGCTCCATGGTCACCTCCTTCTTCGTGTTTTCATCATACCACTCGTCCATGCCCCAGAAGTGGCCGTCTTTGATGGAGATGCCCAGATCGTTGATCAAACGTGCCACGAGCGGGAGCTGTTCCGTGGGGCCGATGGGACCGCAGATGCCGGTGGGATTGTCCGGCGTGGCCTGTTTCCAGGCGTGGATGTATTCGAGAGCCTCGGCGAGGTAAAAATCCTCCAGCGTGTCATACATCACCACCTTGAAGCCGGGGCGTGAGAGCTGTCGAAGGTCACGCTCGGTGAGCCGCGCGGCATCGTTGATGAGGTCGAAGTCCAGGGTGGTGTAGTCCCACCAGTCCGGGGCGATGTGGCTGAGTTTGCGCGGCATGGTTGATGATCGGGTTGTGAAACGACTCTCAGAGAGAACGCCCCGTTTGCCAAGACCTCATCATCCACGGCGAAAAATTTCTTCGCACCTGTCACGCCGCACGCTACCTCCACGCATGCACGATGACGCCACGATGCTCCACCACCCTGATGCCCTCACCCGCCTGCGCTATGTGGTGCATCGCCTCCGTGCGCCCGGTGGCTGCCCGTGGGACATGGAGCAGACGCACGAGACGCTGATTCCGCATGTCATTGAGGAAGCCTACGAGGTGGCCGAGGCCATCCGCGGGGGTGATCCGGCGCAGATTTGCGATGAACTCGGCGACATCCTGCTGCAACCCGTGCTGCATGCCGAGATCGCCAGCGAGACAGGCACCTTCGACCTCGACAAGATGGCGCACGGCCTGTGTGAAAAGCTCATCCGACGCCATCCGCATGTGTTTGGCGAGACCACGGCCGACACATCCGCCGCGGTGCTGAATCAATGGGATGCCATCAAGCGTCAGGAAAAGGGCACGCAGCATGAAGGCATGCTCCACGGTGTCGGCGGCGGACTGCCGGCGCTGATGCGAGGGCAAAAGCTGCAAAAGAAGGCCGCCCGCGTCGGCTTTGACTGGCCGGATGCCGCGCCAGTGTTTGGCAAGATCCGCGAGGAGACCGCCGAACTCGAAGAAGCCGTGCAAAGCGGCGACAAGAAGCACATCGAGGAAGAAATCGGTGATCTGTTCTTCAGCGTCGTGAACCTCGCCCGCAAACTCGGCATTGAATCGGAGTCCGCACTGGCCGCGGCGAATGACAAATTCGTCCGCCGCTTCCACGCGATGGAAAAGAAGCTCCACGAGCAAGGCAAGGAGCTCGGCAAGCTGAGCCTCGCGGAGATGGATGAGGCCTGGGATGCGGTGAAACATCAGCCCGGCATCTGAAATGACTCCAGCCATCGGCATCGACCTCGGCGGCACGAACATCAAGGCCGCTCTCGTGGACACGCAGACCGCGGAAACACTCGCGACGCTGTCCAAACCGACGCGTGATGGCGAGTTCGAAGGCTCCACGCCTCGCTTTGCCCTCACCGTGCGTGAGATCGTGGACGAGTTTGAGGCTCGAGTCGGTCAAAGGCTGTCCATCGGGCTTTCCGCTCCCGGTTTGGCGAACCCGAATGGCACCTGCATCGACTGGATGCCCGGCCGCATGCATGGGCTGGAAAAGTTCATGTGGGCCGATTTCCTCCAAAGGTCCTGCCATGTGCTCAATGATGCCCACGCGGCTCTTTTGGGCGAAGTATGGGCTGGAGCCGCGAAAGGCACGCAGGATGCCTTCATGCTCACTTTGGGCACCGGAGTCGGCGGAGCGATCTGGAGCGGCGGGAGGCTTTTGAAGGGCAAAATCGGCCGTGCAGGCCATCTCGGGCACCTCAGCACGGATGCGAATGCCGCGAGCGATGTCTTCAATACGCCCGGAAGCCTCGAAGCAGCCATCGGCAATCAAACCATCGGCACTCGCGGCGAAGGACGCTATGCCACGACGCTCGATTTGCTCGCCGCGTATGCCGCGGGCGATGCACATGCGGAGCGTGTGTGGCTGGAATCCGTGCGCCATCTGGCCGCGGCGATCGCCTCGCTCATCAATGTGCTCGACCCGGAGGTCATCATCGTGGGTGGCGGCATCGCCGTGGGTGCTGGCGAGCGGCTGTTCGGTCCGCTGCAAAGCATGCTCGATGGCTTTGAATGGCGGCCCGGCGGCCATCAGGCACGACTCGTGCCCGCCGCGCTCGGAGACAACGCAGGCTGCCTCGGCGCGGTCTTCCAACTGATCAACGACGCCACTGATACATCCAGCGCTCGGAGATGACCTGCTTGCCATCCTTGAGCTCGCTCATGAGTTCGAGGAGGTTGGTCTTCTCCGGCACGTCGAGCTTGAAAAAGGCACGCCAGCCACCGGTCTCGGCATTCCGCATCACACGCTTGTCGAGGATCTTCGCCTCGCCGGAGCTCACATGAAGGTCGATGTCCGGCACCCAGTCCGCCTTCGCAGGCGCGGCGTGCTCACCGGCGGAGAAATCGATCACGTAAAGATGGTCGTCAGAGTCCATCACAAAGCCACGACGCGAGCTGAGCACCTTGCAAAGCTTGCCGGGCTCATGCTGATCGAGCCAGTGAAGGTTGTAAGCCACCCGCAGCGGCTCCCCGGGCGTGCTCGGAAGATGTTTCGGGCTCCACATCGCGACGATGTTGTCCCACGTTTCCTCGCCGGTGGAGAGCTCGACCAGCGTGACCGATCCCGCGCCAAAGCCGCTCACCGGCTCCACCCACACCGCAGGACGGCGATGGTAGTTCGCTTCGAGGTCCTGGAAGTTGTTGAAGTCACGATCACGCTCCGCGAGGCCAAAGCCCTTCAGCTTGTCCGTCTCGAAAAGGCTCAGGCGCATGTCACGGCTCACATCCAGCGGACGCCAGATCGTCGGGCCGCCTTCGATCTCGACTTGGAGACCATCGGAGTCATGCACCTCCGGGCGGAAGTCGTAGGGCTTCGGATGCGAGTTCTCACCAAACCAGAACATGCTCGAGAAGGGAGCGATGCCGAGCATCTTGACCTGCTTCCGCAGGTAGAGAGTGGCCTTGATCTTCATCAGCGTGGTCTTGCCGGGCGTGGACTCGAACTCGTAGGCGCCGGTGATGCTCGGGCCGTTCAGCAAGGCGAGCAGCTTGATGGCCTTGGCGTTCGGCTTCGGTGCCTCGAACCAGAAATGCGTGAAGTCCGGGAACTCCTCCGGCTCGCCACCGATCGTGTTCACGGCCACGCCGCGGGCGGAGATGCCGTAGCCGAGCTCGGTCGTCACCGCGCGGTAGTAGCTGGCGCCCATGAAGACGAGGAATTCGAAGCGGCGCTTCTGCAGCGCCTCCGGTGCCACCACGCGAAAGCCCGCATAGCCTTCCGGGTTCACCACGTTCGCGGGGACGTTCAGTTTGCCGTAGTCGAAGAGCCCGCGGTCAAACGGCACTGCCGCGGTGTTCCCTTCCCGCATCGTGTAAAAGCGCACCGGCTTCTTGAACATCCAGCCTGGATGGAAAAACTCCACGCGATACACATCCCCGATGTCGCTGAAGAGCGCCTTCGCCGGCTGGAAGCGGATGTCGCGATGCCCGTCGTATTTCAGCCCCTCGAAGAATGGGTCCAGCTTTTGCGAAGGAGCCACATACGGCTCCGCGGCGAGCTGCGCGGCCACCTTTTCGAGGCTGGCGTGATCCTTCACGTCTTCGAGCTTCACCTGCGCCAGGGCTGGCAAGGCGGGCAGCATCATCAATCCAATCAGGGGGGCAAATTTCATGCGGGGGTGCGAGCATGCAGCACGCCGCATGCCAGTCAACCCAAGGCACATGGCACGGCCTCAACGCTTCACGCGGACCAGCGGGGTCGGCAGGTGCTCGCTGGTGAGCCAAAGCGTGCGCCCATCGGCATCGTAAGTCACCGCTTCGAGCTGCCGCAGCAGGTCAGGCAGGGTTCGGTCCACACTTCGCCGCGACCGCCGCAGCTGTGGCACGTGCCCTTGATGGGAAGTTCGAGTGGAACGATGGCTCCGCGACGGGCTTCGCCGTTCGACAGCCGCACTTCATGCGTCAGCATGCACGGTCCGTCGGGCACGTCACCGCCAAGAAACGAGTCGCGCACGCGATCGACCAGGCCGTCGACAGACGGGAAGTCAATCGCCACCTCGTCCCGGAAGCAGTCGGGCGCAGCTTCAGCGGAGTGCGTGACGTCACGCATCGCAAACACCGGTTCGTCGCGATAGGGATCCCGTTTCACACTCAAAGACCGTCAACGATAGGAGTGGGTCACACGCTTGTCAAGACAGCGTACCGATGTTACCGTCGAGCCATCGAACCTACACGCCCAACAACACGTGAGTGCCCGCTCTGTGGCGGAACCATGCAGCGTCGTGAGGCTGCAACCGTCACACGAATTCCTGGCTTTACAGAGGTCCAGGAAAAAAAGTTCGAGGAGTGGGTGTGCCCTGACTGTGACTACTTCGAGGAGGCCGCTGAAGAGTAGCGGCCCGGAGGCGGCGCGGCTCTTAGCGCGCGCCGATGGTGAGCAGGACTTCCTTGCGGAGCGTATCCTCGAATTCGTCGAAGTTCAGCGCCGATTCACACTCGTCGCAGAGCACCTCGAGCACCGCCGGACGGCTCTCGTCTGAAACTTCCACGCGGTTATCTTCGAGATGCACAACATGCATCTGCAGCGTCTTGACCTGAAAGTTCCGGTCGTTGCCGCAGTTAGGACAGGTCAACGTCACGAACGGTTCCCCTTTCGCCCATCATTCGGGCTGCCGTAAAGCTTGATTCTATGTAATTGCTTTTGGCGCACGCAACGAAAAACGGCCAGAAATCCCTCACTCGTCGCGATTTATCACAGCTGCGCGCGACAAATACGCGCACGTGTACCGGAAGCGGACACCGTTTCGAAAGCTCATCACAGAAGCGTGTGAAAGCCGCGGTCGGCACCTGCCCCGACACGATACAGACTGCGAAACCCGTCTCTTTAGGACGCCTCAGACGGCGGCTCGGTCGCGGCACCGGCACATACGCGGAACGCATGCACTCGCCCATCGTCGCTGGTCCACGACACGTCATCGCCCGCTGCCGCGGCACGCACGAACACTGCGCGCACGGCCTCGGGCAACACCTCGCCAAGCGCCCCGCGCGTCGGCCGGAACGTGCCGTTTGCCACGGTTCCCGACAGATACAGGCGATCGCGTGCACGCGTGAGCGCCACATAGAGCAGCCGCTTGGTTTCCTCGCGGTCGCGCGCCCCGGCGTCTTCATCGGCTTCGGATTGATAGTCCGCAATCGCCACCGACGCCTCACCTTTGATGTCGGCCACGACACGAATCGGTGCCCGGCCCGTGCCGGTGCCACGGTTCATGTTCACGACGAAGACGATCGGGAACTCGAGTCCCTTCGATGCATGGACGGTCATCAGGCTGACTGCATCGTGGGCGTCGATGGCCGCGTTCGATTCATCGCCGACGGCGAGCCGCTCGATATGTCCGGCAACCCTCGAGAGCGTCGCGTAACCGCGGTTCTGGAATCGACGAATCATCGCGCGCAGCTTCTTCAGGTTTTCGCGCGCCTGTCGATACCGCGGTCCTTCGAGCTCCGCGCCGTACGCCGTCTCGTTCAGCAGACGCGACAGCAACTCTGACGGTGCGAGTCGATCGACCCACGCCAGCCAGTCGGGGATGCTGGCCCTGAGCCGCGCCAGCACGCGCTGGTCTTCAGGGGAAAGCGCCGCGAAGGCAGCCGGCTCCTGCGTGTCGAGAATAGCGGTCGCCAGTTCCGGCGCGAGTGCCGCCAGGCCCGCATCAGAAAGCCTGATGATCCGCGAACGAAGCAACGTGGCGGCACGAAGATTCGAGTGCGGGTCAGCGAGATAGCGCAAGAGCGCCACCGCATCCTGAATTTCGTCAGCTTCGAAAAAGCCCAGGCCTTTGTAGACGTAGGTGGCGACGCCGTGACGTTCGAGTGCTTTCTCAAACTCACGATGGGTGTCTCGCGAACGAAACAACACGGCGATGTCGGAGGCTTTGGCGAGCCGTCTCATGCCGGTCGATCGATCGCGGACCGTCGCGTGGCCAATCACCGCTGCGACTTCAGCACCCACGCGCGTCGCCGCTTCAGTAATGGAGTCTGCGACCACGACGCCAAGGCACGGCTCCGGACCATCGGGGAGCACGACCGCCGCAGGCGTCGACTCAGGTGCGGCGTCTTCTTCGAAGACATCCCACGGCAGCGCCTGTTGGCCGCCGGTGGTGATCCCGCTTGCGCTCGCGCCTTCCTGTTCGAGCGCGACGGCTGGCGCGGGCGTCGACGATGGTGCCATCGCCGGCTCCGCCACGTCGATCGGAAACCGGTCGGTCTCGTCGTACCGGAATCGGTCGACCCGGTCGCCGGCCTTCTCCATCGTGGTGAAGACCGCGTTGACGAAGGCCAGAATCTCCGGCTTCGAGCGGAAGCTGACCGAGATGGCACGTCGCGGGTTGTCCTCGCTGCGCAGCGCCGTAACGAAGTCGGCAGCTTCATCGAGCACGGACACGTCCGCATCGCGAAACCCGTAGATGGACTGCTTGCGATCGCCAACGATGAAAATCGTGGGTTGGATGGCATCAGCCGAGGCGCCAAACCCTTCGCCCCAGTTGCGGACCAACTGCGCGACGAGCTGCCACTGTGCACGGCTGGTGTCCTGAAACTCGTCGACCAGCACGTGGCGATATCGCGCTTCGAGCTTGAAGCGGCTCTGCGCGAATTCGTCCATGTCCTTCAACAGCTTCACCGCGCGTTCGAGGACACCAGAGAAGTCGAGCAACGAGCGGCTGTCGAGTGTCTTGTGATACTCGCTGAGCGTGACGGCGAAGATGCGCCAGACGCCGCGCGAGAGCACAACGTTCAGGTCGCGTCTGAACGCACGCAGTGCGTCGGCGACCTGCGGCGCGACTGCTGCGGCGGCATTCCGATGACGCTTCCAGGCCGCATCCGAGTCGCAATCGGACGCCGCATAACCGGTGCCCATGAACGTACCGGTGCGTGGCTGGCCATCAGTCTTGACGAAGTAGGCTCGCAGGCGATCGGCGAGCACGCGGAACGCCGCCTGCTGTTCGC
This sequence comes from uncultured Verrucomicrobiaceae bacterium, assembly GCA_937872615.1. Classification (GTDB taxonomy): domain Bacteria; phylum Verrucomicrobiota; class Verrucomicrobiia; order Verrucomicrobiales; family Verrucomicrobiaceae; genus Prosthecobacter. The sequence continues at coordinate 1,822 of CALMTT010000303.1, read as the reverse complement.
GGCTCTCGAAGCCTTGTGCATCCCCCGCGTCACGCAGCGCACGCACGTCGTCGGCGAGCATGGCGAACGCCGCCGCGTGTGTCGGACCATCGGCAAGGAACGCGTCGAGTCCACCGGTGACACGCGTGAGCGACTCACGGAGGCGCGCCGATGCACGGCGACACACTTCGCCAGCCGTCAGGTCGCGAGGTCCCGCAGACAGATAGCGGCGGAGGGCCTGCGGCGCGACCAGCCGACGGTCGAGCAGCGCCGAAAGCCCGGTGCGCAGACGCCGCTCGCCAAGCTGCGCAAACACCAGCGCCACATCATCGTCCGCTCGCGCGACGCCGCGGCAGATGCGCAACGCGCGGTCGAGCGACTCTTCGATGAGCCGAGGCACCTCGGTGTCATCGGCGAGATCGAAGCCAGGGTCGACGTCGCTTTCGAGCGGGAACTCGCGCAGCAGAGACAAACAGAACGCGTCGATTGTGGCGATGGCAATCTCGCCGAGGCGTTCTTTCAGCTCGCGCCACCGGCCGGCGTCAAACTGCGACAACCTGGCGGCTTCGCGCAGCCGGTCGATGATGCGTTCGCGCATCTCCGCAGCGGCCTTGCGCGTGAACGTAATCGCGAGAATGTGATCCGGTTCGACACCGGCGCGCAGCAGATTCACGTAGCGTTCGACGAGCACGCGCGTCTTGCCTGTGCCAGCCGATGCTTCCAGCACCACATTGCGCGCCGGGTCGACGGCGTGGACGCGTGCGAGGGCGTCAGATGTCTCCGACATAGTCCTTCCTGCACACGGCCGCGAAGCTGCACGTCTCGCAGCGGTAGACATCGTCTGGCGCGGGCGGGAATTCACCGCTGGCAATAGCATCGAGCGTGTCCGCAACGCGTTGCTGCGCGCGCGTCAGTGTCTCGGCGCGACCCGCATCGTTCGAGAACAGGGGGACGACGCGCTTGGGGCCTTTGAAGGCGAGATACACGGCTTCGCCGAGCGTCCAGGAGCGCCCCTGATAGTCGAGTCGCTGCTGGGCGCAGATGCCGTAAATCGGCAACTGCAGTGCCTTGCCGCGGTCAGGCGGCCATCCGAGCTTGTAGTCGATCAACCGGAAGGTGCCGTCCTCGAGCAGGTCGATCCGATCCGCCTTTCCGCGCAGCCGCACTTCTCGCGGGCCCGCTCCGGTCTGAATCGTGAACGCACCATCGAGCTGATGCTCGAGTAAACGTGCAACAACTGAAACCGGACGCTCAGCTTCCATGCGCAACACAGCCTCGCCGAGGCCGGCGGCAGCCGGAGAGCCGAGCAGACGCGTGCGTTCGAGCGGCGCTTCGCCTTCGGACACGCGCGACAGTGCGGCATCGACAACCGCGGCAAATCGCTCGCGCGCCACATCGAGGTTCGCAGGAGTAATCTCGCGATGGCCGGCGTCCTGCCACTCGCGAAAGAACTGCTCGAAGACCTCGTGCACGAACTGCCCCTGCCGGCGCGGGTCCATCACTTCTTCGTCGTCTGGTTCTTCGTCGAGCCGCAGGATGTGCTGCGCGTAGAACTTGAACGGACAGCCGATGTAGGTCTCGAGCGCACTGACCGACCACGTGCGCCACGGACGCGGCCCTGTCGATCCGTGGAACTGCGCGTCCTCGTCAGAGGTTCGACTCTCGCGAAGTGTGAGCCACGACTGTGCAGCCGGGGACAGACCATCAACGTCGCGTTCGCCCGCCGCCAGACGTTCGTCGCGCCGGCGCGGCTCATCGGAGTCAGCTCGCGGCACGGTCGATAGGCGCGCGCGCGGCACCTCGTCGGGCACGTACCTGCACCTGCGTGACTACGCCAAGCAGC
>CALMTT010000302.1 GCA_937872615.1 uncultured Verrucomicrobiaceae bacterium | reverse complement strand
CTTCTCGCCGCCGACTTTGGCAAAGACGGTGTAAAGGTCAGCCGCGCCGCCGTTGGTGATCCACATCTTCTGGCCGTTGAGAACGTAGTGGGAACCGTCGGCGGAAAGGTCAGCACGCTCGACGAGCCGCACTTCCACTACTGGGCGGCGATGTGCAAAGACCAGAAGCTGCCCTTCTCACCGCACAGCGGGGATGATTACGGCATCGCCTCCGCCATCAAAATGGGGCTGCCCTTGCTCATCGGTGCTGGCGTGAGCGCCTGCCCGCTCATCTGCGCGGCAAGGGACATGTGGCTGCTCGATTCCGTGACGGACAAGAAGTTCAAAACCGGCACCGGACGCTTTGACACGCGGGTTTACAAGCTCTTCGAGGCATTCCAATCCTTCGAAGACCTCGTCTTCCGCCTGGATGACCGCATGAGCGCCTCGCCCTACAAGCACAGCACCGCGCACGTGCTGCATCAGCTCGGCCTCATCGAGTCGCCAGAAGCTCATCCTGACTGCAAAGACCTCCGTGGAGCCGATGAAGCTCAACGCATGACCGAAGCGCTGCGCCGCCCGCGGCGTATCGCGGAGAAGCTGGGCATCCCGTTCTTCCAAACGACTTGATCGTAGGCTCGTTCGCCAGAACGAGAAGGCCGTTCCGCATTCTGGCGAATGCGCCTACGTCCGCACGCTGAGCTCACCGCCAGCGAAGCGGTACCTTCACGCCATTCCACGCGTGATCTGCCTGATGCGTGTGCGTGGTGGCCTCCGCGCCTTCCGGCGTCAGGCGCAGCATCGTCCAGCCGGTCGTCGAGGTCTTCTTGTCGGCCACATACGATGTGGCGGGCGTGTTGAGGATGTGAATGCCCTCGTGTTCGAAAAAGTTGCGATGATGAATGTGGCCGTGGATGTAAGCTTTGACGTGCTTGCGAGTCGAAATGGCCCGCCACAGCGGCTCGGAGTCCTCGAGACCACCGGGAAAGTGCAGGGGCTCACCACCGAGACGCGGGTTGTGATGCGCAAACAGCAGCGCGGGCTTGTCCGCATGCGAATCGAGCAGCTTCACGAGCCATTCGAGCTGGGCCTCGCCGAGCAGGCCTTGCGTCACCATCGTGGCTTTGAGCGAATCGAGCAGGAACAAGTTCACGCCCGGCAGTTCGACCATGCTCACAAACTTTGACTCCACCGCGGACGACGACTGCTTCAACACCTCGTAAAATACTGCACGGTCATCGTGGTTCCCCATGGTGAGGTGCAGCGGCAGGCTGGCTGCCTGCAATGGCGCGATCAACTTCGCAAAACGTTCGTAATCACCCCGACGACCGTCTTTGAGCGCAAGGTCGCCATTGATGATCACCGCCGCAGGACGCCTCGGCAGCGCCAGCAACCACTCGATGGTGTTGCGCAAATTCGTCGGAATGGCTGCATCGGCTGCCTGTTGAGCGCCGATGTGCGTGTCGTTCAAGATGGCGATCAAACCTTCATCCACGTCCGCAGCTCCAGCTGAAGCTTGTGACAAAGCCATGGCGGCTCCGAGATGGCTGATGAACTGACGGCGGGAGGTGAGATGAACGGGCATGCGCTGCTATACGCCCGCGAGTGGGAGCGTATTGCTCGATCATGGATCGCCGCGATTTCCTCAAAACCTCCGCCGCCGCTGGTGTGGCGCATACTGTGCTTTCTGCAAAGGCGGCCACACCGCGTCAGTCGGATCTGATCAAGCTCGAGAATGCCAAGCCCGGCACCAACGCGTGGCAGCTCACTCGCGTGATGCCAGATGGAGCCAAGTCCTACCGCACGTCGTTGATCGAAGGCTACTGCTCGAAGCAATCGGTGAAGGCGGGTGAGTCGATTGACATCTTCGTGAGCACCAAGCCCGCGGCGAAATTCTCCATCGAGATCTTCCGCATGGGTTACTACGACGGCGCGGGCTCGCGGCTGATGACCACGCTCGGCCCATTCGAGGGGAAAGTGCAGCTTGTGCCCGAGATGGGAGACAAACGCCTCCGCGAATGCCAGTGGAAGGCCTCCACCACGCTGACGATTCCGGCCGACTGGCCCAGCGGCGTGTATCTTGGCAAGCTCACGACGCTGCCCGAAGCTGCGGACAAGCCATACTGGCAGAGCTACGTGATCTTCATCGTCAGGGATGATCGTCCTGCGGACATCCTCTTCCAGTGCAGTGACAACACCTGGCAGGCCTACAACCGCTGGCCGGTGAATGAATCGCTCTACACCGATCCGCGTGCCGCGCATGCGCCGGGCGTGAGTTGCAGCTTTGACCGGCCTTACGGCAAGTATGTGCAGATCTTTGAAAACCCGCTCAGCATCGGCAGCGGCGAGTTTTTGCTGTGGGAATACCCGCTGTGCTACTGGCTCGAGAAGGAAGGCTACGATGTCACCTACTGCTCAAACGTGGACAACCTTGATCCGGCGAACCTGAGCCGTGCCAAAACGATGATCAGCATCGGTCACGACGAGTATTGGGACGTGCGGCAGTATCAAAACGTGAAACAAGCCATCGCCGGAGGCCTCAGCGTGCTCTGGCTCTCCGCGAACGATGTGTACATGGTCACGCCTTTCACCCCGAATGCGAAGGGCGATGCCAACCGCCGCCTCACGCGGGAGACCTGCTATGGCGAATTTCGCGAGGAGGAGAAGGAAGCCTATTCGAAGGTGCTCGGGCCTTTCGAGAAGCCCGGACCGGATGAGCGCGAGATCATCGGCGCACGCACCACCGTGCCCTTCAATGGTGGTGGCGACTGGACCTGCGCGAAGCCGGATCACTGGCTCTTCGAAGGCACGGGCATGAAAAAGGGCGACAGCATCCCCGGTCTCGTCGGCTGGGAGTTTCACGGCGATCCTGACACGGCCCGCGAAGGTCTCGAAGTCGTCGCGGAGGGCAATGTGTGGGCCAGTGGCACTCGTCTCGGCAAATACGCCGCCACCGTTTTCGAAGGACCGAAGAAAAACATCGTCTTCAACGCCACCACGATCTTTTGGGCCCAGGGCCTGAGCGATCCTCCGGGCCACATGATCCCGTGGAGCCACTTCTCACGTCCGCATGGGCCTGATGAACGCGTTCAACGCATCACGAAGAATGCGCTGAAACGAGCCATCGGGTGATTTCACCACGACGAACCGCAATCGCGACAACCAGCGATGCTGCGCAAGTAAAGATAGCCCTCGGCTTCGCCGGATTCGAGTTCGATGGGCACGCGCTCGTATTCACCACCTGCCACATCTTCCAAAACATCCAGTTTCGCCAAGCCGGCCGGATCGACATCCCAAAGCTCGCCTTCGATGGCGAGCCCGTTTTCGGCCTTCACCATGCCCGGATAGCCGCCGAGGTCGAAAATACGGTAAACGGGCTTCGTCCTCGTCACGCCGACAAAGCGCTGCGAGTCGATCCAATGATGATTTTCACCTCCACGCTTCAGCGTGCCATACACAAACACGCGAGTCATCCCAGCTCATCCTCCCGTTCCGCCAGCCATGAAGGCAGTTGGTAGCGTTTGAGTTTCAATTCATCAGCACGAAGGCGCATCGCGGCGGGCATTTGACAGGCTTTTCACTGGGTTCACAGGAATTCGGTCTGGATTGGGTGCGCGACATGGGGCGTTGGACGCTGGCGGATGGGGATATTCTGCTGGTCGGGGTGGATACGGACGGATATGCGACCTCAGCACTGCAAGCAAACATCCCTGAAATAGT
>CALMTT010000301.1 GCA_937872615.1 uncultured Verrucomicrobiaceae bacterium | reverse complement strand
CGGTTTCATCGACTTCGCCACACCGGGAGGCACCATCAACTATGTGCAGCCCGCCATTGTGGACCGCACGCAGAACATCTTCCGCACCAGCGGCCTCTACATCCAGGACCACATGACGGCCTTCGAGCGCGTCCACCTGCTGGCCGGGCTGCGCTTCATCCAGCTCGATGTCGATCATCAATACAAGACCGACAACACACTCGGTGCTCCCACGAAATACGAAGAGCGCTACAGCGAAATCGCTCCGCGCCTCGGCGCGGTGATCGACATCGCGGGCGGTGTCTCCCTGTTTGGCGCTTACTCCGAAGGTTATCGCGGTGTGTTGAACTACACCGGCAAGGAACCGCCGGTGCCCGAGACCTCCGAGATGATGGAAGGCGGCTTCAAATTCAAAAACGACACGCTCGGCGTCTCGGGAGCCATCGCGGGCTATCATCTCGTGCGAAACAACGTGCCCACCGCGAACCCGTTCATCCCCGGTTCGACGCAGCAGGTCGGCCAGCAGCGCTCGCAGGGCATCGAGGCGGACCTGGCGTGGGAGCCTGATCCGCGTTTTTCCTTTCTCGTGGCCTACGCCTACACCGATGCCCGCGTCACCGAGGATGTGCCGAACAACATCGTCACTGTCGGCAAGCAGCTCGACCGCGTGGGCAAGCGCCTGCCACGCGTCCCCGAGCACGCGGGCCGCGCCGCCGTGCGATACCGCGTGCAGGAGGGTCTGCTCAAAGGCCTCGGCGTGGGCCTCGGCATCACCATGGGCTCGAAGCGGCCGGTGAGCCTCACGAACAACTACTTCACCGATCCCTACTACGTCGCGGACGCCCAGATCTCCTACGAGCGGAAGGCCTTCAAGGCCGCGCTGTCGATCTCGAACCTCACGAACCACTTCTACTACGAGCCCTATCCGTATCTCGGCGAGGATGTCGTGGCACCTGCGCGGCCGATCACCTTTGCGCTCACGCTTTCCTACACGTTTTGAATCATGAAAACGACATGCCTCTTCGCCCTCGCCAGCCTCATGACCGTCTCCTCCGCCCTCGCGGTCACGATTCCGGTCACCTCGGGCAGCATCGTCGTCGATTTTAACGCTGCAGCGCTCGCCAGCGTGAACATCGGCTCCGATCCAAACATCGGCGGCCTCATTCTTGAGGAGTTTTTTCGTGGCAATGAGGACCGCAACCGGACCCGCGATCAGATCATGGCGGATCACATCGTGCCGAACTACACCGCCATTCCTGCCACCAGCCTCAAATTCGAGATCAATGGCACCACCGTCACGAATCTTGCCGGGCGGACGCGGCAGCCGAGCACCTTCAGCTACGATCCTGCGAACGTCACCGGCACCGCCACGGGTGAGATCGGTCTCACTGGCGTCACGCGGTTCATCGGCGACTTCACCGGGGTGTTTGTGCTGGGCAACTTCACTTTCCGTCACGATCCCACACGTGGCTGGATGTTTGTGAACTGGTTTGACTTTGCCAACGTGCCCGCCTTTGAGACCGCGAACGTCACCGTCACGGCCACCGGCGGCAAACTCATCATCACCGGCGATGTCACCATCTCGCAGGAGTTCGACATGTTCTTCCTCCCCGGCGATCACGGCAAGGGTGTCGGCAACTTCCGGCTCGAAACGCCGCTCGACACCTCTCCAACGGCTCCTCCCGTCATCGGTCCCGCGGGGCCGTCCATCGCCAGCAGCGGCTTCACCATCGGTGTGAATGGCAAGGGTAACGCCATCTACCAGCTCCAATGGTCCAGCAACCTCACGAACTGGTTCACCGTGGGGCCGAAGGTCAATGGCACTGGCGCACTCATCCAATGGACGGACAACGGCCCGCCGCTCACGCCTTCTGCTCCCTCCAGCGGCGGCCTTCGCTTCTACCGTGTCATCGAGGACTGAGAACATCATGCGTTTCTTCTTTTCATCACTCCTCATCACGCTGCTGCTCGTCTGGCAGGCGCAAGCGGTCACGATTCCCGTCACCTCCGGTAGTGTCGTGCTCGATCTCGATCCCGTGGCGCTCGGCAGTCTCAACTACGGCACCGATCCAAACATCCCCGCTCTCATTCTGGAGGAGTTTTTCCGCGGTGATGAGGACCGCAACCGCACCTACGACCAGATTCTCAGCACGCACATCGTTCCCAATTTCACCGCCATCCCCACGCAGTGCCTGAAGTGCGAGATCAACGGGACCAGCGTCACCAATTTGACCGATCCACGCCCCGGCCCGCAACGCAACCGCGTGCCCAGCACCTTCACCTACGATCCCGCGAATGTCACCGGCACCGCCACCGGCGTGATCGGCCTCACCGGCATCACGCGTTACATCGGCGACTTCACTGGCGCCTTCGTGCTCGGCGACTTCGACATCCGCTACAATCTCTCCGCCACCGAGTATCCCTTTCCCAACCGCGGCTGGGTCTTCGTGAACAACTACGCCTTCATCGGCGTGCCTGCGTTTGAGACTGCCAACGTCGCCGTCACCGCCAGCGGCGGCAAACTGGTCATCGAGGGCGATCTCACCATGTCCTACGAGCTCGACCTCTACTTCTTCCCCGGCGACTGGGGCAAAAAGATCGGCACCTTCCGCCTCGAAACCCCGACTGCGGCTGTCACAGCGCCGCGCACCGTCAGCGCTGCACGCATCAGCGGAGGCAGCGTGCAACTCGGCGTCAGCGGCAAAGGCAACATGTGCTACCAGCTCCAGTATTCGACCGATTTGCTGAACTGGAATTCCGTCGGCACGAAGGTCACCGGCCGTGAGCAGCTCATTCAATGGACCGACAACGGCCCGCCGCTCACGCCAACACCGCCCTCCAGCAGCACGCAGCGTTTTTACCGCCTCATCGAAGACTGAACCATCATGAACGACCTCTCAC
>CALMTT010000300.1 GCA_937872615.1 uncultured Verrucomicrobiaceae bacterium | reverse complement strand
TGCGCGAAGTCCTGGCAGACACCGCGTCGTTTGGCGAGCACCTGCGCCACGGGCGTGGTGTGATCCGTGGCGGCGGGATCAAAGACAAAATCCTCGTGGATGCGGCGGTTCAAATCGCACACGGCTTCGAGGATAGGGCGCTTGGCCGGGAAGGAAGGACGCGCATATTCGGCAAACGCCGGTCCCACAGGGATGAGCGAGGAGGGGAAGGCCAGCTCACCCGCGAGCAGGAGAGGCGAGCTGCCATCACCGCGGCAGCCATCGCGGATGGTTTCCCATGGCACAGTGCTCGCAGGATCTGGCGGCTCGGCTTTTTGCACTTCGATGAGGCTGCGGGAGATGACTTCGAGCTTTTGATGCGAGCCGGCGATCTCGAAATAGACCGTCGAGTTCCCAAAGTAGTCGAAACGCTTCGCCCGCTCCACCGGCTCCGGCCGGATGTGCAGCTCATGCCAGGGGCATTCCTGCTGCGGCAGCGCCCGCGGCTCCAGTCGCGCCGTGTAATGCCCCACGGTCACCGGACTTTCGTAGGTGTAGGTGGTGCGGTGGATGATGTTGTAGCGCATGACGGGAGGCAGAAAGTGCTCAGTGCTCAGTGCTCAGTCTCGCCAGGATGCCACTGAGCACTAAGAACTGAGCACTTGGCATGGTGAAAGGGTGTTGGCGGGCACTCATGATCTCGTTTTCGAAAAGAGCCTCACCTGCCCCGCACGCTGGCGTGGCTGAAGAAGTGCTCGGTGATGATGTCGGAGAGGGTTTCGATGCCTTTGGTCATTTTTTGGCAGAAGTGCGGAGCGACCTCGAAGACGAGATCACCGGCGGTGGCGAGCTTTTCGAGGTTCAGCGCCATCAGGTCGGAGAGGAGGGAGTCCGTTTGCTCGCGTTCGCGGTTGCCTGCGTCCTGCGTGGCATCGTGGGGGAGCTTCGCCATGAGGCGGTCGAGGGCGTGAAGCTGGAAGCTGAAGCTGCGCGGATTGCCAGGCTCGAGCAGGAGAAGGTCGAGCGTCTGGATGAGCATCGGCCGGGCGAAGTGCAGGCGCCGGTAGGTCATGGTGCTATCGCCGATCTCGAGCAGCGGGCCGAGCACGATGTCATCCTGGCGGGCGTGGAGGATGCCGGCTTGCAGCAGATTCAGCATCACATCACTGCGCTCGATGCGGCGGCCGATTTCGAGGAAGCGCCAGCCATGGCCGCGGGTCATGTTTTCCTGCTCCATGCCGCTGAAGGCGGCGAGGTCGAGCACGAGCGTGTCGAGCAGCTCGATGGCTCGCGTGACGGAGAAGCCGCTGGCGGGCATGCGGGCATCGCGTTCGATGCGGTTGAAGAGCCGCCAGGTATCATCGGAGAGGCGGTCGCGGGCGGCGGCGGCATTGTAGCGCACGCGGCTCATGAGATCCGGCACGCTGCCCTCGCGTTTCGGATCTTGAAGCAGGGCGGAGAGATGCTCGCGGAGGTCAGGAGCCTTCGCGGGGAGCAGGCCCAGCTTTGTCATGAGCACCACGCAGGCGGCGACCTCGCGATTGCTCTCGGTGGAGCCTTCACCGGAGAAGCGATGCAGCGTGGTGCGCAGGACGCGCACGGTTTGTTCGAGACGCTCGCTGTAGCGACCGAGCCAGAACAGGTGATCCGCCACGCGGCTGGGCACACCGCCCGGCGGACGTGCCGGCCGGATGACAATCGGCGCGGGATAGAGCCGCACGTTTTCGCTCGGCGCATCGCCGAGCACCCAGGTGTCCTTGCTGATGCCGCCGCTGCGCATGGTGACGAGCCAGCGGTGCGGCTCCGGGCTCACCCGCGTGAGGCCGCCGGGCATGGCGACGAATTTATCGCCGTTCGCGAGCACATACGAACGCCACACCAGCGAGCGCGGCTCCAGCTTGCCCTGCACCAGCGTCGGCGTCGTCGAGAGCGGCAGGATCTCCTGCGCCACATAATCGTGCGGCGAGGCGCGGATGGTATCGAGCAGCCGCGTTTTTTGTTCTTTATCCAAATCTCGCACGAAGACCGGGTCGCGAGCGCCACGGACGAAGGCGGGCTTGATGACCCAGCGGTCCGGATCACTCAGCACGAGGTCGAGCTCGCGTTTTTGTCCGCACCACCACGTCGGCACGCAGGCCATCTTCAATTCCTCGCCGAGCAGCTTGCGGCAGAGGCCGGGCAGGAAGGGATGCATGGCCGGTGTCTCCACCACGCCGCAACCGAGCCCGTTTGCCAGCGCCACGCTGCCGCTGCGCCAGGCCTCCAGCAGCCCCGCGGCACCGAGCATCGAATCGGGATTCAACTCCAGCGGATCGGCGAACACATCATCGACATGCCGCAGCACCGCATCCACGCGGCGCAGGCCTTCGAGTGTCTTCAAGAACAACCGCCGGTCACGCACCGTGAGGTCCGCGCCCTCGACGAGCGGAAAGCCGAGGTAGCGGGCCTGGAAGGCATGCTCGAAGTAGGTCTCGTTGTAAGGCCCCGGCGTGAGCATGAGGATGCCCGCGTTGCCACGGCGCTGCGGGAGAAGACTGCGCAGCATGTCACGCTTCGAGTCATACCAGGCCTTCAAGCGCCTCACCCGCGAGGCATTGAACTCCTCCGCGAACACGCTCGCCAGGATGATGCGGTTTTCGAGCGTGTAGCCCGCGCCGCTCGGGGACTGGATGCGATCGGCGAGGGCGATCCACTTGCCATCAGGGCCGCGCACGAGATCGCAACCCATGCGAGTGGCCATTTTGCCACCCGCAGGCAGCACGCCCACGACGGGACGGAGGAAGCCGGGGTTCGCATGCACGAGCGCCGGCGGGATCCAACCTTCTTTCAGCAGATGCTGCGGGCCGTAAATGTCCGCCAGGATGGCATTCATGAGCCGCGCCCGCTGATCGAGCCCCTCGGACACGGTTTGAAACTCGTCCGCGCTGACGATGAAGGGCAGCAGATCGAGAATCCACGGCCGGCTGGTGCCCAGCGCATCGTCGTAGATGTTATAGGTCACGCCATGGTCACGCAGCAGACGCTGCACGGCCTCCGTGCGCTGCGCGTAGTCCTGCGGACCGCACTGGGCCAGGAAGCTGCCAAAGGTCTTCCAATGCGGGCGGAACTGGCCGTTTTCGTCCACCATCTCATCATAAACGCCACTGTCCGGCCTGTAGGCAGGCAGGAGACGTTCAAAGGGGATGGTTGGAGCTTCGGCGACGGGCAAGGGAAGAGGCTGTATAGCAGCTTTGACGCCGATGTGGAGGGAGAATTGGGGCTCCTCACCTGGTGTTATGATACCGATCGTGGCAGTGATTGAGCTGCCGCTAGTGAAGCTCCCTTACCGCGTCTCTCGCACCGTGGAGGATTCGGATGATTTCCAAGGGATCGCTTCGTTTGAACACAATCAGGTAGTTCTTCCGGACGGTGTGAAACCAAAGATCATGCGTGGTCAGGTCCCTTCTGCGATGACCGAGGTCCGGCATCTCCGAAAGCACCTCAATCTCGTGACGAATGTCCTCCTCGAGCCTGTCAGCCGCTTCGGGATGGTCTGAGGCAACATAGACCCAGATGTCTTGCAGGTCGTTTTGAGCCGCGCGGCTGAACAGGACGGCTTTCATGCTTTGGCACGCCATCCAGCCTTGAATGACTCCATCTCAGCTCGGGACTCGTCACCCGTGAGGAAGCGGCCTTCGGCCATGTCTTGCAGGCCTTCGTCGATCTTGGCGGAGGCTGCTGCCTTCCAGCGGTCCTGCTGGCGCATCAGATCGAGAGACTCTTCGACGACCTCGCTGGCATCCTGATAGAGTCCCGTGGCGATCTTTTGCCGCACAAAGGATTCAAACATAGCGGGAAGCGTCACAGTCATGGTCAAAGTGTGCCTTGAGGCCTCCAGACCGTCAACATTTCTGTGACGGACGAGGCGTTTGGCTGCGTGGCATGAGCCCTTCAAACTCAGTCGAGTTCGAGCCTGAGAATGAAATCGATGCTTCTTCGGACAAGTCAGACTCGTCCGACCAGTCCGACGAGCGGTTTCACGCCCTCCTCAAATCCAGCGTCAGCGGAAACTCCGGCACGCCTTCGATCTGGCGCAGTTTGAAGGCGCCGGGGGTGTGGCCATAACTGAAGAACCTCGCGAGGCGGCGGCTTTCGGCTTCGTAGCTGTTCACGGGGAAGGTATCGTAGCTGCGGCCGCCGGGATGGGCGACGTGGCAGGTGCAGCCGCCGAGGCTGCGGCCGTTCCACTGGTCCACGATGTCGAAAACGAGCGGGCTGTGCACGCCGATGGTGGGCTGCAGGCACTCGCCGGGCTGCCAGGCGCGGTAGCGCACACCGGCGACGTATTCGCCGACGGTGCCGGTGGGATGCAGCGGGACCTGCACGCCATTGCACGCGATGGCGTAGCGGCCATTCACGAGACCTTTGGTCTTCACCTGCACGCGTTCGAGACTGCTATCGACGAAGCGCACGGTGCCTCCCGCGGCGCCTTCTTCTCCCAGGACATGCCAGGGCTCGATGGCGGTGCGGATTTCGAGCTGCACGCCGCGCTGCGTGATGTGGCCGATGGCGGGGAATTTGAACTCGAAGTGCGGCGCGAACCATTCGGGCTTCATGTCGTAGCCGTGGGCCGTCATGTCCTCCATCACATCGGTGAAGTCATCCCACACAAAGTGCGGCAGCAGGAAGCGGTCATGCAGATCAGTGCCCCAGCGCACGAGGTTCTGCTCATACGGCTTGTTCCAAAATCTGGCGACGGCGGCGCGGAGCAGCAGGTGCTGCGCGAGACTCATCTCGGCATGCGGCGGCATTTCAAAGGAGCGCAGCTCGACGAGGCCGAGGCGTCCGGTGCTGCTGCCCGGGTCAAACATCTTGTCGATGCAGAACTCCGTGCGGTGCGTGTTGCCCGTGGCATCGCAGAGGATGTTGCGGAAGATGCGATCGACGAGCCAGGGCGGCGGCGTGCCGGCCTTGTCGGTTTGTTTCTTCAACTCGCGGAAGGCCAGCTCGAGCTCAAACAGCGCGTCATTGCGTGCCTCATCGACACGCGGGCACTGGCTGGTGGGGCCGATGAAAAGACCGCTGAAGAGGTAGCTGAGGCTGGGATGGTTGTGCCAGTAGCCGAGCAGCGATTTGAGCAAATCGGGACGGCGCAGGAAGGGCGAGTCCTTCGGCCGTTCGCCGCCGATGACGATGTGATTGCCGCCGCCGGTGCCGGTGTGGCGGCCATCGACCATGAATTTCTCCGTGCCGAGCCGCGTGAGCCGCGCCTCCTCGTAGAGCGTCTTCGTGTTGTGCACGAGCTCGTCCCACTGCTTCACGGGATGCATGTTCACCTCGATCACGCCGGGATCAGGCGTGACTTTGATCACCTGAAGGCGCGGATCATACGGCGGCGGCGAGCCTTCGACGATGACGGGTATTTTTAATGCGGCGGCGACATCTTCCACGGCCGCGACGAGGTCGAGATAGTCCTCCACGCCGACCACTGGCGGCATGAAGACATGCAGGCGGCCGTTTCGCGGCTCCAGGCACACAGCGGTGCGGATGATCCAGCTCGCCGACTCCTGCGGCATCGGGAAACGCGACTTCAAATCGCCCAGCGCATCGTCATCGCGGCGCAGATCAGGCGGCAGCGGCTCGATCTTGCGGCGCTCCGGCTTGCCCTGGCCGCCGTATTGACCGGTGACGTAGTTTGAAGCAGCGGCAGATGGTTTTGAGGGCGCCTCCATGCCGTCGAGCCAGTCGGCCACGGCGCGGAGGAAGTGCTGGCGGTTCTCGGGACGCTCCGGCAGGTCCGGCCAGTCGCTCAGCGGATCGGTGGGGTAGATCCACGGGTAGTCCGTGTTTGTCACCCACGGCAGGCTGTCCAAAGGCAGGCGCAGACCCATCGGCGAATCGCCGGGGATGAGATACATGTGCTCGTCACGCACGAACCACGGGCCGCTCTGCCAGCGCATCTCGTTGCCCACCTGATTGCGTTCCAGTGGCAAGGCGAAGCCGATGACCTTGTCGAGCCCCTGCTCGAAGATCCGGGCGAGACGCTCGCGCTCGAAGGGATCTTTGAGGTTCGACTTCAGCGGATCGACATTCACCGGCAGGCGCTTCTCCTTCCAAAGGTAGTAAAAGGCATCTTCATAGGCCGCTTTGAGCCATTTCGGATCGACGCCGAGCGCGGCGCTGAGCGCGAGGCCGAAGCGATACGCCTCATTTTCCGTGTGGCCGTAGTTCACCGATTCATCGGCGATCAAAGAGTCATCCGTCCACACCGGCGCACCATCCTTCCGCCAGTAGCAGCCGAGCGCCCAGCGTGGCAATTGCTCGCCGGGATACCATTTGCCCTGACCGAAATGCAGCAGGCCGCCCTGGCCGAATTGGTGGCGCAGGCGCTTGATGAGCTCGCCGCTCAAAAGACGCTTCTTCGGACCCACCGCGGCGGTGTTCCACTCCTCGCCGTCCATGTCGTCGATGCTCACAAAGGTGGGCTCGCCGCCCATCGTCATGCGCACATCGCCCCTCACGAGATCGTCGTCGATCTTCAGGCCCAGCTTTTCGATCTCCACCCATTGCTCCGGCGTGTAGGGCTTCGTCACGCGGGGGGATTCAAAGATGCGCGTGATCTTCATCTCGTGCTCGAACTCCACCTCGCACGGGTCGAGCGCCCCGGTGATCGGCGCGGCGCTGGACGGATCAGGCGTGGCGGCGAGCGGCAGATGCCCCTCGCCCGCAAGCAGGCCCGAGGTGGGATCCAGCCCCACCCAGCCCGCGCCGGGCAGATACACCTCGCACCACGCATGCAGGTCCGTGAAGTCCACCTCCGTGCCGCTGGGGCCGTCGAGCGATTTCACATCCGGCTTGAGCTGGATCAAATAACCGCTCACGAACCGCGAGGCCATGCCGAGATGGCGGAAGAGCTGGCACAGCAGCCACGCCGAGTCGCGGCACGAGCCGCTGCCGAGCTCCAGCGTCTCCTCCGGTGTCTGCACGCCCGGCTCGAGGCGGATCGTGTAGCTGATGTCCTTCCAGAGCAGTTGATTGATCGCCACGAGGAAGTCGATCGTGCGCGGCCGCGGATCGCTTTTGTCCTTCGCGGCCATCACCGCGCCTGTTTCGGGCAAAACGCCGTGCACATGCGTGTCCGCCGTCTCCGAGTGCGGCGTGCTGGCATGCGGCAGGTGGGCGTTTTTCAGCAAATCACGCCGGATGCCGCGCAGGTACTCGCCCAGCGCCGGGGTGAGCGGCAGCTTGCGATGATACGGCTCCAGCTCGTGAGCCAGCACCGGGTCGTATCGGAAGGGCACATGCTCCGCCTCCGGCTCCAGGAAGAAGTCGAACGGATTGTACACCGCCATCTCCGCCACCAGATCCACCTCCACGCGGAACTCCGTCGTCTTCTCCGGAAAAACCAACCGGGCCAGGTAGTTCGCCTGCGGGTCCTGCTGCCAGTTGATGAAATGCTGCCCCGGCGTGACCTTCAGCGAGTAGCTCAAAACGGGCGTGCGGCAGTGCGGCGCGGGCCTCAGCCGGATGACCTGCGGCCCTAACGAGATAGGCCGGTCGTATTTGTAAGTGGTGACATGGCGGAGGGCGACGTGGATGGACATGGGCTGGGCCTGTCATCTAAAGCACAGCCCGTGCCAGCACCCAAGCCTCCCTGGATTCCGATCTTGTCACCCGGCGGCAAACCTGAAACACTGCCGCCATGCTCCGCCGTGCCTTTTTCGCTCTTTTGGCCTCCAACGCTGTTTTTGCCGCGCCTGATATCGACCTCGGCCTCACGCCGGAAATGCTCCACGGCATCATCCGGGAGGTCGCGGCGAAAATCGAGGCTCGCTACGCTTCCGAGCGGCCCGAGGCCGAAAAGCTCGTCGAGCGCATCGAGGCCATCCTCGCCACCGAACCGCCCGCTCCGCGTGAGGGCGATCGAAATCAGGCCATCGCTCAGGCGATGCACCTCATCAACTTCGATGCCAGTGCCAAGGCCACCATCAGCGGTCTGCGCGGCTATGTTTTCGACAGCTCCGTCACCGGTTGCATGCAGACCTACCGTGACCTCGAGCAGCGCAGCACCCAGGACGCCGCGGAGGTCATGCGCTGGCTCGACATGCGCCGTGCCGCCGCCGAGCTCGAGTGGGAGGACAAAGAATCGCTGTGCCGTCAGCGGGCCATCGGAGCCGCTCGCGCCCTCGTTTCGCGTGAACCGAAGAAGGCCGAAGCGAATGTGCTGCTCGCCAGTTCACTTGATTGGCGGGACGACAGCGGCCCCGAGACGCTCACGGCCCTTCAAACCGCTCTCAAGCTCGACGCGAAGCAGCCGCTCGCCACCGCGCTCCTGCTCCAGCGCAGCATTCGCAAGGCCCTCGAAGCCACCGCGCGACGTCAACCCTCCGCTCTGGATGAAAAAGGCATCGATGACGTGCTGCGACCACTCTACGACCGCCCGTTGAGTCCCGAGGAAGTCGCCACTTTGGAAAAGGAACTGCAATCCCTCAGCAAAGAGACCGATGACATCCTCACCACCGCCAGCGAGCGGAAGGACTTCAGCGGCTTTTTGCAGGGCGTGATGCTCCGCCTGGAGCTGCGCTGTGCCGCCATCTCCGCTGCCGCCTCGCAGAAGCGTCCGCCGGAGGCCAGCTACGAGGCCTTTGTCGGCGAAGTCCGCCAGAGGCATGTCATGCAGCTCTTTGCCCTGCTCGATCATCCCGGCGTGTTTGGCCGTGCTGTCCAACTCGCCGGAGGGAATGCCGAGGGCATCGGCACCGTCGTCATGATGCATCTCATCGGCCAGATGATGCACCGCATGCAGGAGGGCAAGGACCCCACCGCGGAGCAAACCGCTCGCGTGAAGGAGATCACGGAGCACCTCGTGAAGATCGCCCGTGCGGACGACTCGCCGAATGCCGCCCGCGCCGCCGAGGCCGTCTGCATCATCGGCATGGTGCAGGTCATGATGGATCAAAAGCCCGAGCACATCGACATGCTGCACCGCACGCTCCAGCTCGATCCCTTCCGCCATCGCACGCTCGGCTTCCTCGCTGCCGCCGCCATGACGCTGAAGGAGAAGCAAAACGTCACCGCCACCGCCGTCATGACCCTGCAGCTCGCCGCGCTGCCCGGCCTGCCCACCCGCAAGCTCGCCGCCGCCGGCGCCGCGAAGATCGGCGACTACGACACCGCCCTTCGATTGCTTGATGAATGCGCCAAAGAAGCCCCCGGCGATCTGATGCTCCTCCACCAGCGCATCGCCACCCTCCTCCGTCAGAGCCAGAGCAAGGCCACCATCAAAAAAGCCACTCTCCTCTACGGCGACATCACTCCCGACACCATCCTCGAAAAGACCACCAGCCTCGAAAAAGCCGACCGCCACCTCTTCCTCCAAACCTACCTCCTTCACCTCCTCCTCAAACCCGAAACCCAAACCGCCTCCGAACTCCTCACCAAGCTTCTCAACGAGCAGGCCCTCGACGAAGCCACCGCGAAGGACGTGCGGAAGTGGATGGAGAAGTAGGCAGACTCATCCCATGAAGACACGATCACTGCTCTCATTGCTTCTATTCACCCCGTTTGCTTGGGCATTGCTTGAACCCGCGCCTCCCTCCGTCGCAGATTCTCAGCGTTTCCGCGACTCGTTGCTCGAGGCTAATGAAGTGGTTGTCTTCGAAGGACTGCCCCATCAGACTTGGCAACCCGACAAGCTGAAAGAGGAGCTCAAACGCCCTGATGTCACGAAAATCGAGGGATTCCCTTTCTACACTCCCGCTCTGAAAGCCAATGCGGATGAACTCAAACAACTTCTTGGCACGCCTGCATCGATCAAGCCGTATGGTGGTGCCAAGGCCTGCGGTGGCTATCATCCCGATTACAACATATCGTGGACGGTAAGAGCCATCACCTATCACGTCCAGATATGCCTGGGTTGTCACGAGGTTCTATTCATCACAGGTAAAACGTCTTTAAAGTATGACATGGCTGATGATGCCGTGAAGCGTTTTGAGGCTCTGCGGAAGCTCTACACGCTCAAGCGCCCGCAGTGAGTGCCAAACGGTGCTAAACCAATCTGCCCAAGCCTATGGGTATTCCGAGCTGAAGCCTCGTGAGAACCTAGCCGGTGGTGAAACCACCGGAGACGATGCTCAACCTTTACGTTTTGGTATTCGCGCCCCGGGGGAGCGCGAGAAGCCACCGAAACTTCGAGACTGCCCTGACCAACATCTTCACCACCCGATCAGCCGCGTGATCGCCGCACGCAGCGCGGTTTCGAGGATCGCGGCCTCGGCATGCGTCACGGGGATGGTGACCTTCTTCACGTTTTTCGTCGCGCCTTCCTGGCGGGACATGCTCATGAAGAACGGTGCCTTCTGCGGATCGTCGCGATAGGTCAGTTCGAAGGCGCTATTCGCCTTCTCGGACTGGTGAAAGAGCTTCGCCTGCTCCTGACGACCTTGCAGCGTCGCCAAAACGGCACCGAGATCGTTCAGGCCCCATTTCATGGTGATCTTCGATTCCCAGTCGAACTGCTTCTCGCCGCTCTGCGTGGCCGCATCGACAAAAACCGCTCCTTTGCTGCGGTTGAACTCAAAACGGATCACACCGCCATTGCCGCGACCGTTCGGCTTGTAGATCGCGTATTCGGCATTCAGCTTCGTGGCGGCAGATGAGGCGGTTTTCGCAGTCATGGCGGCCAAATCGTAAAACAAACGCCCGCTGGCCGTAAAGAGCGAATTACCAGATCCGACACACTCTTTGCTGGAATGTCCGGTCAGCGGTCTCGTTTCAGGTCCAGCATGAAGCTCCTCGCCGCATTCCTTTCGTCATTACTCATTCTGGTTTCGTCATTCGCTGCGGAGCAGCGCCCCAACATCATCCTCATCTACACCGACGATCACGGCCACGCCGATCTCGGCATTCACGGCGTGGTGAAGGACATCAAGACGCCGAACCTCGATGCGCTGGCACGCAACGGCGTGGTGGCGACGCATGGCTACAGCACCGCGCCGCAGTGCGTCCCTTCACGCGGCGGCGTGATGACAGGACGCTTCCAGGGGCGGTTCGATCTCGATAACAACGGCTCCGCGCTCGACGACTTCAACAAGCAGACCACCATCGCCACGCGACTGCAAAACGCGGGCTACGCCACGGCGCAGTTCGGGAAGTGGCACCTCGGGCCCACGGACGCGATCACGAAGCATGGCTTCAAGCATGTGTTCTCGCAAAACGCGCAACGGCCGTTTTCCGCCAACATCACCCTCGATGGCCAAGATCGCCCGATGAGCGATCTTCCGCCGACCGAGTATCACCTCGACGGCTGCTCGAAGGCCGCTGCAGCGATCATTGAGCGCTACAAGGACCAGCCCTTCTTCCTTTATGTGGCCTATCGTGGCCCGCACACGCCGCTGGATGCGCCGAAGCGCTACATGGACCGCTTTCCCGGCGAGATGCCCGAGCGCCGCCGCGCCGCGCTGGCCATGCTTTCCGCCATCGACGACGGCGTGGGCCTCATCACGAGCACTTTGAAGAAACACGGCCTCACCGAGAAGACGCTCATCTTCTTCATCGGCGACAACGGCGCTCCGCTGAAGATCCACAAGGTCGATTCGCCGCTCCAGGGTGATGCCGGCGGCTGGGACGGCAGCCTGAACACGCCGCTGAATGGCGAAAAAGGCATGCTGGCGGAAGGTGGCATGTCCACACCCTTCCTCATCGCCTGGCCCGGCACCATCCCCGGCGGGCAGACGTATGAGCATCCCGTGAGTGCGCTCGACGTGGCCGCCACGGCAGTTGGAGTCCAGCCTTTAGGCGACTCTGAAAAATCGGCTAAAGCCTCGACTCCAACTGACCTCGACGGAGTCAATTTGCTGCCCTACCTCACCGGCGAAAACAAAGCGCCGCCGCACGACGCGCTCTACTGGCGCTGGATGGCCCAGAGTGCCATTCGCGAAGGAAACTGGAAACTCCTGCGCGGTGGTGATCGCGAATACCTCTACGACCTCGCCACCGACCGCGAGGAGAAGCACAGCCTCGCCGCGAAGCACCCCGAGATCGCCACGCGACTCCGCGTGAAGCTCAAAACCTGGGCCGACGGCCTCACACCACCCGGCATGGCCCTTGGCCCGATGGCCGCGACTTGGAACGACTACTTCGATCACTACCTCGAAGGCAAGCCAGCGGCGAAACCCGCCGCCAAAGCCGAGCCCGACACCGCCAAGACGCGCGGCTGGATGGCCCGTGGCGGCAGTTTGATCGAAAAAGACGGCCTCCTCGTCCTCACGCCCGACAAAGCGGCCAAAGGCTGCTTCATCACCAACAGTCAGCTCAAGGCCCGACCTCCCGCCGCGTTGCATGTCACCCTCAAAACTACCGCCCAAGGCCCCGCCGCCATCGCGTGGCGTGCCGATGGCGACAAAGACTTCCTCCCCGCCAACCGCGTCCCCTTCGAACTCCAATCCACCGCCAACTGGCAAACCCACACCCTCCCCATCCCCGCCACCGCCCGCATCATCCACCTCCGCGTCCACCTGCTCGGAGATGCGGAGATCCGGGAGATTGAG
This sequence comes from uncultured Verrucomicrobiaceae bacterium, assembly GCA_937872615.1. Taxonomy (GTDB): domain Bacteria; phylum Verrucomicrobiota; class Verrucomicrobiia; order Verrucomicrobiales; family Verrucomicrobiaceae; genus Prosthecobacter. The sequence continues at coordinate 3,865 of CALMTT010000300.1, read as the reverse complement.
GTGAAGGCGGAGAAGCAGTAATCTCCTGTTAGGGTTACCTTCCCAAACACAATCGAGCCTAAATGGACGAGCCGACATCTCATACGCCCCCCAAAAAGCCATCGCCTCTTTTGGTTTGGGCGCGGTGCATCTGCTTCTGCCTCGCTTGGCTTTGTTGGATCGCCTGCGTGCTGATGGCAGGTCTGGCTATATTGACGTTTTTCGATCCCGGCCCTCACGGTTCGTTCGGAATGCTGTCGGTGATTTTGATTTTCCCCATAATGATCTGTGCTGGTCTTGGCTGGATGTTCTATGACAGTGGCCGATCCATACGATGAAGAGGACTTCGGCACCTTGTTTAGCTTCAACAGGCTTGAATGCTCCTAACCGCTAACATGACGCTAATCAGACGCTAATACCGATCCCAAGCCATTAGCGTCATATCAACGTCTCATCAGTGGTTTCAAACCGGCTTCGTGAATGTCTGTCATCTCCAAATCCGACACACTCTTTGCCGGAATGTCGGGGTGCGGACGACGTTTCAGATGGCGATGCTTCGCTCTCTCCTCCTTCTCTTTGCCCTCTGCCCTTCGCTCTTCGCGGCGCAACCGAACGTCATCGTCATTCTCGCGGATGATCTCGGCTGGAGTGACACGACGCTTTACGGCCACACGACGTATTACCAGACGCCGAATGTCGAGCGGCTGGCGAAGCGGGGGATGACCTTCACGCGGGCGTATTCGGCGAGTCCGTTGTGTTCGCCGACGCGGTCAGCGTTGCTGACGGGGCAGAGTCCGGCTCGCACGGGGATCACGGTGCCGAATTGTCATGTGCCGCAGGTCGTTTTGCAGGCGACGACGGGGAAGAAGGCTCCGCCGGATCAAAAGGCCATCCAGCCGGACCCGGTGACGCGGTTGAAGACGGAGTATCGCACGCTGGCGGAGATGCTGAAGGACGCGGGCTATGCCACGGCGCATTTTGGGAAGTGGCACCTCGGGCCGGAGCCGTATTCGCCGCTGCAGCAGGGGTTCGATGTCGATCTGCCGCATCATCCGGGGCCGGGGCCTGCGGGCAGTTTTGTCGCGCCGTGGAAGTTTGCGAACTTCAAAGAAAAGTCGCCGGGCGAGCACATCGAGGACCGCATGGCAGCGGAGGCGGTGGCGTGGATGGAGCAGACCAAGGACAAGCCTTTCTACATGAACTACTGGATGTTCAGTGTGCATGCGCCCTTTGACGCGAAGAAGGCGAACATCGAGACGCATCGCGGCCGCATCGATCCGAAGGACGCACAGCGCAGCCCCACCTACGCCGCGATGATCCAGAGCATGGACGACGCCATCGGCACGCTGCTCGATGGACTCGACCGGCTGAAGCTGGCGGACAACACGATCATCATCTTCACCGCTGACAACGGCGGGAACATGTACAACGAAGTCGATGGCACCACGCCCACCAGCAACCGCCCGCTGCGCGGCGGCAAGGCGACGATGTTTGAAGGCGGCACACGCGTCCCGTGCGTGGTGGTTTGGCCGGGAATCGCGACACCGGGGAGCCGGAGTGATGCGCTGGTGCAGAGCGAGGATTTTTATCCGACATTGATGGCCGGTGTTGGAGTCCAGTCCCGCGTGCGGGACGACTCGGAAAGATCGGCTAAAGCCTCGACTCCAACGCAGCGATTCGATGGCTCCAGCATTCTTCCGGCGCTGAAAGGCGATCCGCTGAGCGGAAAAGCGGTCTTCCAATACTTCCCGCACAATCCGGGCGTGCCGGACTGGCTGCCGCCGGCCGTTTCCGTGCATCGCGATGATTGGAAGCTCATCCGCATCTTCCACGGCGGTGAAAACGGCGCGCATCGTCACCTGCTCTTCAATTTGCGTGACGATCTCGGCGAGAAAAACAACCTCGCCGCCGCCAAGCCGGAGCTTGTGGCCGAGCTGGATGCTTTGATCGAAGGATTCCTCGCTGACACGAAAGCCGTCGTGCCGGTGCCGAATCCGGCGTTTGATCCATCGAAGTATCGTCCTGAGCTTGAGGGCAAGCAGCAGCCGAAGGGCAAAGCGAAAGCACCGGCGAAAGGCAAAGATGATGCCATCCCGGCGCTGCAGGGTTGGAAAGCCCGCGATTGCCAAGCGGCGGTCAAAGAGGGCATTTTGCGCCTCACGAACATCGGCTCTGCGTGCTTCCTCGGTTTTTCCGCAGCCAAACACAGCGGCCCCACGACTGCGAAATTCCGCATCAAGGCCAAAGCTGGCTCCAGCCACTTCGACTGGCTGCCGGGCGGTGTGGGTAGCAAACCGCAGCGGAGCGAGTTCACGCTCAAAGGCGGCGATTGGGAGGAAATCAGCGTCGAACTGCCCGCCGAAGGCCCGCTGGGCATTGTGAGGCTGTATTTGCCGATGCAGGAGCAAGCGGTGGAGATCGACTGGATCGAGATCTCTTCAAAGAATGGCTCCAAACCGACGCGAACGGGCTTTTGAAGGTAGCACGAGTTTTCCAACTCGTGGCTGAACGGGTTGGAAAAACCCGTTCTACGTCCATGTGCTTCAGGTGATAGCCCACGTGCAAAACAGACAGTCAGACAACCGCCGTCTTCGCGTTTCATCCCGCATGAAGCACCTGCTGCTCCTTTTTTCGGCATTCATCATTCCTCATTCGTCATTTTCGGCGCAGCCGAACATCGTTCTCATCCTCGCTGATGACCTCGGTTATGGCGATGTCGGCTGCTATGGCGCGACGAAGGTGAAGACGCCGAACATCGACAAGCTCGCAGCGCAGGGGCGACGGTTCACGGATGCGCATTCGACGTCATCGGTGTGCACGCCGTCGCGGTATGCGCTGCTCACGGGCGAGTATCCGTTTCGCAAAAACCTGTGGGGGCCGGTGATGAATCCCAGCCCGCTCATCGTCGATGTGTCGAAGCCGACGCTGCCCGGCATGTTGAAGGCACGCGGCTACGCGACAGCTTGCTTTGGCAAGTGGCACCTCGGATTTGGCGACAAGCCCAAGCCGGATTGGAACGCCGACTTGAAGCCCGGGCCGCTCGAGTGCGGCTTTGATCACTACTTTGGTATTCCCGTCGTGAACAGCCATCCGCCCTTCGTGTGGGTAGAGGATCATCGCGTCGTCGGGCTCGATCCGGCTGATCCGCTGAAGTATGGCGGCAAGGAGCAAACGCGGATGTTTCCCGAAAAGATGCTCGCGCCGCCGATGTCGGGCGCAAAGACCGCGCATGCGCTCTATGACGAGGAAAAGCACGGCACCACGCTCACCGAGAGAACGGTGACGTGGATGCGCGATCACGCGAGCGGGCCATTCTTCCTCTACTTCGCCACGCCGCACATCCATCATCCCTTCACGCCGGGCGCGAGGTTCAAAGGCAGCAGCGAGTGCGGATCGTATGGCGACTTCATCCAGGAGTTCGACTGGATGGTCGGCGAGGTGATGCGCACGCTCGATGAGTTGAAGCTCAGCAACAACACCCTCATCATCCTCACCAGCGACAATGGCGGCATGTTGAACCAAGGCGGCCAGCAGGCATGGAAAGCCGGCCACCGGCTCAATGGCGACCTGCTCGGGTTCAAGTTCGACGCTTGGGAAGGCGGGCACCGCGTGCCCTTCATCGCCCGCTGGCCTGGGAAGATTGAAGCCAGCAGCGTGAGCGATCAACTCATCTGCCAAATCGACCTCCTCAGCACCTTCGCCGCGCTCACTGGCTCCGAAACGCGCGGCCCGGACAGCGTGAATGTGCTTCCCGCCTTGCTCGGCAAGCCTGAGAAACCTGTGCGCGACCATCTCGTGCTCGCACCGTATCGAAAAGCCAATCTTGGCCTCCGCGAAGGCCCCTGGCTCTACATCGGCGCCCCGGGCGGTGGCGGCTTCGGCGGTG
>CALMTT010000299.1 GCA_937872615.1 uncultured Verrucomicrobiaceae bacterium | reverse complement strand
GGGCCGCTGGGGCTGGTGCGCGACGGCGACCTCATCGAGCTCGACGTTCCCAACCGCAAACTGCACCTCCACGTCAGCGATGAAGAGCTCGAAAAACGCCGCGCCGCCTGGAAACCTGCCCCACAGCGCTACCACCGCGGCTACGCGAAGCTCTTCGTCGAGCACGTCACCCAGGCGGATCAAGGCGCGGACTTCGATTTCCTCCAGCACGGCCCCGCAGTGCCGGAACCGGATATTTTTTGAGGGTTGAGTTCCAAAGTTCCGGCCTACTTTCCGCCATGAACTCCAATCCGAGAGAAACGCCTGTTGAAACCGAAGAGCAAGCAAGGCTTCGTCGTGAAAGGGAAATGTGTGACGAGTTTGACCCCCGGCACGGTTGGGGTTGGGACGGAGATCACGCTGATGATTTGGCGGGCTGGGACGATGGTGGCGACGGTGACGGGGATTGAGTGCATGCTACTTTCTTGACGTCATTCGCCAGCCGACGAATCGCCCACGGCAACAGGATGGGAAGAAGCAACGCATGCAGAGCGTTCTGCACTCACACACATCCATGCGCCGCCTTCTTTTTCTTCCATTGCTGCTCATCAGCGCGGTTTTCGCTCAAGCCGCAGAAACTCAACCTCTCGTGGACAAAGCCCTTTCTGCCGTTGGCGGGAAGGACAAGCTGCTCAAGATTTTCCGCATCAAGGAGATCTTCCACTTTGGCAGCACACCTGAGCCTGCCGAGGGCAAAAAGCGCTCCACGCGCGAGTCCATTCTCTCCCAGCCGGACAAGTGGTGGATCAACAAAAAGGAACGAGGTGCCGAACCAGCCAAAGATGACGTGCGTGCGTGGTCGCTCGACTTGCTCGTCGATCCCAAATCGAAGGTCGAGGTCGTCCCCGACCTCACAGATGAAGGTAAAACCTGCTTTGGCCTCCAAGTCAGCGGCAGCGTCGAGCCGGCGATGAAGTTCTATTTCGACAAGGAAACCAACCTGCTCCACCGCCTCGACTGGCGCGGTGACTTTTACCGTTTCAGCGACTGGAAGGAGCACGACGGCCTTAAATTCGCCAGCAGGACGATCATCTTCAAACTCAAGGACGGCAAACCCTGGTTCTTCCACGAGGTCACCGAGCTCGAGCGCCTCGCCCAACTGCCCGAAGGTCTCGCCAAGCCATGAGGGCGCTGCTGTTCTTGGTCTCAGTCACATTCGCCACGGCCGATGAAATCATCGTGCGTGATGCTGATTCCCTCCGCGCCGCTTTGCGTGATCTAAAGCCCGCAACCACGCTCAAAATCGCTCCTGGCGACTATCCTGGCGGTCATCATGTGAGCAGCATCGAAAAGCTCACCATTGAGGCGCTTGATCCGAAAAACCCGCCGCATTTCAAAGGTGGTGCCAACGCATGGCACTTCTCCCGCTGCAACGACCTCACCCTTCGAAATATCCGCCTCAGCGGCCAGACGGCCAACGGCCTCAATCTCGACGACGGCGGTGATCTGGCGAATCCGGTCACCGGAATCACGATTGAGCACGTCGAGATCAGTGACATCGGCCCGAAGGGCAATCACGATGGCATCAAGTGCTCAGGCCTCGACAAACTCACGATCCGCGAATGCACGATCACCGGCTGGGGAGGGCAGGGGATCGACTTTGTCGGCTGCCATCAGTCGATGATCACCGGTTGCCGTTTCACCGGCAAAGAAGGCTTCACGGCCAGCGCCGCCGTCCAGCTCAAAGGCGGCACCAGCGATGTGATGGTCGAAAAATGCCATTTCACGAATGCGGGCGAGCGTCCGCTGAACATCGGCGGCTCCACCGGCATGCCCTTCTTCCGACCGCAGGGAGCGAAACACGAAGCAGCTCGTATCATCGCCCGCCACAACATCATCGAAGGCAGTTTGTGCGCTGCCGCGTTTGTCGGTGTCGATGGCGCGGAGTTCAGCGCCAACACGATCTTGTTCCCTACGAAGTGGATCTTCCGCATTCTTCAGGAGACGAAGGAGCCCGGTTTCGTGCCTTGCCGTGATGTGCTCCTCAAAGACAACCGCATCGTCTTCCGTCGCTCCCAAGTGCAGATCGAAGTCAATCTCGGTGACGGCACCGCCCCCGAGACTTTCCGCTTTGAGAATAACCGCTGGTTTGCGGAAGACAGGCCGCAATCTTCAAAACCGAAGCTGCCCGTCGAGGAGAAAAATGGCATTTACGGTGTCGATCCGCGTTAGCGGATTGCTCTACAGGCTCACCTGGATCCGACAAACTCCTCGCGGGTCAGTTTGCCATCGCTGTTCTTGTCGAAGGCTTTGAAGCGTTGGGGCGCGTCGTCCTTCTTGGCGAGGCCATTGGTGTATTCTTCGAGGGTGAGGACTTCGTCGGTGTTTTTATCCCAGCGTTTGAAGGCGGCGGAGCGGTCCACGGTGGGCGCTTTCTTCGTCGCGGGTGCGGCTTTGACGACGGCGGCGCGGCTGCCAGATTGCACGAAGGGTGTTGGAAGCGTTTGGCGCCAGGCATCGAGCTTGGCCTTGAGCGCGGTGACGATCTCCGGGTTCTGCGAGGCGATGTCGTGCTCCTGAGTACGGTCGATGATGACGTTGTAAAGCTCCACGCGGGTGAAGTCTTCGTTGTGGAGCAACACGTGATCGCCCTCGCGCACAGAGTGCGTGGGCCAGTCGTGATCGTGGGAATGCGGGCCGCGCCATTCCCAGAAAACGGGCGCTTCACGCCGGAAAGGCTGCCCCTTCAACGAGGCGAGAATGTTCACGCCATCGCTTTGATAGCCAGCGGGTGCCTTCACCTTGAGGGCGGCGAGGATGGTGGGCATGACATCGACACCGGCGAGCACGCTCGTCTTGTCCACGCGGCCCGCGGGCACGACGCCGGGCCATCGCACGATGAAAGGAACATTCACACCGCCGAGGTAAAGACTGCGCTTTCGGCCACGCAGGCCACCGGTGGTGCCGACGCTGTGATAAAACTTCTGCCCGGGCTC
>CALMTT010000298.1 GCA_937872615.1 uncultured Verrucomicrobiaceae bacterium | reverse complement strand
CGAATAGATGATCTTCCGCCCACTGCACGGCCTCGACCACCGAAATGGACGTGCGTTGCCTCTCATCCTTGGTCACGGATTTGGTCAACCCGCGCAGCAGTTCCCGGTCAGCCTGACTCAATTGAGCGCCCCATATCGTCCGCAGTTCATCGCGGCTCAAATCCTTTTGCTTTCGCGTCCGCTTTTCTGTCGCCAGCCGCGCTCGCAATTCAGCGATGTTTGATCCGGCCAGTTCAGGTTTGTCCGCAAGCAACTTTGCGAGGGCTTTATCAATTTCAGCGTCACGCTTGGAAAAGCGGTCGCACAGTTCAGCGGGAATTCCCTCAATCTGAAAATCACCACGCGACAGGTTGCGAATACGATACCCAAAACCACGCAACTCACGGGCGAGTTCATGGTAATAGGCGTTCTCGGCGAACTTGCGGGCGCGCAGTAGTTCGTAATTCTGAAGCGCCTTCCAGCGATTCTCAGAAGCGTCGAAAGTCGCGTTGAATACAATGCAGTGCGTATGCAAGTGCGGATCGAGCGCTCGTGAGGTGTCATGCGTGAACAGCGCGGCGGCGAAATTACCGGTGCGCCGGTCGGAATGTTCACCGCCTGCACGGATGCGCGTCGCTGCAAACGCCTCGAACTCGCGCAGTGCTGACTTCACCGCCCGAGAATGGGCTTCCAGCACACGCGCGTCCTCGCCGAGAAATCCGGCCAGTGAGACCGACTTCGGTGGGGAGAAAGTGAAGTCGTAGAAAATCCTCCGGTTCGCTGCGCTGTCGTCGCCATCAGCCCGCGTGGTGTTTAGTCGCTGAGTCAGCGTTTCGCCCGTCGCGGGGTGCTGATTCTCGCACAGGCGAAGAAAATCATCCGCACGGACTCGACCAACCAAGCCAAGCCGTTCTGCGCCCAAGCCCTGCCACTCTCCAGAAACACGCTGTCCCTCGTCGTAGTAGTCGCCGACGCAGAGATGTTCCTCAAAGTATTCGCGCGCGTTCGCGAGGTTGTATTGCGTCTTGGCCGTGACCATTCGGCCAAATCATACGCCGGCGATTGCGTTGACCGTGTGTTTGGCGCACACGACGCATTTTCGATTTGAGTCGGCAAAGTCTGTGACTGCCGTTAAACTCCGCTCACCGAATTGGGCAGTTCCGCAAATGCATGTCTGATGGACTTTCACCAATCGAGATCATTGCCAAGGGGCGTTGGGACAACGCGCTGTTCACGACCTACGCGTTGAGCCTGACTTTCTTCGAGACGCATTTAATCAAGAACTGTCTCGTCAAAACCGGTTGTAGAAATATTTGGGTGGTCGCGGACGTTGACGGATATCAGCAGAGTCTCGCCGAGAGGCAGGCTGCACGTGTCGGACAGGAATATCATCTTGTTCCAGTCGCGCTTCCCAACGGGGTGTTCCACCCGAAGTGCAGCTATTTTTCCGGGCCTGATGGTGATCTCCTCATGGTGAGCAGCGGCAACCTGACGTTCGGCGGGTTTGGGCGCAACGTCGAGGTGATTGAAATCTTTCATTCACGTCAAAACCCCGGAGTGTTCAGGCAATTCGGCGAATTTCTCCAAGCGATCAACAAGCGAAAGGACTTCCTCAATCCCGATAGCCGCTGGGTAACGACGTTTGCGGACTTGGCGCTGAAGGTCGGAATTTCCCAAGCATTCGTGACCGCCGAAGAACCACGTCTGATTCATTGCGCGCAGGATACAATTTTTAATCAGATCAAGAGTGTGTTCAAATCCAGCGGTGGTGCATCGAGGCTGAAAGTGCTGTCGCCGTTCTACGACGCGCAAGCCGGTGCGGTGCAAGCTTTGGCCAAGGAGGCGAAGTCTGCCCGTCTGACGATTGGCCTGCTTCCGGGGCGAGAGGAGGCAAGTGCATTCCCATTTGGCATTAAGCCCACAGGCGAATTCAAAATAGACGCCGCGTTGGTTTCAGATGAGCCAGATGGTCGTTCGCTTCACGCCAAATGGTTCGAGGCTGACTTGAACGATGGAAGTCGGATGGCCGTCACTGGCAGCACCAATGCGACTCAGAAATCACTCTGCACAACGGACAACATAGAGGTGAGTGTTCTTCGGGTTGAACCGCAACGAACGAAGCGGGCAATTTCGTGGAAAGCTGTTCCACTGCCGAAAGCGCATCAAAAACTGGAATTCCATAAAGCCGGCATCGGAAATCGAATCGTGGTTCATGCGCGGATCGTGAAGCACGGTGATTTGGCTGGCTCTTTGATTAGCTCGCGCACCGTCCAAGGTGTTTGGAAAGCGGCTGTTGTCCGGCCTGACGGCGAAATGGTGGAATTCAAAGTGAATGTTAGCGCGGACGGCGAGTTCCAAGCCGCAATTCCACACGCCGAGCACTACGCAACGCAGACGGGATTGCAGGCGGTCTTCAAGCGCGATGGTCTGGAAGCACGCGGTTGGATTCAAAACGAGGAGATTCTGAAGCTGCCACGTTTGCCTCACTTGGGCATCACATCTCTGATTCGTCTCATCAACAATGACCAGACGGAGGACGACGACGCAGCATTGTTGGAATACCTCGCGTTGAGCGCCCAGCAGCACCTCACAACTTTCAAGCTCGACACCAAAATTACCAAAAGAGCGATTTCAGCCCAAAGCGAAGAAGCACACCAGACGCCTACGATAGACTTGGAGCAGCTAAAGCCATCGAATCAATCCGGGGAGCAACTGGCTGCAACCGATTCCCCCGAGGCGGCGCTTGATGAAATCTTCGGTAAACTCCGGCGAAGACTGTTGAGTTCGCTTGGAACTCGCAAAAACTCAACGTCGGGCAGCCCGGTCACAGCCGATGCTGAGGACGGTGAAAGCGAGGAAGCCGGAACAAAACCGAAACCCGTGTTGAGTGGCTTGGCGCGTTTCGATGCCGCGATGAAGACGCTCGTGGAGACCATTCAGGATCAAACCCAATTG
>CALMTT010000297.1 GCA_937872615.1 uncultured Verrucomicrobiaceae bacterium | reverse complement strand
GCAAAGGCTCCGCTTCTTCACGAATCACCTTCGTGGGTTTGGGCGGGCTGTGGTCCGTGATTGCGGCGTTTTCGGCTGGCACTCGTGGAGGAGTGGAAGCTGGCACGCTCGATACGGGAAGATCGGGAGGAGGCAGTGGCATCAGGGCCGGATTCCAGCGCAGTGCCATGCCGTGTTCCAGCGCGAACTGACGGCTTACAATCTTTGCTTCGTTGTCGAATCCGCCTGCTGCGCTGCGTTTTGTCCGCCTCATGCGCCTCCTTCTTTCCTTTTTCGTCCTCTCCGCCGCTGCGTTCGCGAAGTCGCCCTATCCTGAAAAGACGCCGGACACACCCGGGAACAAGTTGCTGGACCGTTACTTTGCCGGCGAGGCACGCACGATCGCGGAGCATGGCGGGCTGAAGGACATTCAAAGTGCCGAGGACTGGCAGAAGAAGGCGCCTGAATACCGCCGGCAGCTTTTTGACATGCTCGGCCTCGATCCGCTGCCGGAGAAAACACCGCTGCAACCGGTCAAAACGGGAGAACTGAAGGGCGAGGGCTTCCGCGTCGAGAAAATGCACTTTCAGTCGATGCCGGGACTTTATGTGACGGCGAACCTCTATCTGCCCGAGAAGGTCGAGAAGCCCCTGCCGACCATTCTTTATGTCTGCGGCCATGCGAACGTCGTCGAGAACGGCATCAGCCTCGGCAACAAAACCGGTTACGAGCATCACGGCGTCTGGTTCGCGAAGCACGGCTACGCCTGCCTGATCATCGACACCGTGCAACTCGGCGAGATTCGCGGCGAGCACCACGGCACCTATAGCAAAAAACGCTGGTGGTGGTATTCACGCGGCTACACGCCCGCCGGGCTCGAGGCCTGGAGCTGCATCCGTGCGCTCGATTACCTCGAAACGCGTCCAGAGGTCGATAAAACGAAGTTTGGCGTCACCGGTCGCAGCGGTGGCGGTGCCTACTCGTGGTGGATCACCGCGCTCGACGAGCGCATCAAGGCCAGCGCACCCACCGCCGGTGTCACCGACATGCAAAACCAGGTCATCGACGGCTGCATCGAGGGACATTGCGACTGCATGTTCTTCGTGAACACGCATCGCTGGGACTTCTCGCGCATGGTTGCGCTCGCGGCACCGCGTCCGCTTTTAATCGTGAACACGGACAAGGACACCATCTTTCCCATCGACGGTGTCTTCCGCATCTTCACCGATGTGCGCCGCATCTACGAACTGATCGGTGCCGACCCCGCGGCCCTCGGTTTGCAAGTGGGCGAGGGACCGCACAAGGACCTGCAGACCATCAACATGGGCGCGTTTCACTGGTTTGAGCGTCACCTCAAAGGCGCTGATCCGATGCAGATCCTCGATGGAGCGCCCAAATCGCTCACGAAGGCAGATCTGCGTGTGCTCTCCGACATTCCGAAGGATGAGAAGAACACCACCGCCGATGAGATCTTCGTCCCCGTGGCCAAAAAGCCGGACATGCCGACCAACGAAGCCGACTTCCAAAAACTGGGCGATGGCTGGAAGAAGGCACTCGAAGGCAAAGTCTTCGGCGGCTGGCCCAAGGAGATCGCCAGTGTGAATCCGCAGAAGGAAGGCACGATGGAGCGTGATGGCATCCGCATGAGCATCTACGAATTCGAAAGCCAGTCACCGTATCGCCTGCGCATCTACCTTGTTCATCGCGAGGGACTGCGTCTGGAGGACTTGGAGCTCGTCGCGCTCAATGTGCTCGACGAGGAAGGCTTGGACAGCTTCACCACCACTTATAACAGCCGCTTTGCCAAGCTCATCGAGACCTTCCCCGGCACTCCAACGGATGACAAGGCTTTCGAGAGCGAGAAGAAGATGTTTGAGACCTTCAAGTGGGGCATGGCCTACATCTGCCCGCGTGGTATCGGAGCCACCGCGTGGACCGGCAGTGAAAAAGCGCAAACACAGCGCTTGCGTCGCTTTTACCTGCTCGGGCAGACACTCGATGGCATGCGCGTGTGGGACATCCGCCGTGCTGTGCAGAGCCTTCGTGCCATTCCTGGCCTCGACGAGACCAAGCTGTGGATTCAAGCCCATCGCGACATGGCCGTGGATGCGCTTTACGCGTCCATCTTCGAAGACGGCATCAGCCGCCTCGACCTCCATGACATGCCGGTGACTCACAATGGCACCGTCAAAGACAGCGCCAGCGCCGCCGCGCCAATGCTCAATGTGCTCAAATACCTCGACCTTCCGCAAACCGCTGCTTTGGCCGCGCAAAAGACGAAGGTCGTCATCTACGCGAAGGACAAATCCGCATGGGACTGGACCTCCACGACGCTGAAGAACCTCGGCAAAGACAAGCAGCTCCAGCTCCGCGATCCCGTGGGCACGGCCGAGAAACCGTGATCACGCGAGGATGTCCTTCACCACCTTCGTCGGCTCCACGCCGGTGAGTTTGAAATCGAGGCCCTGCGCTCGGAAGGTGAATCGCTCGTGGTCGATGCCGAGCTGGTGCATCACCGTGGCGTGCAGATCACGCACGTGGACGGGTTTTTCGGCCACGTTGTAGCTGAAGTCATCCGTCGCGCCGTAGGTGGTTCCGGGTTTGATGCCGCCGCCGGCCATCCACATGGTGAAGCAGCGCGGATGATGATCACGACCTGCCTCGGGGCTGTCCCACTTGCCTTGACCCGCGACACCGCGGCCGAATTCGCCGCCCCAGAGCACCAGCGTCTCGTCGAGCAGGCCGCGTTGCTTCAAATCTTTGATCAGCGCCGCGCTCGGCTGGTCGGTATCGCGACAACGCGCGGTGCACCAGCTCGGCAAACGGCTGTGATGATCCCAATCGGGATGAAAGAGCTGGATGAAGCGCACACCACGCTCAGCGAGCCGCCGCGCGAGGATGCAGTTTGCCGCGTAACTGCCCGCACGACGCGAATCGGGCCCATACATCTCGAAAACATGATCCGGCTCGTCGCTGAGGTCGGTGAGCTCCGGCACGCTGGCCTGCATGCGATAGGCCATTTCATACTGGCGGATGCGCGTGGTGATCTCCGGGTCCTGCGTTTGCTCAAATCGCATCTGATTGAGCTCTGCCAGCCCATCGAGCATGCCACGGCGCAAATGGCGCGGTAGGCCTTCAGGATCGCTCAGATACAAAACGGGGTCTTTCGAGTTCCGCAGCTTCACACCTTGATAGCGACTCGGCAGGAAGCCGCTGCCCCAGTAGTGGTCGTAGAGCGGTTGATCGCTCGGGCGCTGCATCTTCGAGATGAGCACGAGGTAGTCCGGCAGGTTGCGATTCACGCTGCCGAGCCCGTAACTGATCCACGCACCCATGCTCGGACGGCCCGGAAGCTGATGACCGGTCAAAAACTGCGTCATCGCCGGTGCGTGATTGATTTGATCCGTCGTCATCGACTTGATGAAGCACAAGTCATCCGCCACGCCCTGCAAATGCGGCAGCCACTCACTGATCGTCGCGCCGCTCTGGCCGCACTTCGCAAATTTCGTGATGCCCGGCAGGATGAGCTGCTTCTGGTTCGCCGTCATCGTCGTGAGCCGCTGCCCCTGGCGCACGCTTTCCGGCAGCTCCTTGCCCGCCCATTGCATCAGTCCCGGCTTGTGATCAAAAAGCTCGATCTGCGACGGTCCGCCTGATTGCGTGAGAAAAATGACTCGCTTCGCCTTCGGCGCAAAATGCGGCAGCGAAGGCAAGCCGAGCGTTTCCTGCCCCATCGCATGCAGTGCCATTGCGCCGACGGAAACGCCGGTGCACTGGCCGAGGAAATAGCGGCGGGTGGTGTTGAGTGCGGGTTCGTTCATAAAATCAGGCGATGTGAGCGATGGTAAGCAAGTCGGCCGATGGCCGCGCGATCAAGAAATCGAAGGGCATGATGCCATTGGGCGTGCTGGCGGCGTTCTTCGGCTCGGCATCGGATACCAAAACGCCGTCGATGGATCGGAACCACGCATCGCCGAAGCGCGTGTGATGCAGTTTGAAGCCACGCTCCAGCATGAAGTCTCGAATGGCCTCGCGAACAGGCGGCGAGCCTCGAAACGCCTGCTGACGCGAAACGACGCGCATGGATCGACCACTGCCATGTGTCCCGATTACCTGCCAGTCGATGCCAAACTCGGAAACGGTGAGCGCGATGCGTTCGAGATACTCCGGCAACGTCGCAAACCGGTCCGGGCCGAACTTGCGGCCAAACTCGCCGGCATGCGTGGCCTTGATGACA
>CALMTT010000296.1 GCA_937872615.1 uncultured Verrucomicrobiaceae bacterium | reverse complement strand
GGTCGAGGATGATGACATCCGGCTTGTGAAACACGGCGGCTTGCAGGCCGAGCGAGCCGTTTTCGGCCTCGCGGATGACATGCCCCTTCGATTCGAGCGCCAGACGGAGCAGGCGTCGGATTTGCGTTTCGTCGTCGATGATGAGGGCGGTCATGGCGTAGAACGAACTTCCAAGTTCGTTGGCGTGGGGACATCTTGGGGAACGAACTTGGAAGTTCGTTCTACTTCGATCACAAACTCCGCGCCGCCTTCGGGGTGGTTTCGCGCGGTGATATCGCCGCCGAGGGCCTGCACAAAACCTCTCGCGATGGTGAGGCCGAGGCCGGTGCCACCCGCTGGAGCACCTGGCGCACGGCAAAACTTCTCAAACACAGATTTTTCCATGCCAGGCGGCAATCCAGGGCCGTGATCGCGAAGGGTGATGATCAAAGAGTGGTCCGCACAGTCCTCTGTGCGGTTCTGAGTCGGGGGACGTTCGTTCCGCACAGAGGACTGTGCGGACCACTTTACGCTCACCTCAATCGGCGTGCCTGCCGGCGTGTAGGTCGCGGCGTTGTGCAGGATGTTGGCTAGGGCTTGAGTCAGCAGGGCGTGATCGAGCTTCACGAGTGGAAAATCGTCTTCGATGGTCACCTGCACCGGGTGCGCGTCCAAAGGCTTGCCGACGGCCTGTCGTGCGGCGCTGATCACGTCGCGGAGGTCGCACCAGTCGAGGTGGGGCTGCAGCACCTCGGATTCGAGCTGCGTCATGTGCAGCAGGTGATCCACCACGCGCTGGAGACGCTGCGAGGCGGTGGTGATTTCAGCGAGGTAGGGCCCCGGCGTGCCGCTCATGCCCTCGACGGACGCGTTGATCACAGCGATGGGCGTTTTCAGCTCGTGCGAGATGCTGTCGAGCAGCGTGCGGTGGAGTTTCTCCGAGCTGGCGAGCACTTCGGCGCGGCTGACGGCCTGGATGAAGTGCTCTTTTTCCAAAACGAGCGCGAGTTGCAACGCGAAGGCCTCGATCATCTGCCGCGTGGCGAAGTCGAGCCTCTGTTCGCGATGAAACTGCAGGCCAAGCACGCCCATCAGCGAGGTGGCGGTTTGCAGCGGGAACCATGTCGCGGCGGATTCGGGCAAGGTTTCGGTTTGGCGGCCAGCGCCCTGCTTATTCGCGTAAACCCACGAAATGACGCCCCACTCTTTCACACTGGGCTGGAAGGTGCTGGCGGGATGTGCGGCCTGAGGCAGCGAGTGATCGTCGTCACGCACGACGAGAGCCGTGTCAGCCTGAAGCAGTTCGTTGATGGTGCGCAGAGCCTCGGCGAGGCCTTTTCCAGGCTCGGCGGCCAGCGCGGCACTTTGCGTGACACGCAGCAGCGCATCGGTCTGCCGTGCGCGACGACGTTCCGCGGCCTCTCGCATCCGCAAGCGGCTGGTGAGGCTGCCCATGCTCAGCGCGACGATGAAGAAGAGGCCGAACATGATCCAGTCCTCGGCCTTGTTGATGTAAAACGTGAACTGCGGTGGAATGAAGAAGAAATTCCAGTACAGGGCGCTGAGCGTCGCCATGAGCAAAACCGGCCCGCGGCTCAAACGCAGCGCTGCGAGCACCACGGCGATCAAAAACACGAGCGCGACGACCATGTAGCCAGTGTAGCTCACGAGACCCCAGCACACGCTCGCGATGGCAAAGACCGAAACAAGCACCCAACTGCATTCGCCGATCCAAGTGGCCGAAACGGGCTCGCGAGTGCTCACACCGCGCTTTTCGGCCGAGGCCAGCGGGCGCACCACGCAAACGTCGATGTCGCCGCTTCCCAAAATGAGCTGATCGGCGAGTGATTTGCGCCAAAGCGAGGGCTTGTCCGGCTTACCGACGACGATTTGCGTCACGTTGCGCTCACGTGCGACCTGAAGCAGCGCTTCAGAGATGTTCTCGCCTGTCACGGAGACGACTTCGCCACCGAGTTTGCGTGCGAGACCCAGCGAGCGCGTGAGGCGGTCCTGCTCGACGGGTGTGAGCGCACGCGAGCTTTCCACCCACACGACGAGCCACGGGCAGTTCAAGCGCGTGGCAGCTCGGCGCGTCCAGCGAATGAGGCTCTCCGCATACGGACTCGGCCCCACGCCGACCATGAGCCGCGCGTTGGTCTTCCACGGGCTGCTGACGCGTTTGAGCCGGCGGATGTCCTCCAGATCGCGATCCACTTGCTCGGCAGTGAAGCGCAGGGCCAGCTCACGCAGCGCGGTGAGGTTTCCCTCTTTGAAAAAGCCGCCCATCGCCTGCTCAGCACGCTCGCCGAGATACACTTTGCCATCAGCCATGCGCTCCAGCAGCTTCTCAACGCTGAGGTCGATGAGCTGGATCTCATGCGCCACGTCGAGGATGGAGTCTGGCACCGTCTCCTGCATCGCCACGCCGCTGATCTGCTGCACGATGTCCACCTGACTCTCGATGTGCTGGACGTTGAGTGTGGTGTAAACGTCGATTCCCGCGTCAATGATCTCCAGCACGTCCTGGTAGCGCTTCGCGTGTCGCGAGCCGGGCGCATTTGTGTGTGCCAGCTCGTCCACCAGCACGAGCTGAGGCCGCTGCGCGAGCACGGCGTCGATGTCAAACTCCTCCAGCGTGAAGCCGCGGTGTTCGAGTTTTTTGCGCGGCAGGACGCGCATGCCTTCGAGCAGCGCGGCGGTTTCGGAGCGACCATGCGTCTCAATGACGCCCGCGAGCACATCCACGCCTTCTTTGACCCGCTGGCGCGCGGTTTGCAGCATGGCGTAGGTCTTGCCCACGCCGGGGCACATGCCGAGGAAGATGTGGAGCTTGCCCGATTTCGACTTCACATCCTCCAGACGCATCTGCGCGAGCAGAGCATCGGGATCGGGGCGTGAGTCGTCGGAGTTCATATTGTGGTCCGCACAGTCCTCTGTGCGGCATGAGCGTTCCTTGACTCCCGAACCGCACAGAGGACTGTGCGGACCACTTTGCTAAATCCACCATGGCCTTCCAGTTCTTCAATCCAGCGGAGAAAGTGACAATCACGCGCGGCCACCTCCCGCACTGGGATCAGCAAGGAGCGACCTACTTCATTACTTGGCGAACTGCGGACTCGATTCCCAAAGAGGTGTGGGTGAAATGGCGTGCGGATCGTGACGCATGGCTTGCCAAGCACGAGATAGATCCGGCTGCCAAAGACTGGCGAAAGCAGGTGGAAGAACTCGCTGACGACGAGCGGCAAGACTTCCGCCGCTTCGCCAAGGCGCTGGAAGATGAGCTGGATGAAGGTCATGGGCAGTGTGTGTTGAGAAGAGCAGATCTGGCGGAGATCGTCTCGGGTGCCTTACGGTTCTTTGACGGAGAACGGTATGAACTGGGTGATTACGTCGTGATGCCGAATCATGTGCATCTGCTGGTGGGTGGAATGGCGCGGAATGCGATGCTCAAACAGGTGGAATCGTGGAAGAAGTGGACGGCGACGAAGATTAATGCGGCTCTTGGTAAGACCGGAAGGTTTTGGCAGGACGAGAGCTTTGATCATCTGGTGAGGAGCGAGGCTTCGTTTGTGAAGTTCAGGCAGTATATCGAAGAGAATCCGAGAAAGGCGAAGTTGCGTGCGGGTGAGTTTGTTTGGTGGAAGAGGGAGGCTTGAATGTGGTCCGCACAGTCCTCTGTGCGGTTCTGAGCCTGGAGACGTTCGTTCCGCACAGAGGACTGTGCGGACCACTTTACATCCCGTCGAGCGCGAGGTTAAGCTTCAACACATTCACGCCCGCATCGCCGAGGATGCCGAGATCGGGCTTCGTGGTGCTCGCGGCGATCAACGCCCGCACTTTTTCGATGCTGAGGTTGCGGGCTTTGGCCACGCGAGGTGCCTGCAACTCGGCATTCTTGACGCTGATGTGCGGATCAAGTCCGCAACCGGAGGCGGTGACGGCGTCGGCGGGCACTTTCGCATCGGGGGCGAGGCCGTTGGTGGTGCGATAGGCCGCGATGCGTTTTTTGATGGCATCATTCAGCTTTTGCGAGGTGGGGCCGAGGTTGCTGCCGCTGGAATTGGCGGCGTCGTGGCCGGTTCCGGCGGCACTAGGGCGTGGATGGAAGTAGTTTTCGGCTGTGAAGTTCTGGCTGAGCAAGGCGGAGCCACGCACGGTGCCGTCCTTGTCGGTGATGAGGCTGCCCTGGGCTTGGTCATGGAAGATCGCCTGTGACGCGACGGTGACGAGGAGTGGATAAGCACCGCAGGTGACGGCGGCGAGCACCAAGGTGGCGCGGAGGGAGGTGAGGATGAGCTTCATGGTGTAGAACGAATCTCCAGATTCGTTTAGGTTGAGGGTGTTCGGATGGGAACGAACTTGGAAGTTCGTATTACGTTAAGCGAGCCGCAGGGTGGTGATGAGCACGTCGATGGCCTTGATGCCGACGAAGGGGATGATGATGCCACCAAGGCCGTAGATGAGCAGGTTGCGCTGGAGCACGGAGGCAGCGCCCATCGCCCGATAGGGCACGCCTTTCAGTGCGAGCGGGATCAGCGCGATGATGATGAGCGCATTGAAGATCACGGCGCTCAAGATGGCGCTCTGCGGGCTGGCGAGGCCCATGACGTTCAGCGGCGAGATGGCCGGGAAGGTGGCCATAAGCATCGCGGGGATGATGGCGAAGTATTTGGCGATGTCGTTGGCGATGCTGAAGGTGGTGAGCGAGCCGCGGGTCATGAGGAGCTGTTTGCCGATTTCGACGATCTCGATGAGCTTCGTGGGATTGCTGTCGAGATCGACCATGTTGCCGGCCTCGCGGGCGGCTTGAGTGCCGGTGTTCATGGCGACGCCGACATCGGCCTGGGCCAGGGCGGGCGCGTCATTGGTGCCGTCGCCGGTCATGGCGACGAGGTGGCCTTCGGCCTGCTCGGCGCGGATACGACGCAGTTTGTCTTCGGGAGTCGCTTGAGCCATGAAGTCATCGACTCCGGCCTCGGCAGCGATGGCGGCGGCGGTCATCGGATTGTCGCCGGTGATCATGACGGTCTTGATGCCCATTTTGCGAAGCTGGGCGAAGCGCTCCTTGATGCCGCCTTTGACGACGTCTTTGAGCTCCACGACGCCAAGCACCTGGCTGCCTTCGGAAACGACGAGTGGGGTGCGTCCTGCGCGTGACGCGGCTTCGACGGCTTTGGCGACTTCCTGCGGATAAACGCCGCCGAGGGCTTCAATGTGCGCTTTCATCGAATCAGCGGCGCCTTTGCGAATGCTGCGGCCACCGATGTCCACACCGCTCATGCGGGTCTGCGCGGTGAAGGGCACAAAAGTGGCATGCGGCGCGGCGACCTCGCGCCCGCGGATGTTGAACTTCTCCTTCGCGAGCACCACGATGCTGCGGCCTTCCGGCGTTTCATCGGCCAGCGAGGCGAGTTGAGCCGCGTCGGCGAGTTGTTGCTCGGTGATGCCAGGCGCGGGGCGGAAGTCGGAGGCCATGCGGTTGCCGATGGTGATGGTGCCGGTTTTGTCCAAAAGGAGCACGTCGATGTCGCCTGCGGCTTCCACGGCTCGGCCGGAGGTCGCCATGACATTGCGGCGGATGAGGCGGTCGATGCCGCTGATGCCGATGGCGCTCAGAAGACCACCAATCGTAGTCGGGATGAGGCACACGAGCAAGGCGACGAGCACCGGCGTGGTGAACTCGACACCTGAATAGATGCCGAAGGGCTTCAGCGTGATGCACACGAGCAGGAAGATGAGCGTCATGGCCGAGAGCAGGATGGTCAGCGCGATCTCATTCGGTGTTTTCTGGCGTTTCGCGCCTTCGACCATCGAGATCATGCGGTCGAGGAAGGTGTTTCCTTTTTCGGACGTGATGCGGATGACGATGCGGTCGCTGATGACCTTGGTGCCGCCGGTGACCGCGCTGCGGTCGCCGCCGCTTTCGCGGATGACGGGCGCGGATTCGCCCGTGATCGCGGCTTCATCGACACTGGCGATGCCTTCGATGACCTCGCCGTCGGCGGGAATCACATCACCGGCCTCGCAGACGACGATGTCGCCTTTTTCGAGCGCCGGAGCAGGCACAGCGATTTCCTGGCCGTTCTTGAGGCGGCGGGCCATCGTGTCCTTGCGGGCTTTGCGCAGGGAATCGGCCTGCGCCTTGCCGCGCCCTTCGGCGACGGCTTCGGCGAAGTTGGCGAACAGCACGGTGAACCAGAGCCAG
>CALMTT010000295.1 GCA_937872615.1 uncultured Verrucomicrobiaceae bacterium | reverse complement strand
TTCACCACCTGGCTCGCCGCCACACCGGGCGACGTCGTGCGTGATGGCCCTGCCGAACGTGCCGGACACCTTTTGCTAGGTCTCACCGCCATGCTCATCTTCATGCCGAAGTTCGTCATCTTGCTCGACGAGGCAGTGAGTGGTCGCGTGTTCAAGCCGCTGAAGCTCCGAATGCTCGCCATGCTCAGCAGCATGCTCGACACGGTCATCTTCACACTGATGTCGCCCGTGATGATGTGGTTTCATACTACCTTCGTCTTCAAGATCATCACCGGCCAGGGCGTCAAATGGGTCGCGCAGAAGCGCAAGCTCGACGGCGTGGACTGGCGTGAGGTCATTCTGACTTTCGGCGGCGTCACGCTGCTCGGCATCGCGTGGGGCGTGGTCGCGTGGATGATCTCGTGGAGCTTCTTCCTGTGGATGAGCCCCATTTTCATCTCGCTCGTCCTCGCCATCCCGATGGCCATCTGGCTCAGCAGCGGAAAAAGCGGCCAGCGCTTTGGTTTGTTCCTCAGCCCCGAGGAAATCGAACCTCCCGCCGTGCTCCGTGAGCTCGAAACGAACCTCGCGGAGGTCAAAGGCCGCCTGCAACTGCCGCCAGAAATCGAGCGCAACTACGGGCTCATGCAGGTCTGCCTCGATCCCTACGTCAACGGCCTGCACATCTCCCTCCTGCGCCGCCGCAAGAACACCCAGGACTCCCGCGAGTATCTCGACGAGATCGCCGACAAGCTGCTCCAGCAAGGCCCGCAAGCCCTCACACCGCGCGAGGTCAACGCCCTCATCAACGACACCGAAACCGTCACGAACCTCCACTACCGCCTCTGGAGCGCCACCGAAGACGAGCTCGCGCCCTTCTGGTCCCTCGCCATCAAGCAATACAACCTCGCCGCCACGCATCCCTTCACGCATCTTTTGGCGAGGAAGAATGCGCCGGAGGTGCTGTGACGCCCGTTTGAGAGTGTCGTGGTATCAAATCAAAGCTGCGGCCGCACGATGACGATGTCGCCGAGGAGTTGCTCCTGCTCGACCTGGAGGTGGTTGAGCTTGATGAGCTCGAGCATGGCGAGGAAGGTGATGATGACCTCGCCGCGGCTGGAGGAGCTGTTGAAGAGCTCTTCAAAGCGCACGCGACCGCCCACGGGGACGATGGTGAGCAGTTCCTCGATCTTGTCGGCCACGGTGAAGCGGTCGTTCACGATCTCGCGGAAGTCGGAGGCGTTCTCGAAGCGCTTCAGGATGCGCTGGAAGGCGCGGATGAGGTCAAAGATGCCCACCTGGCCGATGCCGACGACAGGTGCCTCAAGGTCCGGTAATTCAGGAGTGGTGGCGAAGAACTCATCACTCTTCACCTCCTGCACGCCGAGGAAGCTGGCGGCCTCTTTGAACTTCTTGTATTCGACGAGCTGGCGGATCAGCTCCCAGCGCGGATCATCTTCATCAGCCTCCTCATCGGGCGGCTGCACGTCCTTGGGCAGCAGCTCGCGGCTTTTGATGTACATCAGGTTCGCCGCCATGACGATGAACTCGCTGGCCAGCTCGATGTTCAGCATCTTGAAGGTATCGATGTAGTCGAGATACTGCTTCGTGATGCGTTCAAGGGACACGTCATAGACGTCGATCTCATCCTTCTTGATGAGATAAAGCAGGAGATCGAGGGGGCCCTCGAAGATTTCGAGCTGTACCTTGTAGTCGGAGTCTTCCACGGGGTGGTTTCGGTGAGGTTGACGGGGTTAGAACTCGCCGCGGAAGACGCAGCGGGCACTCGGGGTCTCATGAATGACGATTTCGCACAGGCCGGGGAGCTGCGGGGCGAGCTTTTTCCACAGCCAGCCGGCCATGTATTCGATGGTGGGCACTTCGAGGCCCGGGATCTCATTGAGGTAGCTGTGATCGAGCAGGTCGAGCAGAGGCTTCATGGCCTTCGAGATCTCGGCGTGGTCATAGACCCAGCCGATGGCCGGGTCCACTTCGCCCTCGATGACGATCTCCACCTTAAAGCTGTGGCCGTGCATCTTCGTGCACTTGTGCGTGCTGGGCAGGGTGGGCAGCGTCTGGGCTGCCTCGAAACGGAATTCTTTGATGATGCGGGCTCGCATGGCGGTCTGGAAAAAGGGGCTGCCTAGTCCGTGGCGAGCCTGCCGCCGATTGCAAAAGGAGAGTTCAGGAGCCTTGTGGCGGCGACCTGTGTCCTGCGTGCCGGATGAGGCGGATCAGATCGACAAACGACTCCGAAAGGAAGCGGCCGGGCAGAAGAAAGACGAGGAAGAAGAGCAGAAAGCGATTCACATCGTCCGAGTAGCGCAGCGGATGATCGATAAGGCCGCCAAGCATGCCCATGTTGGACGTGTCAGGCTCCGGGTGGACGAAGTAGGCCACAAACGAATAGAAAAAGACGCCGACCGCGGTGTTCCGATAATCGGCCAAGTCCCGGATGCCCATTTCCTGATGCATCAGGTAGCCCAAGCCGCCGAGAAGAATCAGGCAGATCCCGGCCCGGATTAAAACGGTGGCACGTGACCGCCGGCCGCGATCACGGGGACCGAAGTGCGTTTCACCGGAAGGACCGGGGTCGTAGGATTCACCAAGCCATTCAAACAAGCTCATGAGGAAGGTGCGCGATCTTGCTCTGTCATGCGGGAGGGAGGCAAGGTGGAATGTGTGGGAAGAATTCCACCGCCCCGCGAAGCTTGCGTTGCATTCCAGAGCGATTTTTGGCAAAACGGGGCGTTTTCCCGCCATGAACCCCAACCTGACCTCCCGTCGCGCCTTCATCACGCAATCCGCTCTCGCTTTCACCGCGCTGTCTGCCAGCCGGGTGCTCGGGGCGAATGAAAAAATCCGCATCGCCAGCATCGGTCTCGGCGGCCAGGGCACCGGCAATGCTGGACGCATGGCCAAAGTGCCCGGCGTGGAGGTGGTGATGCTTTGCGACCCCGACACAGCGCAGCTCGAAAAGGTCAAAAAGCTCTTCCCCAATGCCGCCACGACGCAGGACCTGCGCAAGGTGATGGAAGACAAGAGCATCGACGCCGTCGTCGTCTCCACCGGCAACCATTGGCACGTGCTTGCCGCCATCTGGGCGATGCAGGCGGGCAAGGACGTGTATGTCGAAAAGCCCGTTTCACACAACATCTGGGAAGGGCGCAAGCTCGTCGAGGCCGCCCGCAAATACGGCCGCATCTGCCAGGGCGGCACGCAGCAGCGCAGTGATCCCATGCAGGACGAGATCAAGGCTTACTTCGACGCAGGCACGCTCGGCAAGATCAAGTATGTGCGCTGCAATCACTACAGCATGCGCAAGACCATCGGAAAGCGTGACACGCCGCTCACGCCGCCGCCGAGCGTGA
This sequence comes from uncultured Verrucomicrobiaceae bacterium, assembly GCA_937872615.1. GTDB lineage: Bacteria > Verrucomicrobiota > Verrucomicrobiia > Verrucomicrobiales > Verrucomicrobiaceae > Prosthecobacter. The sequence goes on along the minus strand of CALMTT010000295.1, from coordinate 426 downwards.
ACTACGACCTCTGGCTCGGCCCTGCCGCGGACGAACAGCTCTTCCGCGAGAAGTTCCACTACGACTGGCATTGGGACTGGAATACCGGGAACGGCGAAATGGGCAACTGGGGCGTTCACGTTCTGGATGACGCTCGTAACGTAGTTTTCCAGGATAGCGTCAAGTTGCCCTCGCGCATCATGGCCGCCTGGTTCGACTGGATCCCCAGGCCGAGGTACACCACGGCGTGCACGTCGGGGTGAGCGGCCACGAGCTCCAGCACCGCAGGGATGGTGTCCCTGGTCTCGCCGCCGGCGAGGTCCACGGGGTTGTTGCGACTCCAACGAGGTGGCAGCTGGCCGTCGATCGCCGCCCTCAGGTCATCGGGCAACGGTAGGAGGCGCAGCTCGCGATCTCGGGTGATCGCGTCGGCGGTGACGACTCCCC
>CALMTT010000294.1 GCA_937872615.1 uncultured Verrucomicrobiaceae bacterium | reverse complement strand
CGCGAAGGTGCCGCCGCCGCTCACACTGCCGCCGCTGATCGGAGTCGCGGTGGCGGTGATCGTGTTCCCCGCGATGAAATTGGCCACCAGCGTGCGGTTCGTGCTCGCGTTGAAGGTGTAGGTGGCGCTGCTGCTGACCACCGTGCCGCCTTCAGTCCAGTTGGCGAAGCCGTAGCCCGCGTTGGGCACCGCGACGAGGTTCACGCTGTTGCCATTCAGGTAACTGCCCGCGCCGGTGACGCTGCCGCCAGCCGCTGGAGCCGCGCTGGCATTGATGGTGAGCGCACCGATGAGCGAGAAGTTCGCCACGAGATCGCGATCGCCCGTGACATTGAAGTCATACGGATTCGCGGTGCTCACCACGGTGCCGTTTTCCGTCCAGTTCACGAATTGATAGCCCGCGTTCGGGAAGGCATCGGCCCGGGCGTTTTCATTCAGCTTGTAGCTGCTGCTGTCCATCTCCGTGGTGCCGCCCGCGGCGGGTGCAGAAGTGGTGTTGACGTAATACACCTTCACAAACGTCGCCGTGAGCGTGCGGTCCGCCGTGGCGGTGAAGGTGTAGCTCGCGCTGCTGCTCACATTGGAGCCGCCCTGCTTCCATTTGGAGAAGATGTAGCCCGGATTCGCCGTCGCCACGACGGTGACGCTCGATCCATCCGTCACCACGCCGCCGCCGCTCGTCGTGCCGCCCAGCAGAGGCGATGCGACGGTGGAAATCGTGCGCGTGGTGCCGCCGATGACGGCGAAGTTTGCCACGAGCGTGCGATTCGCGGTCGCATTGAAGGTGTAGCTCGCATTCGCGCTCACTTGCGTGCCGCTTTCGGTCCAGTTGATGAAGTTGTAGCCCACGTTTGGCGTCGCGGTGACGGTCACGCTTGAGCCGCTGGCATAGCTGGCACCACCGGTCGTGCTGCCTCCAGCCACCGGCGTGGAGGCGGTGGTGATCGTGTAGCTCGTGCCGAGCGTGAAATTCGCCACGAGATCGCGATCCGATGCGGCGGCGAAGGTGAAGCTCGCGCTGCTGCTCACGACGAGGCCACCTTCGGTCCAGTTCGTGAAAGCGTAGCCTGCATTCGGGGTGGCCACGACGGTGACATTCGCGCCGCCGTTGTAGCTGCCATCACCGGTCGTCGTGCCGCCTGCGATGGGCGCGGCGCTCGTCGTCACGGTGAAAACGGGCACGAAATTCGCCACAAGCGAGTGATTCACATCCATCGCCAGCGTGTAGCTCGCGTTCGTGCTCACGACGGTGCCGTTGTCCGTCCAATTGAGGAAGGCGAAGCCCGCGTTCGGCGTCGCGGTGGCCGTGGCGTTCGCGCCGATGGCATACGAGCCATCGCCCGTCGTCGTGCCGGCTCCCACCGGCGAGACCGTGGTGTCGAGCAGGCTCGCGGGAGGCGGAGGTGCGCCCGCGGCGGCCACGGTGAGCGTGTAGTTCTTTGACACATCGGGATTCACGCCATCACTCGCGGTCACTTTGAACTGGAAGCTGCCGCTGGCCGTCGGAGTGCCGTCGAGCACGCCCGTGACCTCATCAAAGGTCATGCCTGGAGGCAGAGCGCCCTCCTGCGTGGCCGTGAAAGGCAGCGCACCCTCCACCACCACCGTGCGTGCAGCGTAGTCGGTGTTGATCACGCCTTCGCTGACATGGTCGATGAGTCCCACCGGTGCCTCGACATCCACCGCGGCCATTTGCGAGCCGGTGAAATCACCCACGACTTCGTAGTCGGCCATGTCCTCCGTCACTTCCACCCACTCACCGCCGACCATGTGATGATTGTAGGTCACGACGCCATCGCCGTGCAGGCCATCCGCGCCCACCGTGTCTGCCATCGCCTCGCCGCTCTCCGCATCGAGCGGGCCGGTGTACTTGTAGAACTCGTAGCGGCGCGTCACCACCTCGTCGCCATTCGGCAGATCCTCCGGCGCGGCGACCAGTTCATCATTGGCACCACCACCCGCGATGTTGCGCTTCTGAAGAATGCGCCACTCGATCTCCACCTCGTCCGGCTCGCCATTCGCCCAGTTTTTGTCATCGAGATCAGCGGGATCATCGCTCACCAGCTCACGCAGCTTGATCTCCTTGTTGTTGTGCGTCGTCGTCTTGATTTCCTTCACCCACACGGCCTTGCCAAACTCCTTCACGGGAGGCACGGGCGGCACCGGCGGCTGGATCACAGCCTGCACCTGCGCGGCAACGCCGACGACCGGCGGATAGTAAGTGAAGACGGGCGTCGCCACCTGCACCGCGCCGCCGTGAATGAGAGCACCGCTGCCATTGTCGATGAGCCAGTTGTATTTGATGAGGCCCACCGCCTTGCTGTAACCGACGCCAAAGTGCTCGCCGCCGAAGTTCACACTCGGATTCGTGAACATGTGACCATTCGTCGGCGCGATGGGACCGCTCGGGATCGCCGTGTAGGAGGCCCAGGAGCCGTCCGGGTTCTTTTTGCTCTCCCAGCGGATGCGGCACTTCGGATGCAGCGGGTCCGTGTCATCCTGCTCAAAGCGCGGCACGCCGTAGTGGTTGTAATTGTAGGTGTAGGTGATGTCCGTCGTGCGGCAGTCCTCGATCTCGATCTCGAAGCCGTGGCAGGTATGCCCGGTGTCATTCACCGTGTCGAAGTTGTTGATGCTGCCGTAGGCGATGCTGGCGCGGGCGGTTTGACCGGCGAGCAAGGCCACGAGGCTGATCAGGAGGAGCAGGATGCGTTTCATGGTGGTGGATGTTGGTTGTTTCAAAGTCGTGCGTGCTGCTCCAGGTCGGAGCGCAGGCGTTTGCAGATGCGGTGCAGGCTCACAGCCACCGCCACGCGGCTGCGGCCGAGGCTGGCGGCGATTTCGCCCGCCGATTGATCGAGCTGAAAGCGCAGGCGGATGAGCTGGCGCTGCTCACCGGGCAATTCGGCCACGCAGCGGTCCAGCGCGGCCAGAACCGCCTCATCGCGAAAATCGTCCGGCGAGCCGTTTTGCTCGAAAAAGGCCGTTTCGCGTGTTTTGCGGCGCAAATCGGTCCGCAGGGCATTCAAAGCCATTCGCCAGGCCATCGTGCGCACCCAGCTCTCGAAGCAGGTGCCCGGGCGGAACTGCTCACCGCGACGAAAAGCCATCACCATCGCCTCATGCGCACACTCTTCCGCCACGCTCTCGCCCACGCGGCCACGCAGCCAGCCGCGCACCGCCGGCACACAGGCCTCGTAAAGCCGCGTCGCCGCATCCGAATCCCCGCGCAGCGCCTGCATGAACCAAGCGCCGCGTTCATCGCGGGACGTTTCGGGCATCTGGAGGGCGGAGGAGTTCATGAGGTGGTCAGCGTGTCTATCGAACCACTCTTCCCTTCTGGCTGGAACCTCGGCTCCGTAACTGTTTGGAAGGATTTCATGGTGCCGGAGAAGCACGCGTCTTCCTCGACACCACCAACTCACCACAGCCCAAGCTCATCATCACGTTAGCGATTGGTAATGAAGTAACCGAATGGTTACCAAGCCCGGTCGTGTGAGGACCCGCACGGAATGACGTGTTGCTTTCCACGCCTGAAGGCTGTCTGCTGAAGCATGCACACGGACCAGAGGAGCAGAAAGTGACGGCGCACCCGTCACTCGCGCGGGTGGCCTTTCTCGGGGGCCATGTTTTCCGCCAGAATGGGATCGTTACTCTTACGCACGATGCATGCGAGGCGGTGGCCGCCGTGAGCAAACCCAGGGAGATCACCACCGAAACCGCATGAAGTCCTTTCAATGCACCTGTGGCAACGCGCTCTTCTTTGAAAGCTCGCGCTGTCTCGCCTGCGGCCTCGATGTGGGCTACGAGCCGATGCTCGGCCTCATCCGCCGCATCGACAAAAACTACCGCCTCTGCGGCAACGGCCAGCGCTACGCCGCGTGCAACTGGCTCGTGCCCGCCAGCACCGGCGAGGCCTTTTGCGTCTCCTGCCGGCTCAACCGCACCATCCCCGATCTCAGCAACGCCTTGAACCGCCAGCACTGGAGCCTCATGGAGGCCGCCAAGCGGCGCCTGCTGCACACCTTGATCGGTTTTCACCTCTCCCTGCCCACGCTTGCCGAAGATCCGCTCAACGGCCTCGCCTTTGACATCGTCAGCACCAGGCTCGATCCCGCCGCCACCATGGGCCATCTCAGCGGCGTCATCACCGTCAGCCTCGAAGAAGCCGACGACACCTGGCGGCAGATCAACCGCCAGCAGCTCGGCGAGGCCTCACGCACGCTCCTCGGCCACTTCCGGCACGAAAGCGGCCACTACCTCTGGTATCGCTGCCTCTCGCGGCTCGATTGGGATCATCCCTGGCGCATGGCTTTCCGCGAAGTCTTCGGCAATGAGGCCCTGCCTTACGCCGAAGGACTCTCCCGCCATTATCAATACGGCCCGCCTGCCAACTGGCAGCAAAACTACATCTCCGCCTACTCGGCCTCGCATCCGTGGGAAGACTGGGCCGAGACCTGGGCGCACTACCTGCAAATGGTCGATGGCATCGAGACCTGCGAGCATCTCGGCATTCGCAGTGGAGATGCCGCGCCAGCCTTCGTCGCTGACCCGTTGCCTTCGGGCCTTCAACCATCCTCCACTCAGGATGATGCGGGCTTCCACGCCCTGCTCCAGCACTGGATCGGTCTCGCCACCATGCTCAATGAGATCAGCCGCAGCTTCGGCGCTCCGTTTTTGTATCCGTATGTGATTTCACCCGCCGTCGCCCGCAAGCTGCGACTCGCGCATCACTTCGCCAGCGTGTGGCGGTGATCACGGATTCGGCGTCTGCCGCGTGGCCTCGATGCGGATGAAGCGGGAGGGCGCTCCATTGGCGGGCACGGTGTCGCGGGCTTTGAGTTCGCCTGCGGTGTTCGTGAGGATGGTGCCGGAGGTCCAATTGAGGAGGTCACCGGAGGTTTTGATCGTCACAGGCATGTCCGGCGGCAACATGGGGCCGCGGAAGACACGCAGCGTGAGGTAATTCGTGCCGGAGACGCTTTCGATGGCGTTGACGGGCTTTGCCGGGCTCGGCAGCGCGGGATCGAGGCCGAGCGCGTATTCGATCCAGTCGCGAATGCCGTCACCATCGCTGTCGAGCGAGTAATCGGTGCCGCCGACGGTGACGGAAACGGTGGCCGGTTTGGAGTCGATGTAGCTGCCGCTATCGCTCGCGATGTAGGTGAAGACATCCGGGCCGCTGTAACCGGCATCAGGGAAATACGTCGCCACCTTTGCGGCAATGCCGACGGTGCCATGCAGCGGCTGCTGGATAACGCGGAGCTGCGGATTCGTGCCGCTGGCGGTGAGTGTGATGCTCGTGGGCGTGTTCAGCGGCACGTTGAGCTGGGTGCTGGCAACGGTGGGACCGATATGCGTGCTCGCGTTGCTGCTGCTGGGGCCGTTGTGGCAGTAGTAGCAGCTCACCTCCATGCCGCGCTTCAGCGTGAGAAGGCCAAATTTCGTCGTCAGCGAGCGATCCGCCTGCGCCCGTGACAAAGGCGTGCCGCGGTAGTCGCTGCCGTGGCATTCGCGGCATTCATTGATGCCCACGTTCCGCGCGATGTCGGCATGATCGACCACCCAGGTCTGGCTGCCGATGGGATGGATGCCATGCGGTCCGCCGACGCTGTTTGAGGGCATCGACGGATGACAAACCGTGCAATCCGCGAGCTTTCCGCGATGGCCTTGCTTGTTCCAGGCATACAAATTGTCGTCGCGATGCAGCGAAGGATACTCCGCGTGTGTCGAGCCATGACAGGCGCTGCAAACGAGGCCGCCGTGGCCTTTGGAGAAACGGAACAGCGAGATGCCAGCGGCGGGCGTGTTCGCATTCGTGGCAAAGCGCTGGTTTGCCGGCACGCGCATGGTGGTGCCGGAGGTGAAGACGCTGGTGAAGCGGATTTGACCTTCGTTCGCGAGCGCATCGCCGCTGTGGCAGGCCTGGCAATTTGGCTCGTGCAGCCAGCCGGTGCGGGTGGAGGAACCGACGGCGGCCATGTTGCCGTGGCAGCTCTGGCATTGCATCACGAGCGAGCCATCCGCGGCGTTCACCGCGCTCCCCATCGCGCCACGCAGACAACGCGTCTCGCTGCCGGGATGACACATGTAGCAGGAATTGCGGCTCGCGATGTTGTCGAGCTGGAGGCCGTTGGTCGGATTGATGACGGTGGCGTGCTTGGAGTGCATCGCGGCCGTGAGCGGCGGCACGCCAGCCGCGCCGCCGGTGCCCAGCGCCTCCGAGGCATGGCAGTGCGCACACAGCACCTGCTTGTTCGCATTCACCACGCTGTGATAAAGCCCCTGCGAGGGATAACCCATCGCGGCCAAAGCAGCGGCGTAGGTCGGTTTCGCGGCGTTTTTCTCGTCGTGCAGTCGCAGGATGTTCAGGCGGAAGTCACGCTTGTCGTTCGCGTCATTCACCCAGCCCGCCGCGGGCATCGCGGCCGCGGAACCGGTGCCGGAGGTGTGGCAGGCACGGCAGTCCATCTCGTCCGAAACCGGCACGACGATGTCGGCGCTGGCGAGCACGGTGTTTGACGTGTTCTTCACTGACACACGCATGAGCGGATACGGATTCTGGTGCCCGGCGTCGTCGGTGGGGCAAATCGGGATGCCCGCGGCCTCAAACCAGTTCATGCCCGCGACCCAGTTCATCGTCTGCGGCGCGTTCGCCGCTCCAGGCATCGATTTTCCGGCCAAACCGGCATCGACGGATACATTCGCGCCATACAACACCGCGGCGTAGTCATAGAAATTCGTCTTCCCGAGCGAGGTGGTGTTGATCGAGCCATCGGCATTCGCCACCGACTGATACGTCACCGTGATTCCCGCGGCCGCAGGATCGGTGATGAGATGCCCGGCGGCATCCATGACCTGCGCATTGATCGTGTTGAAGGGCGGCAGGATGGAAAAGACCGAGTAATCATCATCCATGCAGTGCATGCCGAGATTGTTCCAAGCGACCACCGTCCACTGTCCGCCACCCGCAAACGACTGGCAGGACAAACCCACGAGCAAACTCGCGACGACCCAGGCACGCAGCATTTTCGTTTTCATGCCGCCATTGCGCCAGATGGCGAGCGGGATGGCACGTTATCGTTTGGTAATGAAGTGACGGGATGGTTACACGGACGGCCTACGTTATCATTTGGTAATGACGCACGAAGCCCTTGGCGCGATGGCACCTCCGTGTTCCAATGCAGACACACGCGCCATGAACCTCCTTCTCGTCGAAGATGACACCGAACTCGCCCGCCAGACTGGCGCATGGCTGCGTGAGGCGGGGCATACCAGCACTCATAGCGACTGCGGTGCCGTGGCGCTGCGTCTGCTGGCCCAGGAGCCCTTCGACGCGGTGATCCTCGATGTGGGCCTGCCTGACATGGACGGCTACACGGTGGTCGAGCAGATGCGGGCGCGTGGTTTTGGCATTCCCGTGCTGTTTCTCACGGCTCGTGACAATGTGACCGACCGCGTGCGCGGCCTGCGTGCTGGAGGTGATGACTACCTCACGAAGCCTTTTGCGATGGAAGAGCTTCTCGCTCGACTCGAAGCGCTGCATCGACGGAGTAATCAAACAGTACCTCAACCTGCCCCGCGCATGCTGGGACGCTGGACGCTCGACCCGCTGAAGCGCCGCCTGCGCTGTGAAAGCGAGGTCATCGAGCTGCAACCACGCGAGTGGACGCTGCTCGAGGTCATGCTCGCGAACGAAGGGCACATCCTCACGAAGAAATTCCTGCTCGAAAAGGTCTGGGACATCCAGTTTGATCCTGGCACGAATGTCGTCGATGCGATGATCTGCCGCCTGCGCCGGAAGATCGACACGCCGGGGCGGCCTTCGCATCTGCAAACCGTCCGAGGCAAAGGCTATGCTCTCCAAACTCTTCCCTGACCGCCTGCCATCCACGTGGCGGCTGGGGATCATGCTGGCCGCGCTCATCTCCGGCAGCACCGCGCTCTGCATCACCGTGGCCGGCTGGGCCATGAAGCGCGACCTCGGCAGCATCGCCCGCGCCGTGGTGCTCGACGACCTCGGTGAGTACGCCGTGCTCTACAACCGCAACGGCCTCAAGGAGATCAAAGATGTCTTCGCCGCCGGCGGGCATGAGAACGACCAGGCCGTGCGCATCACCAGCGCGGAGGGCCGCGTGCTTTTCGAAATGATTCCGACTGCCGTGGCTGGTTACGAATGGCCGAAGCAAGCCCCCGAAGGCCTGCAACCCTCCGCCTCGATGCTGACCACGCTTTTGCATCCCGCGAAGCCGCAGGAGCTGCTCGCCGGGTGCCAGGTGCTCGAGGATGGGAATGTGATCTGGTTCGGCCGCACCGACGCGGAGGACCGAGCCTATGTGGAGCACATCCGCGATGACTTGTGGCTCGCAGGCCTCGCATCCAGCGTGTTCATGCTGCTGCCGCTGTGGTGGTTCGTTCGACATGTGCTCACGCCCGTGCGGGCGATGATGCAAAGCACGCGCCAGCTGGCCGAAGGCAGCACCGATGCGCGACTCGTCGCCCCCGGTGCCGTGCCGGAGCTGCAAGCCTTTGCCAAAGCCTTCAACGACGGCCTCGACCGCATCGACGGCCTCACCCGCGAGCTGCAAAACGCCAACGACATCCTCGCGCACGAGCTGCGCACGCCGCTCGCCCGCATCCGCGGCAATTTGGAGACCTTTCACGATCACACCGACAACGCCGCCGCCCGTGACTCCGCCGCCCGCGGCCTGGAGGAAATCGACCGCGCCACCGACCTCGTGCAGACGATCCTCACCACGCGTGCTGGCGAGCATCGCGCCTTGAAGCTGCATCTCGAAATCGTCGAGCTGCACGCCCTGCTCGGCGATTTGCACGAGCTCTACAAACCCGCCGCCGAGGAACGCGGCTTGCGCCTCGATCTCGATGTGCCGGAGCAGCGCTGGGTGCTGCTCGACCGCCAGCGCATCAATCAAGCCATCGCCAACCTGCTCGACAACGCCCTCGCTTACACGCCGCGTGGCGGCAGCGTCACACTCGCGCTTCGCGTGCACGATGACAAAGTGCGCATCGTGGTGCTCGACAGCGGTCCCGGCCTGTCACCGACTGATCTCACCAAGATCTGGCAGCGCCACACCCGCGGCAGCGCCGCCACCGCGAACACACCCGGCATGGGCCTCGGTCTCGCGCTCGTGCGGGCCCTTGCCCATGCCCATCATGGCAACGCTGGCTGCCGGAATCGCGATGAAGGCGGCGCGGAGTTCTGGATCGAACTCCCAGCAGGCGACCCGCTGGCGAGTGCGAATGGCGTTTGATGATGCTCCTATTGCCATGCCCTTTCTCGAAACAGACTTCTTCCAGCGTGATGTGCTCACCGTGGCTCGTGAGCTCGTTGGCGTCGAATTGGTGTGGAATGGCTGCTCGGGCATCATCGTCGAGACAGAAGCCTATGCGGTGGAGCATGACCCCGCGTGTCACACGGCCTCGCGACCCAGCGCCCGCGAATTCGTGCGCTCCAAGCCTCCCGGAGCGGCCTACGTCTATTTCAACTACGGCATGTACTGGCTCTTTAACCTCCTCGTGAAGGGCGGAGAGCGTGATGGGCTCATTCTCATTCGAGCACTCGAACCACGAAAAGGCCTCGAAAGCATGCAAAGCCACCGAAACCGCGAAAAGGCCCGCGATCTGTGTTCCGGGCCCGGCAAGCTCGCGCAAGCCCTCGCGATCGATGGCACTCATCATGGCCTGCCGATGGTCGGCAAAGGCCGGAAGGCAGGTTGTGGCCTCAAATCATCCGTTTTGCCATCTCACGAAGTCGTGAGCGACATCCGCGTGGGCATCAGCCAGGCAGTGGATTTCCCGTGGCGTTTCCTCGCCCGAGGAAATCCGCACGTCAGCGTGCCGCACGGGAAGGTGAAGGTGCCTGCGCTGCCGCCGAGGGCGATCCGCCTGCCAAAAGAGTAGAAGCACGCCTTGCATTCCGGGCGCGGGACGCTAGTCTCGCGGCCGCTCGCGATTCGAAGGAGAGGTGGCTGAGTGGTTGAAGGCACCTGACTCGAAATCAGACGTTGTCGAAAGGCAACCGAGGGTTCGAATCCCTCCCTCTCCGCCATCGCCAGCACGCTTCAGCGTTCCGTTCTCAAAGAGAAAGTGTCGGGGCGTCGATGAGCGAGTAGACCTCGACAGGATCGGGCTGGCCTTTCACTGGATGAATGCCGGCGTTTTGATAGATCGCCAGGCCTTCGGGCCAGCCTTCCATGAAGGGCGCACCGGCCAAAACAGGCACTTGCAGCTTCCGGGTGAGGCTTTCGATGCGGAAAGTGACGTTCACGGCCTCGCCGACGGCGGTGGTCATGCCGCGGCCCATGGCTCCGAGCGCCACGTCGCCGATGTTCAGGCCGATGTGGCAGAAGACCTCGAGATTCATGTTCTCCTTCAGCCACTTGCGCTTGGGCGAGTTGCTGGCTTCGGGGCTGCTGAGGATTTTGGCGGCCTCGGTCGCCTTCGCACGAACGTCCGGCGTGTCGCCATGCCAGTAGGCAAAGACCCCGTCGCCGATGAATTTGTCGATGATCGCACCGCGGCTTTTCAGCACCTGCTCGCACTGCGCATACCACTCGCGCAGCATGGCGGCGACCTCCTCAGCGCTGAGTTGGGCGGAAATGGCGGTGAAGTTCCTCAAATCGCCCACTAGCAGCGTGGCCTTCACGGTTTTCACCGGGAGGGCAATGGTGTGGATCGCCTGAGTGGAGGAGGCCTGCGTGCTCGTGTGACCGCTTTCTTCGTCGTTGTCGAACACGAAGCTGCTGGTTCCGAACTGGACGCGGTCCCCGTGCCGCAGCGCCCGTGCCGTGCTGACCGCCACATCATTCACGAAACTGCCATTCGCGCTGCCTAGGTCAGAGATCCAGAAAAGCGACCCATCCCGGCGGATGGTGGCATGCTGGCGCGAGACACCGCCGTCCAGCAGACGGATGGTGGAATCCGGGCTGCGTCCGATCATGTTGAAGTCCTCGAGGGTGATCTCGAGGTCCTTCTCCAGTGATTTCAGCTTGGCGGGCATGGGTGACGTTGAATTACGCGGCTTTCTTGAAGCAACTCGCACGCCGGAAGTCAAGCCCCCTCCCGCGCATTTTGGAGAACAGCCTCGAAACAAAGCTGAAATTGCACCCGTGCGCCACCCAAGGCAGGATCAGCCGATGCTCCCGCGCCTCGTTTTTGCCCTGATCGCCCTCTCCGGCCTGCTGCACGCCCACAATGTGCCCAGCATGACCATCGAGAGCCGCTTCACCGCGGGCGGAAACTTCGATTTGACGATCAATTTTGACCCGCGGGCCTTTCTGGCGGCCGATCCGCGTTCCCTGCCCCCTGTGGCCGGGTCCTGGTTCTCCGATCAATCCCCCGAGCAGGCCGCCGCCACCCTCGAAAAGGCGGGCGACTACCTCCGGCAGGTGGTGGGCCTGATTTTCAATGGCCGGCCCATCCCGCTGCCCAAGTTGACAGTCCAACCCATCGACGGCTCGGACAACACCACGCTCAAACCGGACACGCAGGAGCTGCACCTCCTGGCCAAATGCACCGCGCCCGTGCCGGAGGGAGCCACCGAGTTTCAAATCGCCTTCGCGAAAAGTGCCGCGATCGACCTCATCCTGCTCAATGCCCTCGAAAACGCCGCCGAGCGCAAACCGCAGGTGCTTTTCCCCGGCGAAACGAGCCGCTCATTCGTCTTCCGCAGCGCCCCACCGCCTCCCCGTGTGGTCGTCCCGGCAGCTCAATCGCATAGCAACATGCTGATCGCGACCCTCGTGGTGGCCGCGATCGCCGCCGTGCTCATCGGCAGGCATCTGCTGGGCATTTACCGGCATCATCATCGGGCGCATCGCCGACCGAAGCATCAGGAATAGCGGATGACACGGCGACCCGAACCGGGGTAGAAAAGGCCGCGATCCCTCTCGCCGCATGAAAAGCACGCTCATTCTCCTATTCGTCGCTCTCGGCATGGCTGGCGCTTCGCTCGGACACGAGGACGATCCGGAGGTGACCCAGCAGCATCGCGAGCTGCGCGAGGCGGCAAAATCTGCCGCGTGGAATGGCGACACTGTCCTTTTCGATGCGCTGGTCAAAGCAGGGCTGCAGATCAACAAGCCGCTCGATCCTGAAAACGGCTCCACCGCACTGCACACGGCTGTTTCATCGAGAAAGCCGGCCATGATCCGTCATTTGCTCTCAATCGGCGCGGATCCGCTGGTGATGGACTATTACAGCGACAAGCCCGTGGACACGCTGGAGTACTGCTCCGACGCCAAGGAGTTCAGCGAGTGCCTCGCAGCCTTGAAACGCGAACCCACCGACTATGACCGCACGACACTGAGCGATTTCCCGGTGCCAGTGTGGCGCGAGGTGTTTGGCTATCCGGCCAAAGTGAGAGATCCACTCGCGCCCACGGCCCAAGACGCGCCAACGCCGCTCGTGACCTTTGTCTCGATCAATGAAGAGGACCCTACCCCGGAGATGAAGGCCGTTCTTGATGTGCACTATACCGGCTGGCGGCCCGGCAGCCTCATCGAACCTGCCGAACCTCCCGCCGGTGCCAAACACGGCATCATCATTCGCCACAAGAAGACCAAAGAATTCGGCGAGCACGTCCAGATCACACTGGTGAAAACCTCATCCAAGCGCGTGAAAGCCGAAGAACGCAATCCGCTCACCAAGCTCGCCAACGAGCAGGATCTCCCGGCCTACGAGTTCAAAGTGCGCACCACTCGCGGCGGAGCGATGAATGGCGGAGGATGGGGCGGCTACATCGTTCTCATCAGCGGTTACTGGGTCAAAGTAGGCACGCACGGCTGGGATGAGTGATCAGCCGGGTGGATTGTGAACAACTTCTCCCTGTTCAGCGCGGCGTGATTCGCTAAAACTGGCAGGCCAGTGCCGAATTCGTCATTCGCCATTCGGATTTCGTCATTCCCCACATGTCTTCCTCCTTCGTCCATCTTCACCTGCACTCCGACTACTCGCTGCTCGACGGCGCGGTGCGGATTGATCAGGTCGTGAAGAAGGCGCAGGAATACCAAATGCCTGCGGTGGCGATCACCGACCATGGCAACCTCTTCGGCGCCATCGACTTCTACATGGCGGCCGGTAAGACGAAGCCGAAGCTCAAAAAGGGCGAAGTCGCCACCGAGGAGCAGCTCGCGAAGGTCGTGAAGCCCATCCTCGGCTGCGAGATCTACCTCGCGCCCGGTTCCATGCATGAAAAGCAGGAAGTGCCGGGCCGGAAGCGAGCCTCCCACCTCACGCTGCTCGCCTCCAGCAACGAGGGCTTCGACAACCTCTCCAAACTCGTCTCCCAGGCGCATCTGCACGGCCAGTGGTACAAGCCGCGTGTCGATAAAGACCTGCTGCGCCAATATTCGAAGGGCATCATCTGCCTCAGCGGCTGCATCAATGGCGAGATCAACGAGTATCTGCTTTCCGATCGCAAAGACGAGGCGGAAAAGAGCCTGCGCGACTTCCTCGACATCTACGGGCCGGAAAATTTCTTCCTCGAAATCCAGGACCACAACACCGAGGCGCAGCGCAAGAGCGCCCGCCAGATGGTCGAATGGGCCAAGCAGTATGGCCTGCGCAACGTCGCCACCAATGACGTGCATTTCCTCAACAAGGCGGACCATGAGTCGCACGACATCATGATCTGCATCGGCACCGGAGCGTCGATCTACGACCAGAACCGCATGACCTACTCCCCGGAGGTCTATTTCAAGAGCGCGGAGGAGATGCGGGCCTTGTTTGCCGAGCTGCCGGACGCCTGCGATGCCACGCTCGACATCGCCGAGCGCTGCGAGCTGAAGATCCACCTCGATTCCACCTCCATCGAGCGTTACCCGCAGTATCCGATGCCCGATGGCGGGGATCGAAACGAGTATCTGCGCCGGCTCACGCAGGAAGGTCTCGAGCGCCGCTACGGCCGCGACCGCGCCTTGAATGACGAGGTGCTGCATCAGCGCATGGAGGTCGAGCTGGCACTGTTGAACGAAAAGAACTTCACCAGCTACTTCCTCATCGTCTGGGACTTCATCAACTGGGCCCGTGAGCATGGCATCCCCGTCGGTCCGGGCCGTGGATCGGCTGCGGGCTCGCTCGTGGCCTTCTGCCTCGGCATCACGGACATCGATCCGCTGCGCTTTGAGCTCGTGTTCGAGCGATTCCTCAATCCCGAGCGTGTGTCGCCTCCCGATATCGACATCGACTTCTGCCAGACTCGCCGCCCGGAGGTCATCCAATACGTCCGTGAAAAATACGGCGATCTCAGCGTCTGCCACATCATCACCTTCGGCACGATGGGGGCCAAATCGGTCATCCGCGATGTCGGTCGCGTGCTCGGCTGGAGCTATGGCGACAGCGATGCGCTGTCGAAGATGATTCCGAACGAGTTGAACATCGATCTCGAGGAGTCGGTGAAGAAGAACCCCGAGCTCGCCGCGAAACTCGAGTCTGATGGCAATGCGCAGGAGCTTTGGCGGCATGCCACCTTCCTCGAAGGCCTCACCCGTGGCACCGGCGTGCATGCCGCAGGTGTCGTCATCGGCGACCGCCCGCTCGACAACTTCATCGCCCTGACGCGAGACAAGGAAGAAGCCGTGCTCTCGCAATACGCGATGAAGCCGCTCACCGAGCTCGGCATGCTAAAGATGGACTTCCTCGGCCTCAAAACGCTGACGGTGATCCACGAGGCCGAGTACTGGATCAACAAACGCGTCGCCGACTTCCGCGTGGCCGATGCACCACTCGACGACACGAAGACCTTCGATCTCATCAAACGTGGCGAAACAGTCGCCGTGTTCCAGATGGAATCTGGCGGGATGGTGAACACCTGCAAACAGCTCGGGCCAGACACCATCGAGGAAATCATCGCTATCCTCGCCCTGTATCGACCGGGGCCGATGCAGTTCATTCCCGACTACATCAAACGCAAAAAGGGCGAGGAGAAGGTCGAGTATCCACATCCGCTGCTCGAAAAGATCGCCAAGGAGACCTACGGCATCTTGGTTTACCAGGAACAGGTCATGCAGGCCGCGAACGTGCTCGCGGGCTTCTCCCTCGGCGGCGCTGACATGCTCCGCCGAGCGATGGGTAAAAAGGACGCCGCCGAGATGGCCCGCCAGCGACTCATCTTCGTTGAAGGCTGCCTCAAAACGAACGGCATCGCCGAGAAGCAGGCCAACGCCGTCTTCGACTTGCTCGAAAAATTCGCGCAATACGGCTTCAACAAATCCCACTCCGCCGCCTACGGGATCGTCACCTATCGCACCGCCTATTTGAAGGCCAATTTCCCCGTCGAGTTCATGGCGGGCGTGCTCAGCTATGAAATCAGCAATCCCGACAAGATCGCCAATTTCGTCTCCGAGTGCTTCGAGATGGGCATTCGGGTGTTGCCGCCGGACATCAACAAGTCGGCTTTGAAATTCGCGCCCGAATTCGTCGCGAATCCCGATGCTGATCCCGCCACGCAGAATCCCTTCATCCCGAACTCGATTCGCTACGGCCTCTCCGCGATCAAAAACGTCGGCGAAGGGGCGATGGAGGCCGCGATTGAGGAAAGAGCGAAAAACGGACCTTTCACCAGCCTCGAAGATTTCGCCGCGCGGATGGACAACCGCGCCGTGAACAAAAAACTCATGGAAGCGCTCGTGAAGGCCGGTGCCTTCGACTTCACCGGCGAGCTGCGAGCCGTCATGTTCGGCAAATTGGAGCAGGTGCTTGCCTCCGCCGCGTCGATGCAGAAGGACAAAAAGGCTGGCCAGGGCGGCCTGTTTGATGATTTCGACCTCGGGAAGCCCAAGAAGAAGAAAAGCGAGGCAGAGACACCTTCCATCGTGTGGACCACCGATGAGGTTTTGGCCTTCGAGAAGGAGCTGTTGGGCTTCTACGTCAGCGGGCATCCGCTCGATAGCTACCGCGGCCACTTTGACAGCGTGAAGCTCACCAAGATCGCGGCCATCGAGGAGATCGACACGAAGGAGAAAGCCTGCACCATCACCATCGCCGGCATCTTGAGCCAGCTCGAGGTGCGTTACTCGAAGAAGGACAACCGGCCCTTTGCCACCTTCAAGGTGGAAGACTTCACCGGCGTGCAGGAGATGATGTGCTGGAGCGACGACTACGAGAAAATCAAAGAGGTGCTCGCCAATGGCGCTGTCATGGCCTTCCGCGTCCGCGTCAGCAAGGATCAGAAAACCGACGGCAACCGCTGCACCTGCAACGATGCCAAGCCGCTCAAGCCCAAGGCCGCCAAACCCCGCAACGCCGGCGATCCCGATCCTTCCCTGCCGCCGCCGCCAAAGCCGCCCGCACCGCCCAAGCCCATCGTCCTGCGCCTCAACACCCGCCAGCACGACGAAACCGACCTCGAGCGCATCCACGAAGTCCTCACCCAGCACCCCGGCGACCTCCCCGTCTTCCTCGAAATCTCCCAAAACGGCCACAAAGCCCGGCTGGAGGTGGACACAAGCCTGCGCGTGACTCCAAGCGCCGACTTGCGACGTGCGCTGACGATCTGGATGAGTTGAGGCGAGAAGCGTTCTGTCTCACTCCAACGGCACCGCGACCTTCTCACCGAGAAACTTCGGCTGCGTGTGAAGCACGTTTACATCGAGCACCGCCTTCACACAGGCCAGCTTCTCACGGAGGAAGGTTTTCAGCGACAACGCCACGGGCACATCTTTCGCGTTCAAGCCCCACGCCTCGACGCCTGAGGCCCGGGCCAGATACACCGCCCGCTCGTTATGAAACCGCTGTGACACCACAATGAGGCGCGACTGCCCAAAGACCTCCTTCGCCCGCACGATCGAGTCCAGCGTGCGAAACCCGGCGAAGTCGCAGACGATCTTTCCCTCCGGCACGCCGAGCTCGATCAGCACACGTTTCATCTCCGTTGGCTCGTCGTAGTCCTTGGAGCCGTTGTCACCGCTCACGATCAAGGCCTTCACCTTCCCTGCCTTGAACAAGCGGGCCGCAGCCTCCAGCCGAGGCCTGAAGAACAGATTCACCCGGCCATCCGCGAGCCTTGGTGCCGCGCCGAGCACCACCGCCACTGGTGCCTCCGGCACTCCTTCCACCGCATCGAGGCACCGTTGCCTCGCGACGCTCTCGATCCGCCATTCACAGCCCCAGATCATCGCGACGACGGCAAGGACTCCGATCAGCAGAATGCGTTTCCAAGCATGTTGGATGACTTTGAGCATGCCCAAGGACTCCGGTCACTTCACAAAGATCGCAAGCGGCCAACGCGAAGATTTTGCCAAACGCGGTTCAGCGGCCAATGTCAGGCCATCACATGCGCCCGAACCGCCCCGACCAACCCACCGCCCGTCAGAACCGCCACTCGCGCAGTGATGCGTCTGTTCACACGTATGACGAGGGGGATCTCGCGAACCTGCTGGAGGACAAGAAGGACCCGCTCGTGCTGATCCTCGACTGCGTGCAGGACCCGCACAATCTCGGTGCCTGCCTGCGCACCGCGGATGCCGCGGGCGTGGCGATGGTGGTGATGCCGAAGGACAAGTCATCACCCATCAGCGAGACGGTGATCCGTGTGGCCTGCGGTGGCGCGGAGAATGTGCCGCTCGTCCGCGTGACGAACCTCGCCCGTGCCATGGACAAGCTCAAAGAGCTCGGCGTGTGGCTGGTGGGCACGGCGGATGAGGCCACGCAGAGTCTTTACGATCTCGATTTGAAAGGTGGCATCGGCATCGTCATGGGCGCGGAAGGCCCCGGCATGCGCCGCCTCACCGGCGAGCACTGCGACTTCCTCGTGAAGATCCCGATGGCTGGCAAAGTGGAATGCCTCAACGTCTCCGTGGCCACCGGCGTGTGCCTGTTTGAATGCGTGCGACAGCGGATGAAGAAGTGAGGTCAGCCGCAATCAGCGAAGGAATGAGACACGCCGGACGAACTCCTCCAAGACGAAAAGGCTCGGCAGGAGAATCAGTGTGCAAATGATCCTTCTCCAGACACCTCCGCTTTTGAATGGTGTTATCAGGAGATAATCCGCCACGCAGCTTGCTGACAGCGCAAGGCACAGAAGGATGTCGTAGTTCCCGCTCGCAAGCGTGATGCTGCTACAAGTTAAGGCGAAGAGCTGGAGGAAAATGGAGGCTTCTATCCGCATGGAGAATGATCAAAGCCACCCCGTCTGGTTCAAGCGACCGGTGAGCTCCATCTGCTTCTCGAGCTGCACGGCATACTTCGCGGCGTTTTCAGCGTTCGGCTTGCAGCGGGTGCTTTCATCGAGAGTGACCAGCTTGGCGCAAAGAGTCTCGTAGCTCACCTTTTCGATGCCGCCTTGATTGGCGTGGGCGTAAGCGGCCTGGATGGCTCCGCCGAGGGCGGCACCTTCGCTGGTGTTCAGCGTGACGACTTCGGCGTTGAAGCAATCGGCGGCGATTTGACGCCAGGTGGCGCTCTTGCTGCCGCCGCCGGTGAGGCGGATCTCCGTGGGGTTCATGCCGAGATCGCGGAAGCGCTTCAAGCCATACGCGAGGCCCAGCGTGGCACCTTCCACAGCGGCGCGGGCCATGTTCGCCGGTGTCATGTTCGTGGGGCGCAGGCCGTGGATCACGCCGGTGCCGTTCGGGAGGTTCGGCGTGCGTTCGCCATTCAGGTAAGGCAGGAACATGAGGCCATCGGCACCGACGGGCGCTGATTTCACGGCCATTTCGAGCTGCTTCAAATCCCAGCGGAACATCTCACGCACCTGCTCGGTCACGACGGTGACATTCATCGTGCAGACGAGTGGCAGCCACTGGTCCGTGCTGTCGCAAAACGCCGCCACTTCACCTTGTCCATCGACCACCGGTCCGCCCGCCACGCCATACAGCGTGCCGCTGGTGCCAAAGCTGGCGGTCACGACGCCCGGCTTGATGTTTCCGGTGCCGATGGCTCCCATCATGTTGTCGCCACCGCCGGCGCTGATGATCACATCGAAGTTCAATCCCCACTTCACCGCCAGCTCACGACTCAGCGTGCCATGCACGGCCTTCGACGAACCCAACGGCGGCAGCATGCTGCGCACGCTCGGATCGATGTAATCGCAGATCTCGTAGCACCACTGGCGGGTGTTCACATTCAGGATGCCCATGCCGGAAGCGTCGCCGTATTCCATGCGCTTCACGCCGCTGAGCCAGAAATTGAGATAATCATGCGGCAGCAGGATGGTCTTCGTCTTCGCAAAGTTCTCCGGCTCGTTCTGCTTCATCCACAGCAGCTTCGGGATCGTGTAGCCGGGCAGCATCGCATTGCCCGCCATCGCGATCACGCCCGGCTGACCACCGAAATGATGCGCGATCTCCGCGCACTGCGGCTGCGTGGAGGTATCGCACCACAGCTTCGCAGGGCGCACGGGCTTGTCATCGGCACCGAGGGCCACCAGACCATGCTGCTGGCCGCTCACACCGATGCCTGCGATCTTCTTTTTGTCCGCACCGAGCTGCTCCAAGCACTGCTGCACGCACGCATCGACCGCATCGGTCCAGGTCTGCGGGTCCTGCTCCAAATGACCGGGCGGCAGGCCTTCGATCAAATCATAGGTCGAATGGCCGCTGGCGAGGATTTTGCCCGTGTCGAGGTCCAGAACGATGGCCTTGGAGCTTTGCGTGCCGCTGTCGATGCCGAGGAAATACATGAGTGAAGATGGGGTTGGGGTGCGGCGGAGGTTTTCGGCGAAAAGGTTTCAGGTTCCAAGTTTAAAGTTTCAGGTTCGAGGGGCTTCTCCAGCCTGGATTTGACACTTTGCCGCGGTCCGGGAATGCTCGCGGCATATGAGCGTGGTCACAGACCTTCCCGAGCACAGCCTTGCTGATGCCGAAAAGCTGCGACTGTGGACCGAGATGACGCGCATCCGGTGCTTTGAGATGGAGGCGATCAAATACTACCAAGGCGGCTGCATGGGTGGCTGGTTGAATGTTCAGATCGGGCAGGAACCGCTGGCTGTGGTGATCCGCTCGGTGATGGGGCCTCTCGACCACAGCATCAGCTCTTACCGCTGCCTGGGACATGCGCTGGCTTCCGGGATGTCGATGCGGAGCTGCATGGCAGAACTGTTTGGAAAGCAAGACGGCGCCTCAAAAGGCAAAGGTGGCATGCATTCATTCCAATCACCGGAAACGCGATTCTGGGGCGGTTACGGCTTTGTGGGCACGCAGACGCCGTTGGCTTGCGGCCTCGCCTTCGGATTGAAGCATCGCGGTGAGGCCGGCGTGGTGTTTGGCTGCCTCGGCGACGGCGCGGTGAATCAAGGCGCGTTTCATGAGGCGCTGAACCTCGCCGCGCTGTTCCATCTCCCGGTTGTCTTCATCATCGAAAACAACCGCTACGCCATGGGCACCTCCGTGGCTCGATCTTCGGCGATGAAGGACTGCCTGGCAAGACGTGCCGAGGGCTATGGCATGGACTGGGATACCGTCGAAGCGAATGACATCCCAGTGTTCCGGTCCAAACTACTCGCCGCGCAACGACGGGCACGCGATGAATGCCGTCCGTGCCTGCTGGAGGTCTTCACCTATCGTTATGAGGGGCAAAACGTCGCTGATGCCAACAAGTTCAAATACCGTGCGAAGGCGGAGGTGCTAGATCAGCAGTTGAATCACGATCCCATTCAACTTTGGGGCCAAGTCTTGATCGACGAATCGATCACCAACGCCGACGAGCTTCAATCCATCCGCGCCCAAGCGATGGCCGAAGCAAAAGACGCCTCGGCGTTCGCTCGCGAGAGCCCGTATCCGACAAGTGAATCCATCACCGAAGATGTCTATTGGGAGGTGGATCATCAAACAGCGGCCGGAACCACCGGAAGGCACTTTTTCAACGATTGAGGACTCGAGTCAGGCCTCAATCCTTCGACTGGATGTTCCCGGACTTCCGAATGGCACGCAGGAGCCGCCAGCCGAGGAAGAGCGAGATGGCGTAACCGAGGGCACCGAAGACGGAGACACCGAAAAGCAGCGGTTTGGCATCGCGGCTCCAAAGCTCCGACGAGCCGAGAAACACGGCAGCGGTCAGGATGCCGAGTACGAGGCGGTTCACGATGGGATCGAGGTGCCGGTGATCGAGATGCACGGTCAGCGTGCCATCGCGAAAGCGCGAGAGAAGGTCCGTGAGGTCACGCGGCAGGGCATTGAGCAACCGATCCCATGAACGCCAGGCCCGGCGGGCTCGTTTGGCCACGCGACCGGGCGAAAAACGTCGCAGCATGAGCCGCGATGAGTAGGGCTTCATCAGCTCGGTGAGGCTGATTTCAGGGCTGAGACGCCGGGAGGTGCCTTCGAGCACGATGATGGTCTTTAAAAGCAAGGCGAGAGCCGGTGGCAGCACGATGTGATGACCACGGATGATCTCGACGAGATTGCTCAAGGCCGATCCGACGCGAATTTCATTCAGCGGCATGCCGGTGTAGTCCGCCATGAAGTCCTGCAGATCGGCACGGAGCTTCTCACGCGCACAATCCTGCGGCACCGCGCCGAGTCGCAGCACCTGCTCGGACACGAGATGCGAGTCCTGCTCCACGATGCCGAGCAGCAGCGCCTCCACCTCATCGCGCAAATCCTCATCAATGCGGCCCACCATGCCGCAATCGATCACACCGACGACATTGCCGGGCAGCAGGATGAGATTCCCCGGATGCGGATCGGCATGGTAGAAGCCATCGCGGAAGACCATGTCGAGGTACATGTTGGCTCCACGCCGCGCGAACTCGCCCAGATCCTCGCCGCTTTGCTGCAAAGCCTCCACATCACTGCCGAGCACGCCTTCCAGCCGCTCCATCGTCACCACCTGATGCGAGCACAGATGCGGAAACACCTCCGGAATGCACACCGTGGGATCATCTGCGAAGTTGCGGCCGAACTCCTCGAGGTTCTGCCGCTCATAGCTGAAATCGAGCTCTCGCAGCAGCGTGCGGCGGAACTGACGCACCAGCGCCAGCGGCTGGTAGGATCGCAGCGCGGGCGAGTGCTTCTCCAGCAGCTCCGCCAGGGCCTGCACGATCTCCAGATCCGTGGCCGCCTGCTCCGCCACGCCTGCACGCCGCACTTTCACGACCACGCTTTGTCCTGTGGGCAGCATCGCCGCATGCACTTGGGCCACGGAAGCTGCCGCGAGCGGTTCGTCATCAAATCGTGCAAACAACTCGGCGATGGAGCTGCCAAGTTCGCTTTCAATTGTGGCCCGCGCGATGTCCGCCGCATCCGGCGGCACATTGGATTGCAATTCGGAAAGCTCTTCTGTCATCTCCGGGCCGATGAGATCCGCCCGCGTGCTGAGCATTTGTCCCAGCTTGATGAAGGTCGTGCCCAGCTCCGTCAGCGCCATGCGAACCCGCGCAGCCTGCGTCACACCTTCCGTGAGCGATTTGCCATCCGAGCTCTTCAAGCGGTCCTGCAGCCAAGCATACTTGAAGCCGCCGAACAGGTCCGCCAGCCCGTATCGCCCGAGCACAGCAGCGATTTCCGCGAGACGTTTCGCGTGACGTTCCAGGCGGGCGAGGGCGTCGATCTTCATGATTGAGCGCAGTGTCCGCAGGAAGACGCTAAAAAACAATCACGAGTTGCAATGCCGCCTTCGCAGCAGGCGTTTCGTCGCCTCCATGCGTCTCCTCGTCCTTCTTTTTGCCTCCGCTGCCACGCTTCTGGCCCAGCAGCCACCTTACGATGTCTTTCCGGAGGCAAGGGAACCCTACTACCGCGTGCGCTACGAGGCCTCCACCAAGCCCGGCGAGCTCATCTTTCCCGTGAACTACACCATCTGGGTGCCACCGGGTGCGAAGACACTGCGCGGCGTGATCGTTCACCAGCACGGCTGTGGCGAGGGTTCGTGCAAATCGGGACTCACCGGTGCTTTTGACCTTCACTGGCAGGCGCTCGCCAAAAAGCACGACTGCGCCCTGCTCGCGCCGAGCTATGAGCAGCCTGACAAAGCCGACTGCCAGATGTGGTGTGATCCACGCAATGGCAGCGACGCCGCCTTTCAACGTGCCTTGGCTGATCTCGGCAAACAAAGCGGCCATCCCGAACTCTCGAAGGTCCCGTGGGCACTTTGGGGACACAGCGGCGGCGGTCATTGGTGCGGCGGCATCGTGCTGATGCATCCCGAACGCGTCGCCGCCGCGTGGCTGCGCAGCGGTGTGCCCTTGCTGAATGCCGATGAAAAACGCAACACCATCAAGCCTCACACCATTCCCGATGCCGCTGTGAGCGTGCCGGTGATGTGCAATCCGGGCACGAAGGAAGGTGTGACGGTCAAAGAAGGCCGCTTTGCCGGCGTGTGGCCTGCGAACGAGACCTTCTTCACCGCGATGCGTGCCAAAGGCGGCCTCATCGGCGTGGCTGTCGATCCGCTTACGGCGCATGAATGCGGCAATCAACGCTACATGGCCATTCCTTGGCTCGATGCATGTCTCACCGCCCGCCTGCCCGAGCAGTCCGGCGGTGCTCTCCGAGCCATGCAGACGGATAAAGCCTGGCTTGCCACTCTTCTCACAACCGAGGCATCCCCTGCCCCGCAATTCACCGGTGATGCCTCGAAGGCCATCTGGCTGCCTGATGCTCCCACCGCGAAACTTTGGATGCACTACGTCAAAGACTCCGCCGTGCCAGACACCACGCCTCCGCCTGCTCCGACCAACCTTCGCGTGAACGGCGCGGTGCTCACCTGGGATGCCGAGGCCGATCTCGAAAGCGGCATCGATCACTTCATCATCGAGCGTGATGGCAAAGAGATCGCCAAAGCCACCTCGCCCGCGAAAAATCCGTTCGGCCGTCCCATCTTCCAAGGCCTGCAATACAGCGACACACCCGCGAATCCGCTCGTGCCCACCACTTTCACCGATCCATCACCTGAAGCTGGCAAGACACACACCTACCGCGTCATCACGGTGAACACCGCGGGTCTGCGGTCGCTTTGAACGCAGCACGCTGGTGAACGCGACGGCCAGCCGCCAAAAGCGAAAGATGCCCGTGCTTTTCGAGTTCCCACGGCTCCATCATGAAACGCCTCTGGCTCTTCCTTTTCGCCCTCAGCCCTTCGCTCCTTGCGGCGAAGCCGAACATCCTCTTCATCCTCGCTGACGACCTCGGCTGGCGTGATCTGGGTTGCTACGGCAGTCCGTTTAATGAGACGCCGCATCTCGACAAGCTGGCGGCGCAGGGGCTGCGCTTCACGCAGGCTTACACGGCAGGGGCGGTGTGCTCGCCGACGCGTGGCAGCATTCAAACGGGCAAGGTGCCGCCGCGCACGGGCGTGACGGACTACATTCCGGGCCTTTCGTCGGCAGGTCGCAAGCTCGTCACGCGACCGACGAACAAGCAACTCGCGCTGGAAGAGGTCACGGTGGCCGAATCACTCCGCGAAGGTGGTTACCAGACCTTCTACGCGGGCAAGTGGCACCTCGGAAACCAAGGCTTCGCGCCGGAAGACCAAGGTTACGAGATCGTCGTTCCAGATGAAAACCACGCGAAGGATTGGCAAGGCGGCCAGAAGCTCAGCGAGTCCGCGATGAAGTTCCTCGACAATCACGACGCAAAACGGCCCTTTTTCATGTTCCTCGGCTACCACGAGCCTCACACACCCATTTTGGAGTATCCGGACCACATCGCCAAATTTCGCGAAAAGGCCGCCAAACTGCCCGCTGGGGCCGAAAATCGTCGCGAACGCGATGGCATGACACGCACCATGCAAAACGACGCCGCCTACGCCTCCGAGGTCGCGGGGCTCGACAGCTTTGTCGGCAGCGTTTTGGACAAACTCGACCGCAGCGGACTCGCGGAGAGCACCATCGTCATTTTCTTCTCCGACAACGGCGGTCTCTCGACCAAGAACGATCCCGGCCCGACCTCAAACGAGCCGCTCCGCGCCGGCAAAGGCTGGCTTTATGAAGGCGGCATCCGTGTGCCGCTCATCGTGCGGGCACCGGGCCTCACGAAAGCTGGCACCACCAGCGATACGCCCGTTTGGAGCACCGATTTTTATCCCACGCTGCTCTCGCTCGCCGGACTCGCCGCGCGGCCGGAGCAACATCGCGATGGTCTCGACATCAGCAGCGTGCTGCGCGGTGAGACCGCGCCAGCACGCGATACCTTCTACTGGCACTACCCGCACTACCACGGCTCCACCTGGGCACCCGGCGGCGCAATGCGCGAGGGCGATTGGAAGCTCATCGAGCACTTCGACGAAGGCAGCGCCGAGCTTTTCAACCTCAAGACCGATCTCTCCGAGAAAACCAACCTCGCCAAGACCGAACCGCAGCGCCTCCAAGCCATGCAAGCCAAGCTCGCCGCCTGGCGCAAAGAAACCGGTGCCTACATGCCCGTGCCAGGAGTCACTCCCGAAAAACCGAAGAAGAAGGGCAAAAAGCCAAAAACCGAGCGTTGATGGCTCCACCACCATGAGCCCCATCTCCCGCAGGCAGGCCGTGAAACTCGGCATCGGATCGCTCGCCGCGATGCAGACCTCCATCCACGCCGAAGAACCCGCGCAGCTCAAACCGCGGCCGTTTCTCACCGCCGCCGATGATTTCGAAGATGTCTCCCGCGGCACGCCAAAGCCGCACACGCTCACCGGCGAGGCCTTGCTCAAAGCCAAGCTCACCCCGGAGTCGTGGAAGCTCGAAATCAGCGCCGATGAAACCACGAACGAGGTCGTCACGCAGAAGGCGCAGATCGAACGCGCCATCACACTCGACTACGCACAACTCATCGAGCTC
>CALMTT010000293.1 GCA_937872615.1 uncultured Verrucomicrobiaceae bacterium | reverse complement strand
CGTGGCCGTGGAGGCTGTGACGGTGCCGGTGGTGCCTGCAGGGGTGAAGGCGACGGCGTTGTTGCCTGGGACGGGATCAAAGCCAAAGCCATTGATGGTGAGCATGGTGTCGGTGTCGGCGAGATTGGCCGTGTTGACCGTGATGACGGGTTTCACGGTGGCGACCTGGACGGCTGCGCCGCTGTTGCCATTGCCATTGGTGACGACGGCACTCAGGGCACCTGCACGCAGGCCGCTGACGCTGGTCACGGTCAGGCTGGTGGCTGTGGCGGCGGTGACAGTGCCGGTGCCAGCGGGCGTGAAGACCACCGTGTTGTTCCCCGGCGTGGTGTCAAAGCCCGTGCCCGTGAGGGTGAGCGTGGTGGCAGTCGCATTCACCGAGGTAGTGGCGAGCGTCACCGTTGGCGGCTCGACATAGGTGTAGAGCGTCCCAGAGACTCCGACGACGAAGCTACCCCCTGAAAAGCCTCCTGAACCTAAATCACTGGAAGGAAACGTCAGTGAAGCGACACCGTTGTTGATAAAGGCCCCGGTAACATAGCTCACACCAGTTGCTGTGGTCAGCCCCGTCTGGTCGTAAAACTGACCGTCGGGCGTGCCAACGAGCGTGACTGCTCCCACTCGATATCCTGTCCCCGCCGGAAGGACGATAGGGGCGGGCAGCAGGACGAAGCGGAATTTACCACTGCTGTCGAGCGGAGCCGTCGTCCCCGAAGGCACCGTCACGGAGGCGAGCAGCGTGCCAGCGGCATTCCAAATCCCCACATCGTGAGACTGGACGAGACCGTCGCCACCATTATCAAAATAGGACAACGCCGTGACGGTCACAGGAGAGGTAATGTCAAAACGATAGCCTCGTGTAGAAGTTGTAGATGTGTTGCTATTAAAGGTGAAGGTCGCAAAGTTAATGGCAGGTGCTGATGTCGGCGGAGCCGCAGGCACGCTGTTGCCGCCGGGGGTGGTGACGATGACATCGGTCGGGCCTGCCGTCCCTGCGGGGGTGGTGCAGGTGATCGAGGTATCGTTGACCACGACGACGCTGCTGGCTGCCGCGCCATCAAAGGTGACGCTGGTGGCTCCGGTGAAGCCCGTGCCGGTGATGGTCACACTCGCACCGCCCGCCGTGCTGCCTTTGTTAGGGGTGACCAAGGAGATGGTGGGCACCGGAGCATAGGTAAAGAGCGTGTTCGCTACGTTGTTGCCGTTGGGAGTGGTGACCACCACGCTCTTGGCTCCCACAGTCCCTGCGGGCGTCGTCGCGGTGATCTGGGTGTCGCTGTCCACGGTGAAGCTGGCGGCATTCGTGCCGCCGATGGTCACAGCCGTGGCTCCGGTGAAGCTCGTCCCGGTGATCGTCACAATCGTGCCGCCAGCGACAGGGCCGCTGGAAGGGGCGACGTAGGTGACGGCAGGTGCCATGACCACATCATCATTGGTGATCGTGCCGAGGCCCTGGCTGTCCGTTGCGTTGGCACCGACGATGCTGGTCACGTTGACGAAGAAGGACTCGTTCGTCTCGACAGCCGTGTCGCCATTCACCTGCACGGTGAAGTTGTAGGTGCTGCTGCCTGCGGAAATGGTCTGCGAGTTGAGGGAATTCGCGGCGTAATCGGAACCTGACGTAGCGGTGCCGTTGGCTGTGGCGATGTTAAAGCTCACACCACCCGCAGGAGCAGGTGCGGAGAGCGAGACCGTAAAGATGAAGTTGGTGGTCCCAGAATTGCCTTCGGCCAAAGTCACATCGTTGATGCTCAGATTCGGTGGTGTCGCATAGGTGAAGATGCCCGAGCCGCCCGTGCTGGCACCATTCGGTGAGCCGGTGACGGCTACATCCACCGCGCCTGCCGCGTGAGCACCCGTGGTGCCGGTAATGGTGGTGTCATTCGTCACGCTAAAGCCGGTCAATGCCACGCCTCCTACCGTCGCGCCCGTGGCTCCGGTGAAGCCCGTGCCGGTGATCGTCACGCTGGTGCCGCCTGCGGTGCTGCCGCTGGTGGGGGCGATGCTGGTGACAGCAGGGGCGGGGGTGACTGCACTCCCCAGCTCCACAGCACCGATGTCAGCACCGTTACCAGACGCTGCATTGGCCACTCCGGCCTGATCAATGGGACGGGCGACTCCGCGGGTGTCGGGCGAGTTTGTCGTTGATCCCGCATCGACTGCCGCTCCCGGATCCTGCGGGAGGAAATTCGGTACAGTGCCGCCATTGACGGCCGCTGGAGTGACGAGCACGGCGGCCACGCTCGCAGCCGTGATGTCGCCCGTGCCGCCAGTCGGGAATCCAGTGGACACACCGGTCAGATTGAAGCCCTGCGAGACGATGTTTGTGGCCGGAGTCGTGGCTCCGACATCAGCCTCACCGGTCGCTGCCGTGTTGCCGAGCACAATGTTGTTTTTGGCCGAGACGGAGGTCGCAGCGGCGGACGAATCCACATACACACCACCGCCACGAGCCGAGCCAGCGGCACCGCCTGATCCACCGGCACCGCCTGTCGCGGTGTTGTTCACCACGGTGCAGTCCGTCATGCTGAAGGAGCTGCCGCCGAAATTGAAGATGGCCCCGCCAAAACCGCCGCCGCCGCCGCCGCCAGCGCCATTCTTGTCACCGTTGCCGCCATTGCCGCCACCAAAGCCGCCCGCGCCGCCAAAGCCACCGGCGCCGCCGGTGGTTTCACGGGGACGGGCGAGGTTGACCACGATCGAGCGTCCATCCACAGACATGCCGTGCAGCGCATCAATGGCAGCCGCATCCACGTGCTGACGCGTCCAGATTCCCATAACCAGCATGTCGAACGACGTCTGAAAGACGCCATGTCCGATGCGGGACTGTCCGGCTCGCTGAACTGGAAAGCCAAGCCGACGCTGCACAGTAAGGGTCTTCTGACTGATCGCTTCTACCTGGACGGTTCGATGAACCTTACTGAGAGCGGCGTTCATCTGAACGACGAAACCATCGCCATCTCCTACGAGGAGGCCGATGTCGCCCGGGCCCGCGTGCATTTCGAGGAATACCTGTGAGCGAGGAGACGCAACAGGAATTGGCCAGGCGTGCGATAGACCTGCAGCGCCGCTTCTTCGCAGCCCCAAACCGCTTTTCCTACGAGGATGATCCGCGCGCCTCCGCCGAACCGCTGATTGCTGCACTGGCTCGCAGCCTTCTTCGCCACCGGCAGGGGCACATGGATCGCCCTGTGCTGCTGCCGTTCGGTAGGGACGACGGTCAGGTCACTTGGTTCTCCTGTGCGCCAGAAGGCGCGATTGCCCGCGCGATGGAGGCCGAACTTGAGGGGTTCTTGGGGCCGAGCTTCGCCCACTTCGCATCGCTGGAGCGATGTCCCGATGTGGCCGACCGACACATCGAACCTGTTCTGCGCGAAGCCGGTTGGCATGCGGTACGGTTTGAAGCGAACGCGGCAACAGGCGACGATCGCATCCTGAGGCAGTGGACGTTGTACTCGCAGTTGCTGGACCGGCGCCAGATTCAGCGGGATGCGCGGGATGCCGGCCGGGAAACCGATCACCAAATAGCGCCCGTTCCAATTCATCGTGATCAATCACACCTTTTAGAAAAAGCCTCTTCAATAATTCATTTCGCTTTGATTCCAGCCTATTTCTGTTTCTGTTGACGTGTATCCACGAAGGCTGATTGGGCAAAACAGCCAACATCGCTGCTTCAGCCCAGGTCAAATCGCCAAGTCGCTTGTTGTAGTAGCGAAACATCCCCGCTTCAATACCTGAAATATTCATGCCGTACGGTGCGATGGATGCATAGAGGTTTAAAATTTGCTTCTTGGAATATCTG
>CALMTT010000292.1 GCA_937872615.1 uncultured Verrucomicrobiaceae bacterium | reverse complement strand
ATGGGCGCTCCCGATCCTCGCGAGTCCAAAGTGGCCAACGCCACCGGCGGCAAGCGCGTGATCGATATGGATGCCGGCCGCCAGCACTGGGCCTTTCAGAAGCCGGCGAAGCAAACGCCTCCCGCCGTAAAGACCGAAGGCTGGGCGAAAACGGACATCGATCGCTTCATCCTCTCCAGCATGGAAACAGCCGGCCTGCATCCCGTGCGTGATGCGGACCGCCCCACGCTCATCCGCCGCATCGCCTTCGATTTGACCGGCCTGCCACCGACACCCGATGAGGTGAAGGCCTTCGTCGCCGATACCTCGCCCGATGCCGTGAAGCGCGTCATCGACATGTACCTCGACTCGCCGCACTACGGTGAGAAGTGGGCACGGCACTGGCTCGATGTGGCCCGCTATGCCGAGAGCAGCGGCAAAGAGGTCAACGTGCTGTACCCGCATGCCTGGCGCTACCGCGACTACGTCATCGAGAGCTTCCGGAAGGACAAACCTTATGACCAGTTCCTCAAGGAGCAGATCGCGGGTGATTTGATGAAGTTCTCCAACAAGCACGAGCAGGCGGAAAAGATCGTCGCCACCGGCTTCCTCGCCGTGGGCTCGAAGGGACACAACCAGCGTGATCGCCGCCAGTTCCAGATGGATCTCGTCGATGAGCAGATCGACGCCGTGTCGCAGGCCATGCTCGGTGTCACGCTTGCCTGTGCCCGCTGCCACGATCACAAGTTCGATCCCTTCACCCAGCGCGACTACTATGCCCTCGCGGGCATCTTCATGAGCAGCGAGACGCTCTACGGCACCTACAGCCAGCTCCAAAACGCCAACCCCGGCACGCTCATCGAGCTCGACCGCGAGGCCGACCAGGTCGCGGCACTCGCTAAGCTCTCGCCCGGGGAGGTATCGCAGCTCAAGCAGCGCTATGCCGAGGCAAAGCAGACCGCTGACACCATCCGCGAGCAGGTGCGCAGCCAGAGCATGGGCCAGCAGAATGCAAACAACGCCCAGAACTTCCTCCGCGTGCGCAGCTCCTTTGACCGTGCCGACAGCATGAAGGCCGATCTCGATCTCTTTTACGATGACGGCACACCGAAGACTCTCGCGATGGGCGTGCTCGATCGCAGCAATCCGGTCAACAGCCCCATCCTCATCCGTGGCGACCTCAAACAAGCCAGCGACATCGTGCCGCGCGGCCTCGTCGAGGTGCTTTGCGCCAAAGGCGAGCCCTTGAACATATCCAAAGGCAGCGGGCGACTCGACCTCGCCTTCTGGATCGCGTCGAAGGACAACCCGCTCACCGCCCGCGTGATGGCCAATCGCATCTGGTTGAAGCTGATGGGCTCCGGCATCGTCACCACACCGGATAATTTCGGCGCCATGGGCCAGAAGCCCACGCATCCCGAGCTGCTCGATCATCTTGCCGTCAGCTTCATGGAGAACGGCTGGTCGGTGAAGAAACTCATCCGCGAGATCATGCTGAGCCGCGTTTACCAGATGGGCAGCATGCACGACGCCGCGAACTACGCCGTCGATCCCGACAACAAGCACCGCTGGCGCATGAACCAGCGCCGCCTGGATGCCGAGGAGATCCGCGATGCCATGCTGAGCGTGGCGGGCGTGATCAACTACTACCCCGTCGATGGCTCGCCCGTCGCCCGTGCTGGCGAAGGCCGCGAGGGCATGATCAACCTCCTTCGCGATGTGAACTCCAAGCCCCAGCTCTACCGCAGCGTCTATCTCCCGATCATCCGCGATCAGATCCCCGAGTTCCTCAGCATCTTCGACTTCCCCGATGCAAGCCTCGTGAATGGCGATCGCGACACAACGAACGTCCCTTCGCAAAGCCTCTTCCTCATGAACAACGTGCAAGCACAGGGCCTCGCCGATGCCTTTGCCCAGCGCATCGGCAAGATGGAAGGCACATCAGAAGAAAAACTCTCCCAGGCCTACCAACTCGCCTTTGGCCGCGAGCCCACGCAAAAAGAACGTGATGCCCTGTTCTCCTTCTGGACGCGCTTCCCGCAAGAAGCCGCGAAGAACAAAGCCATCCCGAAGGAAAGCGTCAAAGGCCTCACCCTCGCCACCTTCTGCCAGGCCTTGTTTGCGAGCGCGGAGTTTCGCTACTTGAACTGATCTCAAGGCACCTTCACCGGCACCACTTTGGATTGCAGATGTTGAAGAGCGTCGTTGATGCTCTTGCCCACGAGGCCGGCGAAGCTCACGGACGTCACATCCGCCGGGATGTCAAAGCTCACCTCCTGCTCCCCTTCCCCGCTGGCCTTCAGTTCGATGCGTTTGATGCGATCACCCTTGCCGTTTTTCAGCGTCACCTGCACCGGCTTTTCCCCGAGCTCCGCGGGAAAGTGATGTTTGAGCTTCACGACGGCCTTTTGGCCCGGTAACACGCTTTTCGGGATGCCGAGCTCGATGAGCGCTTTGGCGTTCTTGGGCTTTTGGAGGGCGTTATTGGCCGCTTGGCGTTCCTTTCGGCCCATCTGTTTCGTTTCGAGGCTCTTCATGAATGCCTCGCGGAAGGCTGCGTCGTCCCGACGACGGAAAACTTCGAGCAGCGGGTCCTTCGTGCGCACCATCCAGTCCTCCAGCGCCTTCTCCAGCATCGTCACTTGTGCCGCATGTTCCGGCTTCGCGATCAAATTGGTGAGCGCGTCAGGATCGTAACGCACCTCGTAAGCTTCCGCGGGCACGCGATGGTCAAAGAGGTCAATGCGTGCGGCCACCTGCTCGTTGTTTTTGGCCAGCACCCGCATCTGGCGGCAGGTCTCTGTGCCGGCGGTGGCACCGCTCATCACCCGCGTGCCATTCGACCACGGGCTGAAGATGTAGAGCCAGTCCTTCGTCTGCACGGCACGCATGGGCGTGTTCTGGCCGCCGGCATTTTCGTTGTGCTCTTTGAAGATCATCGTGCGCTCCGGCTGCTTCTCGCCTTTCAGCACTCCGGCGAAGGATTGGCCGTCAAAACCGCCCGGTGAGGCGATGCCGAGCATGTCGAGGATCGTCGGCAGCAGATCGACCGTCGAGATCAGGTGCTCCTCATCCACTGTGCCGTCTTTGGTCACGCCCGGCCAGCGGATCATGAGGGGCGTGCGGCTGCTGTGATGGTAGAGCTGCGTCTTCGCAAACGGCAGCGGCATGCCGTGATCCGAGAGAAACACGATGACTGTGTTTTCCTCCTCACCCGATGCCTTCAAGGCCTCCAAAATGCTGCCCACCGCATCATCCGCCCGGCGCACGCTGCTGTAGTAAAGCGCCAGCTCCTGCCGGATCACCGGATCATCCG
The DNA here is from genome assembly GCA_937872615.1 of uncultured Verrucomicrobiaceae bacterium. Lineage (GTDB taxonomy): Bacteria > Verrucomicrobiota > Verrucomicrobiia > Verrucomicrobiales > Verrucomicrobiaceae > Prosthecobacter. The sequence goes on along the minus strand of CALMTT010000292.1, from coordinate 1,992 downwards.
GCAAAAAGCCCGGCACGACCACCTCCTCAGGCTTGAAGACCCGCGTCGGCACATTCGGATCATCCACCAGCTTCCCTTTCTTGCCCTCGGCGTAGAAGGGCTTGTGTGGATCGGCGATGTTCAGCAGCAGGCAAAATGGCTTTCCGGCCTGCTTCGCCGCCTGCATGCCATTCGTGGCCGCCTTTCCCCATGAAGCAGCATTTTTCACGTCGTCCCGCTTCTCCTCGCGGAGATCCACGTCCCACGGAAAGGGCGAGTAGGGCGTGCTGTGCTCCACCTTGTGCCGGATGCCCGTGAAGTATCCCGCCTCCTTCACGATGTCACCGAGCACCGGATAGGTCTTCTCGGCTTTCGAGATCGCCCGGAAGCCCTCGATGTGGTTGTTGTGCGGATACTTGCCGCTCCACATCACATTGCGGGAGGGCATGCAGTTTCCCACGACGACATGCGCGTGGTTGAAGCGCAGGCTTCGAGCCGCAAGCCGGTCCATGTGCGGCGTGGTGTCCTTCATCTTGCAGCCATACACACCCACCGAATCACAGCTCATGTCATCGGTGGTGATGATGAGCAGGTTCGGCCGTGCGGCGAAAAGCACCGGACAAAAGGCGAGAAGGGCAAAGAGAGCGCGAAACATGGCCCGCGTGGAACGCGGGAAGCTCCCAGGCATTTCAGCGTCTTTCCAGCTTGGCCGCCTCTGCTGCGAAACGCTTCCCGATCTCGTTTTGCGCCGCCGTGTCGAAATGCACGCTGTCGCCGATGTGGGTCTTCAAATCGCGGGCATCGACGCAGGCGGTGTGCGGAACGCTTTTCGGCAGGGCGAGCAGGATCTCGTTCATCGCTTTGAGATCGCTGAGGCGCGGCTCGGGCTGCATTTCGCCGATGGTGCAGGCGATGAATGGCAGCTCCGGCATCGCGAGGTCGGTGCGAAAGGCTTCAATCATCGAGCGGAGCTGCTGCACATACTGCGGGCGGTCCTGCGCGTTCGCATTCGCCTCGCCTTGCAGCCAGAGGATGCCGCGGAGGCGTGCTTTGATCGGCGCGGTGGTTTGCAGAGCGAGTTTCGCGCGGCGAAGGGCTTCGTCGTAGAGCTTCGCGCCCTTCTGCCAGAGCTTGATCGACGATCCACCGACCGCGCAAGGCACCAGACCCATTGCCGCCGTCTTGTACTGCGCGGCCAGCACTTCTGCAAATGCCAGCCCGGGTCCGACACCAGCGTTGTCATGACCTTGGAAGGTCTTCGCATCGCCCGTGAGATGCAGCGGATGCCGGGCGAGATACCACTGGTCGTCCATTTTGTGCATCATGACGATGCGTAGATCGTTCTTCGGCTCCTCCGGCATGAATCCGCGCCCTTTCATGTTCGACTGCCCGCACAGCAGCCACAGATCGAGATGCGTCGCCCCTTCCGGCAGCTTCGTGATGTCCACACTCACCAGCGGCGGCTTCGTCGGCGGTGGTGTGGAAGGCTTCTTGGCCTTTTGAGCGTGGAGCGAAGAGCTGAGGGCGAAGAGACAGAGAAGTAAAACGCGGCGCATGGTGCGTGAACGGGACGCGGACGGTGATGTTGCACCATCAAAATCTGCTCCTTTGCCCCTCTGCACCTCTGCGGCAGAAAAGAACGTCCAGGACGCTTGGTTTTGCCGCAGAGGGGCGGAGGAGCAGAGATGCATTAGTTTGAATGGCTGCCCTTGATGACGAGTGTGTCGAGTAATCGATCCAGCTCTGATAACGTCGGTTCAAAATCGGACGCAGCGCAGGTTTCGACAAGTTTGTAGTCCTTATCGGCATGTAGTTCCTTCATGGAGCGGGTTGCGCGTACGTTTGGCCCCCATTCCTCCAAGTCTCGGTGCGTGACCGAGCATGTCAGATGCACAATGTGCCGGTTGTCAGAGGTAGTTCCCCAGATTTCATAAGTCAGATGACCGTTGTGCGGGACATAACCACCTGTGTCATCCGTGAACTGGGAAAAGTATGAGATGGCCTTGCCCCATT
>CALMTT010000291.1 GCA_937872615.1 uncultured Verrucomicrobiaceae bacterium | reverse complement strand
AAGGCCATCTGGGACAACATCCGCGGGCTCGACTACCTCGAAACATTGCCCTTCGTCGATGCCAGCGCTGGCTTCGCCTCCATCGGCCATTCGCTCGGCGGGCACAATTCGATCTACACCGCCAGCTTTGAGCCGCGCATCAAGGTGGTGGTCACCAGTTGCGGCTTCGACTCGTTGCTCGACTACTACGGCGGGAACATCAAAGGCTACGTGCAGGAGCGCTATATGCTAAAAATGGAGAACTACCTCGGTCATTCGCAGGATGTGCCGTGGGATTATTACGAACTCATCGCCGCTCTCGCACCGCGGCACCTCTTCATCAATGCGCCGCTGGGGGATGCGAACTTCCGCCACGATAGCGTGGATCGCATCGCCGCCGCCGCGGAGCCGGTGTATCGCCTGCACGATGCGGGTGGTCACATCACGGTGCGGCATCCTGATTCCGATCACGACTTCCCTGATGCGGAACGCTTTGAGGCCTATGCGCTGATCGAAAAGGTGCTGCGTGGGAAATGAATCGCTGCTTGGAAGACGGGCAGGGCAGGGTATGAGAGGCCACGTGACCACCGCCACCTCCTTCGACCTCGTTCTCGCCTCCGGATTGCATCCGGACGATGCGGCGTTGGTGGCTCCGGTGCTTGCCAGGCTCCGTGTGCCCATCGTCGCCGAGGCCACGGCCAACCTGCACCTCTTTCCCGAGTTACATCCGCTGTTCGCTTATGGCGGCGAGCAGGCGTTGAAGGCTTGTCAGGCTAAAAACATCCTTCGAATCGGTGCCGTGCCGAGCTGGCGCTTCTGGCGTGATCTCGAAAACCGACCCGAAGTGGCCGTCACGAACTATTCGCGGGCACCCTTTGCCGGACTCGCGCGGAAGGAAAACGTCACAACACATCCGCTGGAAGCCCTTTTAGAACTCCAAGCGCATGGCGAGAGCTCTTTTGAGCTAAAAGCCATCTCGCCGAACTTCGACGCTTTCCCGCTCTCCGAGCCCACGTGGATGCGTCACCTGCTCCAGGCCCTTCCCGCAGGCTCGCGAGTCTTTCTCGGCAATAGTCTTCCCATCCGCGAGTGGAACCTCGCGATGCAGTTGCCGGCTAAAGACGTGCATTTCTACGCCAACCGTGGCGCGAACGGCATCGATGGCATCATCTCCACCTTTCTCGGCATCGCCGCTTCTCATGCTGGCGAGTCCTGGCTCATCCTCGGCGATCTCAGCGCCCTCTACGACCTCGCCGCGCCGTGGATCATCGACCAGATGGAAAGCCGGAAGCTCCGCATCGTCATCATCAACAACGGTGGTGGGAAGATCTTCTCCCGCGTCGCTCCCTTGCGTGATCTGCCCGACAAAGCCCGCGAGGTCATCGAAAACCGTCACTCGATGAGCTTTGAGCCCTTCGCCAAGCTTTGGGGCATGCACTACCGCATTGCGGCTGCGCCATCTGACCTGACGGAACTTCCCGCCGAGCCCATCATCATCGAAATTCGTCCCGATGCGGCCCAGACGGAATCGTTTTGGACCGCGTGGCAGGGCGTCACGCGGTGATGTAGTCGCGCATCGCATTCACGATGACGACGACCGAGCAGGCACCGGCATCCGGGAAGCCAATGCAGGCCTCGCCGAGCGTTTTGGCACGTCCAAATTTGGCGACCATGGCCTTGCTGGCCTCCTTGCCAGCCTCGGTGGCGGCGGCGATGGCGGTGATGGCATCGGCGAGGGATGCGTTGGCAACTTCAGCTGCCTTTTGAGCGGCGGGTTCCATGGCATCGACGCAGGTTTTGTCACCCACGGCGGCACCACCGCGTTGTTTCACGCCATCGACACCGGCCTGGAAGAAGGCTGCGAGGCCGGCGGCATCGAGGACGTCCTTGCCCGCGAGCGCTTTGCCGCCGTTGCGGAAAAAGGTGCCAAAGATCGCGCCACTGGCACCGCCCATGCTGCTCATCATGGCCATGCCGACGGTGGAAAAGGCTTTTTCCACGCTGTCCGGCGCGGCGGCGTTGAGCTTGTCCTTGGCGGCGGTCATGCCGCGCTGCATGCCGAGACCGTGGTCGCCATCGCCGAGATTACGATCCGCCTCGGAGAGCATGGGCTCGGCGGCAATGATGGCATCGCAGGCCTGGATGAGCATGGCGGTGGTTTCTTCTTTGGAGAGGGTGGTCTTCGGCATGGTGGGCGGATGAGTGCGGGGCTGGGATGCAAAGTCAACGCGAAATCCCCCGCGTGGCGGGCGTAGCTGCTTCCTGAAATGATTCGTCTTCTCGCCATGCTGCTGCTGGCCGCGCTCTGCCGCGGCGCGGAGGAGTCATTGCCGGATCAGCGGGTGGGGGCTCTGCCGCCGAGTGCCGCGCTGCCGGGCGATACGCCAGAAAAGGTCGCGCTGGGGCGGTTGCTGTTCTTTGACCCCATCCTCTCAGCGACGCGGGAGGTGGCCTGCGCGACGTGTCATCATCCGCAGCATGGCTGGGCGGATGGCCGCGCGACATCGCTCGGGGTGCATGGCATCGGAATGGGTCCGAAGCGTCGCCTGGCGGATGGCGCCAGCTTTCTGCCGATGCATCGCAATGCGCCCACGGTGCTCAACGCGGCCTTCAACGGTCTCGCGTTCGGTCAAACGCATGTTCCGAAGAAAGCACCGATGTTTTGGGACAATCGGGTCGAGGGCCTCGAAGCGCAGGTCTTTGGCCCGATCCGTGCCCGCGAGGAAATGCGCGGCGAAGGTGTCGTCGAGGCCGAGGCGGTGTCGCAGATGGTGCAGCGTTTGCGGGCGATTCCGGAGTATGCGCGGCTGTTTGGCGGTGAAATCACCGCGGAGAAGGTGGCGCAGGCCATTGCGGCCTACGAACGCACGCTCATCACCACGGACACGCCGTTTGATCGCTTCATGCGAGGAGACCAGAAGGCCATGACGGCGATGCAGCAGCGCGGCATGGAGGCCTTTCAGCGGGCGGGCTGCGCCCTGTGCCACAACGGGCCGATGTTCTCCGACTTCAAACTGCACGCGATCGGCGTGACGGATGCCACGACGAGCCGTCGTGAGTTTCGCACGCCCACGCTGCGTGAGCTGCGTCACACCGCGCCCTACATGCACAACGGC
>CALMTT010000290.1 GCA_937872615.1 uncultured Verrucomicrobiaceae bacterium | reverse complement strand
TCAACTCAAGAAGGAGATGGAAAAGCTCAGCGAGAGCGACGTCGAGGAGATGAAGAAGGCGAAGGTGTCGCCCGCGCGGTGGGCGGAGCTCTTTCTGGGCGCGCTCGCGCTCGGCAAGAAACTGCGCGACGTCATCCGCGACGTCCGCAAACTGCCCTGATCAGTAGGCGACCGGATGCGACGCGGCCTCGGTCGCGTCGAGGGCGTCGCGCATCGAGGGGTGCGAGGCGCGCCCCGGGCCGTTGCCCGGGAGCCCGGCGAGGAAGGCGTGGACTCGGTCCGCCATCTCAACCGGCACGTGGAAAACCACGAGGGGGTCGCCGGGCTGCAGCAGGGGATGCTCGGAATCGCGGCCGTCATGGTGGTCGTTGGCGACCCACACCTCGAGCGGCTCGTCGCTGAGCGGGTGGCGCACCTTGAGGCCGGTGGGCATGCCCTTCTTTTCCATGGTCGCCAGGTCGGCCTCGGCGACGCCGCCCTGCTTGCATTCCTCGATGAAGGCGGCGAGCGCGGCATCCTGGATCTGTTTGGTGACGGCTTCGCTGAAGGGCGCGGGGCAATGGTAGAGCGTCTTGCCCTTGCCGGTCATCCACGGGTATTTGTTGTTGATGTCGTAAAAGCCGTCCACGGGCTCGATGTGGATCACGGGCAGCACTTGATCACCGAGCACACCCACGGTGAGCTCCTTCCCGGCGACATAATCCTCGATCAAAGTGTCGCTGCCGAACTTCTTCGCGTCCTCGATGGCCGCGTCGAACTCGCTTTGATGATGGCAGATGTGCACGCCGACACTGGAGCCCTCACGCGGTGGCTTCACGACGAGCGGAAAGCCAATCTCGAGCTTCGCGCTGCCATCCAGCGGATAGACCTGCGAACGCGGCGTGGGCACGCCGGCGGCGATGAAGCGCTCCTTGCTCAATTTCTTGTCGAAGGCGATGCGGCTGCTCTCAACCCCGGCGCCGGTGTAGCGGATGCCTTTGGCCTCGAGGATGGCCTGGATCTGCCCGTCCTCGCCGAAGGTGCCGTGGATCAAATTCATCGCGATGAAGGCATCGCCAGGCACGTCGAAATCCGGCCCGGTGACATCCACCTCGACCACCTGCGCCCCGAGCGTGCCGAGGGCCTCCACCACGCTTTCCGCGGTCTTGAGTGACACCGCGCGTTCCGAGCCGGGGCCGCCCTTCAGGACGGCGATTTTCTTGTCTTTGAGGTCAATCATGAGGTGGCTAGCCATGCCAAGCCGGTTCTCGCTTGGCAAGCCTTTCCTGCGAGAGCGGTGACGATGCGCTTTGAGTTGAATAGAGGCAGTTCGCGTGCCGTCGGAAGGCCTTTTTTCGCCATGAGTCCTTCTCTCCTAGCAATGCCTCTGTCTCTCTCGCTGCTGCTCGTGAGTTGTGGCTCAAGACCGACCGTGAATGTGGTCGTGAATGATCTGCCCAAGGCGGTCTTGCGAGGCAAAACCGTGGCGGTTGGCGGTTTTGCGGCTGAGAGCAGCGCCACGTATCCGGGACAGGTGATGGAGGCTGAGATTGTGAAGGACACAGGCATCCTGGCGCAGCGCAGGCTAAGGAAATCACGTGTTCTGGCACCCGAAGAAGCCATGAAGCTGGCAGGAACGCCGCCTGCCAAACTGGCATCGAGGCCGTCGGTGCGTATCGGCAGCCGGCTCACGCCAGCCTTCGTCTCCGATGCGCACGTGCATGGCATTCATTACCTGCTGTGGATCCGCCTGTCTGGGAGCGATGTGTTGCGTCGGAGCCGGTTGTGGAGGTCAACGCGCACGGAATACTCCTCGTGCTCCTGCGGCGACGTGACAGAGAACGGAACGACAAAGTCATGTCGCAGTGGAGGATCGTGCCGCAGCGGTTGCTGCAGCTCTTGCAGCCGTGGCGAGCAGATCACCGAATATCACAACTCCGAATCGATCACGCGCAGACTGAGCGCCAGCCATGAACTGATCGACACGGGCACTGGCCGCTGCGTCTGGCGGGCAGACTCGGCTTTATCGAGGCTGACCACGAATACGAACACCTCCAGATCTGGCTTCCCCCTCGCTCCGCCGCCGCCGCTGCCCGATGAAGAATCACTGATGATGCGGTGTATGGCGAGAGCGGTCATGGGCAAGCTGCCGCGATGACTCCGCTTCTCGCTTGGCAAGCCTTTCCTTCCGGGCCGACCTAATGTGGATCGCCGCAAGAGGACGGATTTCCGCAAGAGGCGTCCCAATCAAAAAACTATCTCTTGCGGGCCTCTTGCTAAACCGGCTCTCAGATTTGCCTGCCGACAAGATTCGCTTGCCAGTCAGGGCATTCGGCAAACGAATGGATTGATCTGAGGACCTCTTGCGGAAATCCTTCCTCTTGCGGTGGATTACCTGTTTCACAAAACGTCCCAACGTTCAGAGTAGCGGCCATGCTCCGGCTTTTTCTCCTGCTTTTTGCCCTTTCTGCCCATGCGGCGGACTTTGATCTCATGATCGAGAATGCTCAAATCGCTGACGGCACCGGCGTGCCGCTCACGAAGGGGCGCATCGCCATCAAAGACGGGCGCATCGCGGCCATCGGGGAGTTCACCGGCACGGCGGAGGATAATCTGGACGCTGGCGGACTCGTGGCCGCGCCGGGCTTCATCGATGTCCACACGCACTCGGAGGACATCTGCGGCAATGCGGTGGCGGAAAACTTCCTGCGCATGGGCGTGACGACGATCATCACAGGCAACTGCGGCAACTCGCGCACGGACGTGGGCACCTTTTTCCGCGAGATCGAGGCCGCGAAACCCGCGCTGAATGTCGGCACGCTCATCGGCCATGGCTCGGTGCGAAAGGAAGGCATGGGCGGCAGCTTCATCCGGGCTCCGAATGCTGAGCAGCTCGCGAAGATGAGCCAGATCGTCGATCAGGCCATGAAGGACGGCGCGGTGGGCATGAGCACCGGCCTCATTTATGTGCCGGGCTCGTTTGCGAAGACGGATGAGATCATCGCACTCGCCAAGGTCGTGGCTCAGCATGACGGCATCTACGTCAGCCACATGCGCTACGAGACGGTGAAGATCTTTGAGGCACTCGACGAGCTGATGCGCATCGCAAAGGAGAGCGGATGCCGCGCGGAGGTCTCGCACATCAAACTCAGCGGCCCAACAGCGTGGGGAAAAGCCGCTGAAGTCCTCGCCGTGCTCGACAAGGCGCGTGCGGAGGGATTGAAGATCACGCACGATCAATACGCCTACACCGCCAGCAGCACCGGCCTGCGCCAGACGATCCCCGATTCGGCGCTAGAGGGCACGCGGGAGGACTTTGTGAAGCGCCTCGCCGATCCCGTGGAGAAGGCAAACACCCTTAAAGGCATGGCCGAGATGCGGGAAAGGCAGGGGCGCAAAGATTACGCCTATGCCGTCATCGCCCGTACCGTGATGAATCCTGAGTTGAACGGCAAGAGCATTCCCGAGGCTGCTAAAATCCTTCGTGGCAATGACACGCTCGAAGACCAGATCGAGACCATCCTCGATCTCGAAGCCCGTGGTGGTGCCAGCGCCATCTTCCACGGCATGAACGAAGCGGACCTGCAGGCCTTTTTGAAGCATCCGCTCACCATGATCGCCAGCGATGGCGGCCCACGTGTGCTCGGTCAGGACGTGCCGCATCCTCGCAGCTACGGCAACAACGCCCGCGTGCTCGGCCGCTATGTCCGCGACTTGAAACTGCTCACGTTGGAGGAAGCGATCCGACGCATGACCAGCCTGCCAGCCACCACGTTCCAGCTCGAAGGCCGCGGCCAGCTCAAGCCGGGCTTCATTGCCGACATCGTGCTCATCGATCCCGCCAAGGTGACCGATCCCAGCACCTTCTCCGACCCGCATCACTATGCTGAAGGCATCCCGCATGTCCTCGTCAACGGCCGCCCCGTCCTCCGCGATGCCAAGCTCACCGACGAACGTCCCGGCCAGATCGTGCGCAAAGGCGCGAAGTAGCTCTTTTCCATCCATCCACTCATCCACCAATCCACCATCCTTTTGCCCATGCCCTCCAACGTCCTCGGAACTCCTCTCAAAGGCTGCTGCAATGATCCCATGACCGGTTTTTACCGCGATGGCTACTGCCGCACCGGGCCGGATGACAAAGGCCTGCACAC
>CALMTT010000289.1 GCA_937872615.1 uncultured Verrucomicrobiaceae bacterium | reverse complement strand
GCCACCCATGAGCCAGCAGCAGGAATCCCGGCTGTATCGGCAAATGGAATCCTACCTCAACGGACTTCAGCACGGGCAGTTTGTTCCCTCACCAGGGATGCACTGCGCGAGCTGCGAGTTCTTCAACGAGTGCCGTCACTGGCACTGACCCACCTCAACCCCTCACTCATGATTATCATTATGTTCCAATCCATCATCACCACCCTCTTCGACATCATCGGCACCACCATCTGGGTCATCTGCGCGGCTGTCGCCCGCATTGCCCAATGCCTGATGAAGTAAGTCAAAATCAACAACCTCAACCTTCCAGGAGCCGGATCATCACAGGATGGTCCGGCTCTTTGCATTTCCCCTTCATGAATCCCATGGAATCCATCACCCTTTATTACCGCGAGGGATCCTCCGACAAAGTGTATCAGGCCAGCATTCAGCCCCAGGGCGGCGGCCACATGGTTCACTTTGCGTATGGCCGTCGTGGCTCCACACTCACCACCGGCACGAAGACCACCTCACCCGTCGATTACCCCAAGGCGAAGATGCTCTTCGACAAGCTCGTGCGTGAAAAGACCGCCAAAGGCTACACACCTGGAGAAGACGGCACGCGCTACCAGCACACGGAGAAGGCGGCGCAAGCCACCGGCATTCAATGCCAGCTCCTCAATCCTGTCATCGAAGAACGCGTCGAGGATCTCATCCACGACCGCGAGCACTGGATGCAGGAGAAAATGGACGGCCGTCGTCTGCTCATCCGCAAAGAAGGCAGCCTCATCACCGGCATCAACCGCCTGGGCCTTGAGGTTTCCATCCCGAAGGCCATCGCCGACAGTGCCGCACGCTACCGTCATGATTTCCTCATCGACGGCGAGGCTGTGGGAGACACGCTGCATGTGTTCGACCTGCTCTTCATCGGTGGCGAGGACATCCGCACGTGTGCCTTTGCCACGCGCTACTTCCGCCTGCTTGAGATGCTTGATGCCTTTGAGCATCCCCATCTCAAGCTGGTGCCAGCCTACTGCTTCCCGGAAAAGAAGGAGTGGTTCCACCGGTTCAAAGAGCAGGGCAGGGAAGGAGTTGTCTTCAAGCACGTGGAGGCAGCCTATACTTCAGGACGCCCGGGCACGGGTGGCACGCAGCTCAAGCACAAGTTCCACGAGACGGCTTCCTTCATCGTCACCAAGCTCAACGACAAACGCAGCGTGTCACTGATGCTGTGGGAAAACGGCAAGGTGCGGCTTGCGGGCAATGTCACCATCCCGCCGAACCACGACATCCCCAAACCCGGCGAGGTCGTGGACTGCCGGTATCTTTACGCTTTCAAGGAATCCGGCTCGATT
>CALMTT010000288.1 GCA_937872615.1 uncultured Verrucomicrobiaceae bacterium | reverse complement strand
GCACGAACCAGGAGATGAGCATCGACTTCGGCTTCTGCGCCTCGCTCGTGCTCGGAAACCTCGTTTTCAGCGATTTGAACAACAACGGTGTCGTCAATCCTGGTGAAGGCGGCGTCGAAGGAGCTCAGGTCGAGCTCTACAGCTCCACGGACAACACGGTGAACAATGGCAACGACGTCAAAGTGGGCACCACCTTCATCACGGGAGCCGACGGCCTCTACAGCTTTGCCGGTCTCTCGGCTGGAAAATACTACATCAAGCTCACGCCGCCGATCACCCACCCGCGCCGCAGCTCCACCAGCAGCAACGCGGACAACGGCATCGACAATGACAACAACGGCGTGAGCCAGTCAGCGACCTTTCAGCCCATCTACTCGCCGGTGATCACGCTTTCGGCCCTCACCGAGCCCGGCAACCTCGTGGCGCCCTTCGGCGGCAACACGGACAACACGCTCGACTTCGGCCTGCGGCCCACCTTCAACAGCATCGGCAACCTCGTTTACAAGGATGCGAACGGAAACGGCCGCTTCGACAGCGGCGAGGGCATGGGCGGCGTGCGTGTGGAGCTCTACAACAGCAGCGGCGTCTTCGTCACCAGCACCACCACGAGCACCGGTAGCAGCACGCGTGGTCGGTACATCTTCTCCAATGTCCTGCCGGGCGGCTACTTCGTCCGCATTCCCGCCTCAGAGTTCGGCGTGGGCAAGGCGCTGGTGAACACCGTCTCCATCTCGCCTGCTCTTCCGACCGATGACAACGTAGATGACAACGTCGATGGCAATGACAACGGCATCGACAACGCCCAGCCATCCCTAAACGGCATCACGAGCGCCCTCATCACCGTGTCCGACTCCGCCGAGCCGCTCAATGCCGGAACGGAAACAGGTGCCTTCAACACGCTCGACGACGCGGATGACAACAACGGGGACATGACGGTGGACTTCGGCTTCAAGGCCAGCGGACCGAGTGCCACCGGCTGCTATAACTTCATCCTTGCTGACACCGACTTGGATGGCGCTCTGCTCCCCGCCGTGGCTGACTGGACACCGGACCAGCCTTACGACTTCAATTACGCGGCCAACATCGCCTACGTGAGCAACTTCGATCTCACCTACGACGCCGCGCTGAGCCGCCTGAAGCTCGACGCCACCTTCCAGCAGATGTCCGGCAAGAAGGTGGACAGCTTCTGCCTGCTCGTGAGCACGGGACCTAACCCGCGTGATGGCAACCACGCCATTCTCTACTTCGACGGCTTCAACCGCGCCGCGCCGCAGATCACGCTCTACCGCTTCGACACCACCCTGGCCGGTGGAAGCTGGCAGACAGCCTCGAACATCCTCCTCTCCACCGCGCCCGGCAGCACCACCGCGGCTGATGTGCTGCAAATGAGCGTCTCCGAGTCCGGCGTGCCCGTGCGTTTCCAGTTTACCATCGACATGAGCCGCGTGAACAACGGCGCGAACTGGACCGGCATCGGTGTGGATCAGCTCCAGTGGGAAGGCATGCTCTTCGGTGACAATGCCGGCATCAGCCTCCGCACTGTGGATCTCAGCACGGCTCCCACCTACAACGCCTCCGGTGCCCTCACCGCCTACTCCTACACGCCGTCGAGCACCACCGAAGGCAGCTTCGACACGGATCCCTCCGGCGTCTTCGTCATCGTGACCCAGTCCTGCCCCATCTCGCCGTGGGTGAGCATCGGTAACCTTGTGTGGGCTGACACCGACCTCGACGGCATCAAGGACGCAAGCGAGGCTGGCATCCCGAACATGACCGTTCAGCTCTTCAATCCGGGCACGGATAATGCCATCGGCGGCACTGGCAGCGCCGCGGACACGCAGGTGGGAGCCTCCCTGCTCACCTCGAGCACGGGCGCGTATCAGTTCCCGAACCTCGTGCCTGGGAAGTACTTCGTCCGTGTGACGCCGAATGCCACTTATCCGGCCACCGGTGGCAATGTCGTCATCAGCGATAATGGCATCGACAACGACAACAACGGCTCGCAGCCCGGCGGCGTGGGCACCAGCATCAACAGCCCGGTCATCGACCTCGCCGTGAACGACGAGCCGGATGCCCTCGTGGATGGTGACGGCCGCAGCGCCGACTCCACCGTCGATTTCGGCCTCTTCACCGGCTTCACCGTGGGTGACGTCGTCTGGAATGATGCCAACAACAACGGCCTTCGTGATAGCGGCACGGAGCAGACCAGCGGCGGCATCACCGGCGTGCAGGTCGAACTCATGAATCCGGGCGCTGACAACGCTGTCGGCGGTTCCGCGGCGAATGCGGACACCGTGCTTCAAACGACCTCCACGGCCTCCGGTGGCGCTTACAGCTTCCGCGTTTACACCCCGGGCAATTATTACGTCCGCATCACGCCGACGACCTCCTTCCCGCTCGTTTCCGGCACCGTGGTCACGACCGACAACGGCGTGAACAACGACAACAACGGCTCGCAGCCCAATGGAGCGGGCACCGACGTGAACTCGATGGTCTTCACGCTCACTCCCGGTGTCGAACCTGGCACTACCGGAACATCGAACAGCGAAACCACCATCGACTTCGGCCTCCGCGCCTGCCCGGTGATCACCATCTCGCCCGCCACGCTGGCCGATGGCATGCGTGGCACCAGCTACAGCGCCACCTTCACCGCCCTCGGAGGGAATTCGCCTTACACATGGACGCTCGCGAGCGGCACACTGCCCGCGGGCATGAGCCTCAGCACCGCCGGAGTGCTCAGTGGCACGCTGAATGACACGCCGGGGGTTTACAGCTTCACCGTGCGTGCGCGTGACTCCTCGAATTGCTCCGCCACGCAGGCCATGACGCTGCGTGTCACCTGCCCGGTGCTCTCGCTCTCGCCCACGACGCTCGCAGCCGCGCAGCAGGGCAGCGTGTTCTCGCAAACCTTCACGACCAGCGGCGGCACGGCACCCTACACCTACTCGCGTCCGAGCGGGGCCTTCCCGGCTGGTTTGACGCTCAGCACCGGCGGCGTCCTCAGCGGCACCATCACCGGTGCGCCTGCCACCTATGTCTTCACCATCCGCTCTACCGATGTGAACGGCTGCGTGGTCGATCAGTCGTTCAATTGGGTCATTACCTGCCCCACGGTCACCATCGGCCCGGCGACCATTCCAGCGGCCACGCAATACAGCGCCTATGCCGCGCAGACCTTCACCGCCAGCGGCGCGAATGTGCCCGTCACTTGGGGCTACACCGGCACGCTGCCCGCGGGCATGACCTTCAGCGCCGGTGGCATCCTCAGCGGCACGCCGACCAGCACGCCGGGCACTTACAACATCACCGTTACCGCCACGGACAATGCAGGCTGCGTGAACACGAAGGTCGTGCCCATCGTGGTGAACTGCCCGTCGATCGCCATCACGGCCCCGGTCTTCCCCGCCGGCACCAAGAACGTGCTCTATCCCTCGCAGCAGCTCAGCGCCACCGGCGGCACCGCACCGTATCAGTGGACGATTGCCAGCGGCTCACTGCCCCCGGGCCTCAGCCTGAGCAACAGCGGCCTGATCAGCGGCACCATCACTGCCGCGCCTGCCACCTACAGCTTCACGGTGCGTGCCACCGATGCCGTGAACTGCTCCTCGACGAGTGCTTTGAGCATCACCGTGGCCTGCGCCGCCATGACCATCGGACCGGCCAGCCTGCCGAATGCCACGCAGTATGCCGCCTACAGTCAAAACCTCTCCGTCAGCGGCGGCACCGCGCCTTACACCTGGACAGTGGCCTCCGGTCTGCTG